>JAAZZE010000065.1 GCA_014239255.1 Gammaproteobacteria bacterium
TACGAATATTCCCATCGGGTGCGGAGACAGATACAGCACCGTTACGAAAGATCTGGCCACGCTGGATGCGTCCAATACCAATCACCCCTACGTAGGGAGAATAATCCAGAGCACTAATTTGCATCTGGAAGGGACCGTCGGAACTCACCGGAGGAACTGGGGCATGCGTCACAATGGCCTCGAACAAGACCTGCATATCATCGGCCGTGCCCGGATCAGGCGCTTTAGCTGCCCAACCCTGCAGTGCTGAGGCATAAATCACCGGAAAGTCGAGCTGCTGATCCGATGCGCCCAGCCTATCGAACAGTTCAAAAGTCTGATCGACCGCCCAGTCAGGACGGCTGCCTGGGCGATCAACCTTATTGATCACCACAATCGGACGAAGCCCATGGCTCAGCGCTTTTTGAGTCACAAAGCGCGTCTGCGGCATGGGGCCCTCTACGGCATCCACCAACAGCAATACCGAATCGACCATTGATAATACCCGCTCGACCTCGCCACCAAAATCGGCATGGCCTGGAGTATCCACAATATTGATACGCCACTTCTGCCAGGTGATGGCTGTATTTTTGGCCAGGATAGTGATGCCCCGCTCGCGTTCGAGCTCGTTTGAATCCATCACCCGATCAGTCATCTCACCGTGCGAGACCAAAGTGCCCGACTGGCGAAGCAGTTGGTCTACCAGCGTGGTCTTGCCATGGTCAACATGGGCAATAATGGCGATATTACGCAAGGTATCAATCGAAGGATGCATCTGACGTTTTCCTGAAGAAATACGCACCGATCGGTGCGGTGGCGCATTATAGAGGGGCGACCGCCTCATGTCGCTATCCGCTGGATTAACCAGGGGTGATTCATGTAATCACAGCGATAACGGATAGCCGAAGGCATTCCATGCCCCAAACCTGGATTCTGGGATAAACAATCGGATCGTTCAGAGTGGCGCCTTTCTTTCTTGGATAGACCCTGTACTATCGCCCGTTTGCACAAGGAGTCTTTCGCCATGATGGTACGACCGAATAATCTTGGCTCAGCGTTGCAAGTGCAAAAACAAGCGGTTCTTCCTTTTTCACACATAAGTTGACTCGACCGATGCCGATCTTCGCCTACCGACAACTCTTTCGCACCAATAGCCGCCTGGTGATTTTCAGCTTTTTAATGGCGTTGTACTCGAGTTTTGGCCAGACCTACTTTATCGGTGTATTCGGCCCACAGATCCAAAGTGAGTTTGGTCTCAGTCATACCGTATGGGGCAGCATCTACATGGCCGGGACACTGGCGAGTGCCCTGGTGATGCCATTTACCGGCGGGTTGATCGACCGTTTTCGCCTGTCTCGCTACGCGCTGACCGTCTGCGTACTGCTGGTTGGTGCCTGCGCCTATATGGCTTTGGTGCCAGGCCCCGTCGCGCTGGTACTGGGTATCTTTTTGCTGCGCCATTCGGGACAAGGACTGGCCTCGCACGTTTCCATCACCAGTATGGCTCGTTATTTTGACCAGGACCGGGGTCGGGCGATTGCAGTCGCCTCGCTAGGGTACACCGTAGGTGAAGCTGCGCTGCCATTCCTTGCCGTCCTGACAATCGCGGCGTTCGGCTGGCGCTGGACCTACGCCGGGGCTGCGATACTCGCCGGTATCACGCTGATACCGGCAACCCTGTGGCTCTTGGGCGGCCACGACCGCTTTCACCAAAGGCACCTCGACAAACTATCTACCAAGACAGGTTCCCGGGTAAAAGCGACTGTCTCGTGGACCCGCGCTGAAGTTCTGCGTGACCCACGGTTCTACCTCATGAGCCCGGGGATTCTGTCGTCTTCTCTGATCGGGACGGCGCTTTTCTTTCACCACCTCAATATTGCACATGTCAAAGGGTGGTCTGGCGAATGGATTACTGGCACTTACACAATCTTTGCTGGAGTCGGAATTGTGACCATGCTGCTGGCGGGTCCATTGATCGACCGCTTGCGAGCCGTCAATGTAGTGCAAGTCATGTTGATACCGCTCGCGGCAGGATGCTTTATTCTGGCTTCGGTGAGCCACCCCCTGGGCGTCGTCCCCTATATGATGATGTTGGGTATCCATACCGGCCTTGCGCACACCTCAGTATCGGCGCTGTGGGCCGAACTCTATGGCGTTAAACACCTGGGGGCGATCAAAAGTCTGTACATGGCGCTTATGGTACTGGCCTCGGCACTTGGACCAGTCAGCATGGGCGTACTGATGGACGCCGGCATATCGATATACTGGGTTTGTATGATATTCGGCGGCTACGCAATCCTTGGAAATGTGCTGATGATGGGCGCTCTTCGCACGCGGCCAACGGTAAGCCGAGTCAATAAGAGTCACCAGACGTTGCCATGAACGACCACGCTACTAGCGATTACCAGAACCTGGGTCCCGCTGAAATCCTTGAGGCGGTAGACAGCCAGGGCTATTACAGCGATGGGCGATTGTTAGTCATGAACAGTTACGAGAACCGGGTTTACCGGGTTGGCCTGGATGACGACAAAACTATCGTCGTTAAGTTTTACCGGCCCGGCCGCTGGAGTGATGCGGCGATTTACGAGGAACATCATTTTGCTCTTGAACTGGCTAAGCGAGAGATCGCGCTGATCCCACCCCTGGCCAATTCCGCAGGTGAGACCCTGTTCAAACACAAGAGTTATCGTTTTTCACTGTTTGAGTGCTATGGCGGTCGGGCACCGGATTTTGAGAGCCCCGATCAGTTACGCCAACTGGGTCGTTTTATCGGGCGCTTGCATGCAGTTGGCAGCGAGACTGCCTATCAGCATCGACCTACACTGGATGCAACAACCTTTGGTTCAAGCTGTGTCCAGTTTCTTCTTAAGAACAAGTTTATTCCAGGTGAACTGATAGCAGCATACGAATCTCTGAGCCAAGATCTACTGCAACGGATACAGTGGTGTTACGAACGCTGCCCTGAGATCAAGCTCATCCGAACCCATGGCGACTGCCACAGCGGCAATATCCTCTGGACTGATGATGGCCCACACCTTGTGGACCTCGATGATTCACGCATGGCACCAGCGGTACAGGATCTATGGATGTTTCTGTCCGGCGAGCGAGAAGACAAAGAGATAAGTCTTGGCATTCTGTTGGAGGGTTATACCGCCTTTGCAGATTTTGATCCGGCGCAGTTAAACCTGATAGAGGCACTGCGCACCCTGCGCCTGATGCACTATTACGCCTGGATCGCCCAACGCTGGGAGGATCCAGCCTTCCCAAGGGTTTTCTCGTGGTTTAATACGCCGCGGTCCTGGGAACAGCATATCCTGGATTTGCGCGAGCAAGCTGCCCTGATGGATGAGCCGGCACTGGTATGGCAACCTATGCCCTAAGACTGCTGCACCGGCGAGGGCCGCCTCCATCAAAGCACAAAAAGTGCGTCACCTACTGTTGTTACCCCGTTTATGGATCAAATAGAGCAGTCTAATTCGTTAAGAACCTTTGCTACCCTGGTGCCCTACCTGTGGCCAGCAAAACGCCCCGACCTGAAGGCGCGGGTGACTATTGCATTATTCAGCCTGGTGCTGGCCAAAGCCGCCAATGTCTACGTGCCATTGGTGCTAGGTGATGCCGTAGATCAGTTGGGAGCCCTCGATCAGCAACACGGGTTGTGGCTGGGCATTCCACTTGCCGTGATTCTTGCTTATGGGGCATTCAGACTCTCGGTGCTGGTGCTAAACCAGTTGCGTGATGCCCTGTTTGCTCGGGTAGCACAAAACGCCGTGCGTACCCTGGCGCTACAAGTCTTTGAACATCTGCACACGCTGTCGATGCGCTTTCACCTATCGCGCAAAACTGGAGCACTGAACCGTTTCATCGACCGGGGCACTAACAGCATTCAGTTCCTGCTTTCTTTCGTGGCCTTTAATATCGTACCCACCTTTATAGAGGTGCTGCTGGTCGGCGGCATTCTCTGGGCGTTGTTCGGTTTTGTCTATACCGCAATTACTGTGATCACTATTGCAGTTTATGTATGGCTCACTTTCGTTATAACCGCCTGGCGTACCCGTATTCGCCGGCAAATGAACGATGCTGACAACGACATCAGCACCCGTACTGTGGATTCGCTGCTGAATTTTGAGACCGTGCGTTACTTCAATAACGAGGCACACGAAGCTGACCGGCTCGACCTTGCGCTGGCAGATTATGAGAAAGCCGCGGTGCGAACCCGGGAAAGTCTGTCACTATTGAACGTCGCACAGGCTGCAGTGATTACCGTCGGTGTCACCGCAATGCTGGTACTGGCCGCACTGGATATACGCGATGGTGAGATGACCGTAGGCGACTTCGTAGTGGTAAATACCTACCTGATGCAACTGGCGATTCCGTTGAACATGCTGGGTACCGTGTATCGGGAAATCCGCCAAGCCATGGTCGATATGGAAAACTTGTTCTCACTGATGGACGAGGCGACTGACGTCGCCGATGCGCCCGATGCCGAACCTCTGCGCTGCAGTAGCGGTGCGATCGAGTTTCGCAATGTGAGTTTTGGCTACGAATCTGACCGACGCATTCTGCACAACGTCAGTTTCACCGTAGCCTCAGGCAGCACAACCGCGATTGTCGGGCCGACCGGGGCTGGTAAATCTACGATTAGCCGCTTGCTGTTGCGTTTTTATGATCCTGATTCTGGACAAGTCCTAATTGATAATCAGAATATCGGTAGCTTGACCCAACACTCGCTACGGCGTGTCATCGGCGTCGTGCCGCAGGATACTGTCTTATTCAACGATACACTCTATTACAACGTCGCTTACGGAGATCCACTGGCAGATGACGACCACATACTGGCGGCGGCCCGGGCAGCGCAATTGCACGATTTCGTCCAAAGCCTGCCGGCAGGCTACCAGACCCTTGTCGGTGAACGCGGGTTAAAACTATCGGGGGGTGAAAAACAACGGGTCGCAATCGCTCGTGCTCTGCTACGAGATCCAAAGATTTTCTTTTTTGACGAAGCCACCTCGTCTTTGGACAGCACCACAGAACGCGAAATTCAAGACAATCTGGCCCGTCTTTCACAGGGACGGACCTCACTGGTCATCGCTCACCGCCTGTCCACGGTGGTCGGTGCAGACCAGATTCTGGTACTGGACGACGGGCGCATTACCGAACAAGGTACTCACCCGCAATTGCTGGCCGAGAAAGGCCTATATGCCCAGATGTGGCAACAACAAAAGAAAGAGCAACTGGCAAAACCAGTGGCAATCGACTAGTTTAGGGTGCCGGCCAGTCAAGAGTCGGCAGACACCATTTGTTAACTCCGTATAGAGTCAACACACACATCGGCCAGCAAGGAAATACATCTCGCCTGGGGAAAAGATGCACTTTTGGGAATCTACCCAGCAATTTTTTAAAACAACAAGATATGACCGATCGCTAAGTCAGCATGAATAAAGAGAACATAGACTTTACCCGCTTGAACGGGTACCTCGAATCGGCAATACCAGGCATCGGGTTGCTGCAATCTGTCGATAAGTTCGCCGGGGGGCAATCAAACCCGACCTACCGTGTGCAGAGCACCGGCGGGACTTATGTGCTGCGCCGAAAACCCAGTGGAAAACTACTGAAATCTGCCCATGCTGTGGAACGCGAATTCAGAGTTATGCAGGCGCTCCAGGGCTCAACTGTGCCGGTACCGCAGACCTGGTGCCTGTGCGAGGATCCGGAGGTTATCGGCTCGGTGTTTTTTGTCATGAGCTATGAAGGTGGGCGGATTTTCTGGGATCCAACACTACCGGAACTGACGGCGCCAGAGCGTAGCGCTCTCTACCGGCACGAGATTACTGTGCTTGCGGCACTGCATTCTCTGGATCCAGCGTCCATCGGACTCTCTGACTTTGGCCGGCCCGGAAATTATTTTGAGCGCCAGATCGCGCGCTGGACCGGACAATATCGCGCCAGCGAGACGGATCGTATTGATGCCATGGAATCGTTGATTGCCTGGTTAGAACCTCACACCCCGCCTGATGACGGCCAAAGCACGCTGATTCACGGTGATTACCGTCTCGACAACCTGATCATTGCACCCAGTGAAGGTCGGATACAGGCAGTCATCGACTGGGAGTTATCAACACTGGGGCACCCGTTCGCTGATCTTGCGTATTTCTGTATGTGTCTGCGGATGCCAAACACGGGACAGATTCGAGGTTCTGCCGGTATCGATCCGGTGCCACTGGGTATTCCTCGAGAACACGAGATCGTGGCACAGTACTGCGAAAACCGCGGCATCGGCCAGATCGATCACTGGCGATTTTATCTCGCCTTCAGTTTCTTTCGTCTGGCGGCGATCTGCCAGGGAGTCATGAAGCGTGCTCTCGACGGTAACGCTTCGAGTGACAAAGCTATCGGGGTAGGTGAGCTCACATCACAGCTCGCCGAGATGGGCATGGAAGTCATTAATAATCAGGAGGCATAATGAAGGCGATTGTCTGTGAGGCTTACGGTCCGGTGGACGACCTGGTGCTGCGCGAGCTGCCCGAACCCGCGCCTGGGCCAGGTGAGATTCGCCTGCAAATAAGTACAGTGGGTGTGAACTTTCCTGATGCCTTACTGGTTCGGGGGTTATACCAGGTCAAGCCGGATCTGCCTTTTGTTCCCGGTATCGAGTGTGCCGGCACCATCGATGCACTTGGCCAAGGCGTATCTGGCTTCGAGGTAGGAGACCGGGTTGCAGCCATGAGCCCACGCTTTGGTACTTATGCCCAGGCAGTGGTGGTACCGGCCAGCCACGCTTACCTGCTTCCCGCGAGTCTGGAATTCACTCAGGCCGGGGGGCTATTATGTGCACATGGCACGGCCTACCATGCGCTCGTTCAACGCGGGTCATTACAAGCCGGCGAAACGCTCCTGGTGACCGGTGCGGCCGGCGGCACCGGTCTTGCCGCCGTGCAAATCGGCTGCGCCCTTGGTGCGCACGTCATCGCAGCCTGCTCAACACCGGAAAAATTAGCGGTAGCGAAACAGCACGGCGCCCATGCCGGTATCAACACCAGTGGGGATGACTTGCGCGGGGCAATACGGTCCCTGACCGACGGCAACGGTGCAGACGTTATTTTTGACCCGGTCGGTGGCGAACTCGCAGGCACCCTCAGTCGTTCAATCGCCTGGCGAGGCCGCTGGCTGGTGATTGGCTTTGCCGGCGGCAACATACCGCAACTACCACTGAACCTGCCTCTGGTCAAAGGCTATAGTGTGGTTGGTGTATTCTGGGGAAATTTCTGTGAGAAAGAATCTGATCAAGCCCACCAGAATCACCAACAACTGTTCGAGCTCACTGCGTCTGGCGCCTTACGACCGCAACTGCACGCTGTCCTGCCGCTGGCCCAGGCTGCCAATGCTCTTCAACAAATCGAGGCGCGTACCGTTTGTGGCAAGATTGTACTCACTCTCTGACAAGATGCTCCAAGCAACCGACACACCCATCTTACAAATCGTTGGAATGCGAAGTTTATCCCTGCCAGCATTCCGAATTGTACCCCGGAGATAATTTCCTATGGATTTCGCCTACTCGCCCAAAGTTGAAGGTTTGCGCACCCAGGTTCGCGAATTTATGGATGCCCATATCGTGCCGAAGATCAGCCAGTGGCAAAAAGAAGTGCGCAACGGCATCTATCCGGTGTCGTTCATGGAGGACCTGAAGGCGCTGGCCCGTCAACAGGGGTTATGGAATCTTTTCCTACCCGGTCTTAAAACCGATGAACCCGGCACACCACTGACGAACCTGGAGTACGCGCCCCTGGCAGAAATTATGGGGCGCGTTACCTGGTCATCGGAGCCATTTAACTGCAGTGCGCCCGATACCGGTAATATGGAACTGTTGCATATGTTCGCATCGCCCGAACAGTACCAGCAGTGGCTCACTCCTTTGCTGAACGGCGAGATCCGCTCGGCTTTTGCTATGACCGAGCCCGACACAGCCTCATCGGATGCCTCAAACATCCAGACCCGGATTACCCAGGATGGTGATGATTACGTAATTAATGGCCGTAAGTGGTGGATTACCAACGCCGCGCATCCCAACTGCAAACTATTGATTGTGATGGGCAAAACCAACCCTGACGCAGATACTTACCACCAGCAGAGTATGGTACTGGTACCCATTGATACCCAAGGTGTCACGGTGGTGCGAAACTTGACAGTGATGAACCACCTTCATCCGGAAGGCCACTGTGAAATCATCTTTAAGAATGTGCGCGTACCGGTGGGCAATCTATTAGGCGAGGAAGGCTCGGGATTTGCCCTGGCCCAGGCTCGGCTGGGACCTGGCCGCATCCATCACTGCATGCGTTCGGTTGGCGCAGCAGAGCTGGCGTTGGAATTGATGACCCGCCGGACGCAAGAACGCAAAACCTTTGGTCGTTATCTTCATGAACACGGTGCCGTTGCCGAGTGGATCTCACGGTCGCGTATCGAGATCGAGCAAGCACGTCTGCTGGTGCTGAAAACGGCCTGGCTGATCGATGAGCACGGCGCCAAAGCTGCCCGTAAAGAAATCTCAATGATCAAAGCCCTGGTACCAATGCTCCACACCACCGTGCTTGACCGGGCAATGCAGGCCTTTGGTGCCATGGGCATCAGCCCCGATACCCCGCTGGCCGATCACTGGACCTGGGGGCGAGCGCTGCGCTATGCCGATGGCCCTGACGAGGTACATCATCGTGCTGTTGCCAGAATCGAGGTCAAAGAAAGTGCGACGATTCCCTCTATACTAGACGCCTATCTGACCCCATTTGAACCAGATTGAGCACCCAGGCCTCGCTGCTTAACTGGGCGAGCAGTTATTACTTTGGATCACTCGGGTATCGACCCCTTCGGAAACACCACAAGGTGATCAACTTCTAACCGAACTGACACTTCGTCACCGATCTCAAAATTGGCGTGACTGGGAAAGAGCGCCAGCAATGTAATCTGAGCGCTGGTACGCAGCGTATACATGATCTCGGCACCCTTAAACGCCCGGCGGATCACCTGGGCCTTAACAGAGCCTTGAGGGTCATATATCACATCATCAGGTCGAATCAGTACTTCCACCTGTGAACCAACGGTCCAGTCCAATGCTGTTTCGCTGCTCAAGTCGCCCAACGGCGTTGTCACACCGTTAACGGAATATAGTGCCCCCTCCAGGAATACGCCGCTCCCAATAAAATCGGCTACAAAATGATTCTGGGGGCGATGATAAAGATTATAAGGGGTATCCCATTGCATGATCGCACCATCTTCCATCACCCCAACCTTGTCCCCTAAGGCAAAGGCATCGTTCTGATCATGGGTCACCATCACGCAGGTGATGTCATTTTCCTTCAGCATATCTGAGACTTCCTGACCCATGCGTTCACGCAATTCCTGGTCGAGATTGGAAAATGGCTCGTCCATCAGCAACAACAAAGGCTTAGGCGCAAGCGCCCGAGCCAGTGCAACGCGCTGCTGTTGCCCACCAGAAAGTTCGTGCGGATAGCGCTTTGCATGCCGAGTCAAATCCATTCGCTCAAGCATATCGGCAACTGCTTCTTTCCGATCACGGGTTGAAACCTGATGCAGCCCTGAGGCGATATTGTGCTGGACTGACAGGTGTGGAAACAAAGCATGATCCTGAAATACCATACCCACGCGTCGCGACTCGGGCGGCACCATCACATCAGTCGCAGAGACCTGCTGGTCATTGATAAAGATGCCGCCCGTCAATACCGGGTGAAAGCCAGCGATAGCGCGCAGCACAGTGGTCTTGCCGCAACCACTGGGGCCCAAAAGGCATACCTGCTCACCACGATTCACTGTCAAACTGAGGTCAAAAACCGCGCGCTCCAACTCGTAGTTACATGAGATGTTGCGAACCTCTAACAGCGGCCGTGTGGCGATATTGTTTGCGTATATTGTCCGGTTCCTGGCGGTGGCACTGGGTCAGGTTGAAACCAGTCTGGAGAAGGTATCTCCATCCATGGATATGGCCGCCCGCACACTGGGCTACCGCGCGGGACAGGCGCTGGTACGCTACCATCTCCCCCTGATCCGCGGCGGCATGCTGACAGCGGTTATGATCGTATTTGTTGACTGCATGAAAGAACTTCCCGCCACATTGTTGTTGCGGCCGTTTAATTTCGAAACCCTGGCAACGCACGTCTACCAGTTTGCCTCTGATGAGATGCTGGGAGAGGCAGCTCTGGGCTCGTTGACAATTGTTTTGGTGGGACTGGTACCAGTGGTGTTATTGAGTCGAATGATTTCGCGGTCTCGGCTGATTCTGGGCGATCCTGCGAGGTAGCGGTAAATGGCGTCGACTGATGCGCTCAAGCGTTATCAGCAGGATTACAAATACCAGCATCGTTGTTGCGATCTGGGCGCCTCCTGCGAGACTGCCCATGCCCAGCCAAACATCTACAAGGCCAGCGGTCATCGTGTAGACCGCAAAAAAATCTACTGTACCGTAATCATTGAGCGTCTCCATCAGAGCTAAAGATACACCCACTACGATCGCCGGGCGCGCCGCTGGCAGAGAAACCGTGCTGAAGGTGCGCCATGGCCCTCTGCCAAGGACCCGACTGACCTCAAGCACATTGACTGACTGCTCGAGAAAAGCGGAGCGTGCCAATAGATAGACATAAGGGTAGAGAACGAGCCCCATAAAGACCATTGCACCGCCCAGACTGCGAATCTCAGGAAAAAAATACTCCCGCGCGCTCTGCCACCCGAAAAGGGCGCGCAACAGACCTTGCACGGGCCCGGCATATTCCAGAAAGTCTGTATAAGCGTAAGCAATCACGTACGCCGGAATCGCCAGTGGAAACAACAGCAACCACTCAAAGACACGCCTGCCAGGAAAACGGCACATTGTCACCAGCCACGCGGTTGAGACTCCAGTCAGAAAGACACTGATTCCAACCCCCAACAACAGCCAGAACGTATTACTGATATAGCCAAAAAGAGAAGTACGTACCAGGTGGCCCCAGATGTCTCCACTAGAGTCGATGGCGAAAAATACCACTGCCCCCACTGGCATTAATGCCAACAGTGCCAATAAAAGCGAGCCCAACATCCACCCACTAACGCGCGCTGCCCCGCTCAGACCCATACTGGGAAAAGACTTCAAAGTGGAAGATACACTGGCATTCATCAGTCAGAATATTCTATGCTAATTAGTGGCTACGCCAATCCAGTCGATGATCCAAGGTCGACTTCTCATAAAGTAATCCCGGAGACCAGCTCCGGGATTACCGACAACCTGTCTGCCAAACAGCCTATCAATTGTTATACCCAACCTCATCAGCCATTCGGATCGCTGCAACACGATTGTCCGCAATTACAGCCAGACTTAAGGTGTCTTCCTTAAACTCGCCCCACGAATTTTGAAGATCGTTCCACGGAATACCCGGTTTTACCGGGTACTCGCCATTGTTCTGGACATACATTTCCTGACCCTGGCCACTCGCAAGGAATTCCATTAGCTTGATCGCGTTATCCTTGTTAGGCGCGTGCTTGGTCAAGGCCATGCCACTAACATTCATATGGGTTCCACGCCCGCTTTGATTCGGAAAAATGACATTGACTGATTCAGCCCATGGGACCTGTTCAGGGTCTTTCAACATCTTTGCCATGTAGTAATGATTGATGACGGCTAGATCACACTCGCCCTCCTTTATTGCTTTTACCTGGGCTCTATCGTTTCCTTGAGGTTTGCGGGCAAGGTTATTCTTAACACCGGTCAACCATGCCTTTGCTCCAACTGCTCCGTGGTGTGCAATCATGCTGGCGGTCAGCGCTACCATATAGGGATGCTTGCCAGAACGAGTACAGATTCGACCTTTCCATTTTGGGTCAGCGAGGTCCTCATAGCTCAGGATCTCACCCGGCTTTACTCTGTCTTTTGAGGCCGCAATAATGCGCGCCCGCGTCGTCAGTCCGAACCAGTGACCTTTTGGGTCCTGGTAGTTAGCTGGAATATCATCAGAAAACCTCTTAGAACTCGCCGATTGTGTTAATCCGGCGTTCTTGATATCGGACAAACGGCCGATATCTACGGTAAATACCAGGTCCGCTGGGCTATTGGCTCCCTCGCTTTGCAACCGCTCTATCATGCCCTTCTTGGCAAATACCGAGTTGACTTTGATACCCGTCTGTTTGGTGAACTCGGCAAACATCGGATCAATCAATTTCGGTTTTCGGTAGCTATAGACGTTTACCTCATCTTCGGCAGCAACCGCGAAGGGTACAGCTAGGACCAGCCCCAAACATATGCTGATGAGAGAATGATTTACTTGGTCGATCATTGAAATGCTCCAATACTTTATTTTATGAATACGAATGGGAATACGAATGATTCTCATTATATTCTTTCCTAAACCCAAGTCAACCCCTGATGTTCTATTTTCTGATTCGGATCTGAAAACGAGTTGATCCGCCCGGGCGAGGTTACAAAGAAATAATCGGCTAAAGAAGAACGCTGATTGCACGCGACTGTGCGATCTCGCCCGTTCCATGGTAAGCCTCGTGATTGGATTCAATATCTTTCAACCGATAACGATAGTTCACCATTAGCCCTGCAGCCCGCTTTTGGCCTTGGCGGGAGAGGTCACCGGGAAAGTTGAGCCGGTCAATACTGGCTCCGTTGGACAGATGAAAATTGGCGACCTGATCAAGAGCGTCCAAACCACGTTTTTCCTGTGCCAGGTAATGCGCGGCCAGAACCAGTAGCGGCTGACGCACAAGCTCCAACGCAGCCCGATCCCGCAGCCAACTTCGATCCGAAAACATGCGCTCCAAAGCCCCGGCATTTCGCAGCGCCTGCAATCCTTTTTGCACACGGGGATGCTCTTCCCCATTGTTACCAGAATGCTCCAATCGTTCTTTTATCCAACGTTGGAACCCAGGTATCGGTGACAGCGTGGCAAAATGTTTGAGTTGTTTATGATCGTGACTTAAGCGGTCAGCGACTTGTTTGATCAAAAAATTACCAAAGCCTACTCCATCAAGGCCCGGCTGTATCGCCGAGATTGAGTAAAACATCGCGGTGTCGGCTTTGTCTGGATTCAACTCATGGTGATCTACCCGTAGCAGATCATCAATACGCTCGGAGACCCCGTTAGTCAACGCCACCCAAACGAAGATCAGGGGATCATTGGGCATCTGTGGGTGAATGAAGGCAAAACACCGTCGATCAGCCGCCGCCAGGCGGTGCTTAATGTCTTGCCAGGAACGAATAGCATGCACCGCTTCGTGCTCAGCTAGCGTTTCCAGTAATGCGGCCGGCGCATCCCAGGTAATGCGGCGCAATTCCAAAAAACCCACATCGAACCATGATGCAAGGAGATCTCGAAACTCAATATCAAAAGCACATAGTTCCGAATCATCCCCCTTGATCTTGACCAACTGGGCTCGCATATTGGCCAAGAACTTGACGCCTTCAGGCAGATCATTGAACTGCATCAAAAGACGTATCCGCGGGGACTGCAGCGTGTGACGTAAATGCGCCTGGGCCTCAAGCAGGGTTTGCGCGTTCTTTGATGAATCTGCAGCATCCAGTTCCAACCACTGGCGTGCTGATCGACGCAATGCATCTGGATTAACTCCATATTCGCCCGCCAGTAGCCTCAGAAAGTTTTCGCGACCTCGTGAATTCAGATCCAGGTAGACTCCACCCAAACGCGCGGCCCGGGCCCGCGCAGAGGCAGCGCCCCCCATCTCAGACAGGCATTCATCAACC
Source organism: Gammaproteobacteria bacterium (assembly GCA_014239255.1). Classification (GTDB taxonomy): domain Bacteria; phylum Pseudomonadota; class Gammaproteobacteria; order Arenicellales; family UBA868; genus UBA868. The sequence goes on from JAAZZE010000065.1 coordinate 13,721, forward strand.
TGTCGGCGAATCAGATGGAGATCTTCTGCGGGTAACGCAGAGCGCACTTTGCCGGTGATCCGGCTGATTGCGCCGCGTTCAACTTGAACCCAAGTTTTACGCAATTGCGCTAATCTTTTTAGTCCCAACCGGGCAGGCAGATCCATAACGATGTTCCTTGTAATAAAAGTCAATAAAACATTTTATAACAAGCAGTCATTATCCAATTTTGAGCAACGATTGCTGTTACCACCAGGCCGCTG
>JAAZZE010000066.1 GCA_014239255.1 Gammaproteobacteria bacterium
ATGAATTCTTTGTCCTTGTCAGCAAGCAACTGAAGCCCCGGCCACGGCCTACCGCCGCCGCGAGAGCCTTGCTTACTGCGGATACTGGAGAAGTGTTCTAGGACGTAAGAGAGGCGAGCAGTTCTGCTCTGGAGATTTAACAGCGCGGCTTGATGAGTATTACGGTCAGCCATTTCGCATGGAAACCGCTATGAGTTTGGGAGAATCGCGTTCATTTGGGAGACGCCCTTTTTCAAAACACTCGTAAGTGCTTGAAATATGGTGGGCCGTGCAGGGATCGAACCTGCGACCACCTGATTAAAAGTCAGATGCTCTACCAACTGAGCTAACGGCCCGAAAGCGTGCGCATTATACCTGCTGGCCTCTACGGTGAGCAGTGTGCGCGAGCGATGTTTTTGAGAATTACTTTCCCGAGGGTAAAAGCCGAAGGTCTGCGAGCGACTGTCTGAGGGAACTCCAAAAGCCATCGTCCAGCATGTAGTACTGGACTTTCATAGTGAGCGCAGATCCAAGCATGATCGAGAGCAGCGCAACTAGCGAGCCCAGTGCCAAGGTCGACATCCCTGAGACTCCCTGTCCGATCGTGCACCCAAAAGACAGAACGCCTCCGAATCCCATGAGAACGCCCGCGACAAGGTGATTACGCATATCAGCCCGATTGGCAAAAGCTTCGACACGGAAATTACCAGACAAAACAGTGTAAAGAAATGCACCAACGATCATGCCGAGCACGACAGCAATGCCGAAATTGATCTCGGCTCCGGTCCACGTCATCAGGTAGTTAACCGTATTACCCGTGGGCGCAATAAAAGTAAGCGCCTCAACAGGAACGGGGTCGAAATCATCGTTGCCGATTACGCCGGTTGCGTACCAGGCGCCCACCACAAGCACCCCGATAGTGATGCCCGCGAGGATGTTATCTCCGCTGGTGCGAAATTCCTTGTCCTTTACTGCATACCACACCGCGCCGAAGCCTGATATGAGGGTGACGGCTATTGCCATACCTTGCGCTGATATACCTACAAGATGTGCCAGGATCGTTTCTATACCCTGATTACCAATCCCTTGGGCTTCAAGGTCAATTGAGAGCGGCCCGAATACATCGATACGCACCGGAGCCAACAAGCCGCGCAATGTCATGTACGCAGTGATAGCCATGACAATCAAAACGACCAGCGACTTGAGATTACCTCCCCCAACCCGCACCAGCGTACGCTGCCCACAACCAGCACCGAGGGTCATCCCTATTCCAAAAAGCAGTCCACCGATCAGAAAGCCTGCCCAGCCAAAACTGGCACTACGATACATCGTTGTGTCGAAGTCGACCCACCCCATCTGAACCATTGCCTGGGAACCCAGTATCGCAATACCGATGGAGAGCATCCAGGCCCGAAAGCGTACCCGTGACCCCATATTAATCCAGTCACTGATCGACCCCATAATGCAAAAATGCGTTTTACTGGCAACGGCTCCAAAAACAAGTGCGCCTAGAAAACCCAGGAGGGAGACCTTATGGACAACGGACCAATCTTCCATCATTTTTCTGTTAATTATCAGGTTAAGAGAAAATTCACGATACCGTGTATGACTATATCGAAATTCTCAAATCCTTAACAAAAGAGCCAAAAGAAAAGGGTTATACGGGTATAAGCCGCTCCACGGGGTGTGGGTTTAGCGCCCTTTCCACTGGGGCTTTCTTTTTTCAGAGAAAGCCTTAGCGCCCTCGAGTTGGTCTTCACTGGAATACAACTTGTCGATCGTTGGAAACTGTCTTCCGGTAATCCCGTCCAGCGCATCCTGAAAGCGCATATTCTCAGCGGCCCTTGAGACCTCTTTAATCGCAGCGAATACCAAAGGCGGGCCCTCGGACAGCGTTGCAGCCAATTCTCGAGCACGCTCGAGAAGTTTGTCGGCCGGTATAACTTCGTTGACTAGCCCCCATCGGTGCGCTTCGACAGCATCCATCCACCTGCCGGTAAAAAGTAGTTCCATCGCAATATGCCAGGGGATACGCTTTGGGAGTTTCAGGGTAGCTGCATCAGCAATCGTTCCAGAATTGATCTCGGGCAGTGCAAATGTTGCATGCTCTGCGGCAAGGATGATGTCAGCCGACAGGGCCCACTCCAGCCCACCACCGCAGCAGATACCATTTACGGCAGCGATGACCGGTTTGTTGAGATCAGGCAGTTCCTGCAAGCCCCCAAAACCACCCACACCATAGTCGCTATCGACTGCCTCACCCTCAGCGGCGGCCTTAAGATCCCAACCAGGGCAGAAGAACTTATCGCCACCGCCGGTGATGATAGCAACTCGCAGCTCAGGATCATCACGAAATCCTGCGAAGACGTCTCCCAGTTCACGGCTTGTCGCGACGTCAATGGCATTTGCCTTCGGCCGGTCCAAGGTCACCTGAAGGACAGATCCCTGTCGATCGGTTAGCACGCTTTTGTTACCCATTGTTTGGTGCCTTTGTCATGTGTGGTCGGTTGTATTCCAGCAGATCTCTTCCATTCGGATTCGATGTCGAAGGCGATAGGTATCGTCTTCGCGGCAGGACTCGAAAGTATTGCGCACCATATTCTGGCGAACCTCCTCCTCCGTATAGCGGTTGTAGGCATAAGACATCATCGCCTTAACGAAAGCATCGAAACTCTCATAGCGTTCTTCACTCAGATAATACCGTCGTCTTCGTTGTGATGGCCGGGACTGAATCACTTCCTCAACCACGTGGGCCGCTTTTGCCTGAACCCCAGTCTCATCATGAAACGGGTACGAGACTTCCTGTGAGCTACCCACAGGTTCAGGTTCAATAACCAGGAGTCTGCCATTTTGATTCAGCACCCGCTGCGCCTCGACCAGGGCAGACGCCATCAGACCTTCAGGTACATGGTGTAAAGACCAGTGGAACACCGCGATATCGAAGGTATCGCTTGATAGCGGTATTGCATCCGCACTTGCCTGGACTCGCCATGCCGGTGACCCACCACCCACGAGAGGATCGATACCAGTTACGGCATAACCGTGCTGTGCTAGCGTATCGCTCAGCACTCCGGCACCACAGCCGACATCGAGGAGTTTTCCGGTGTCCTCACCCAAAAACTCCAGCAAGGCATCAATGGGTTTTACGACGGATGCTTTTGCGGGGTCTGTACTCAACAAAGACATAGACTACGATGCTCGCGCATATTGCAGTACGGCGTCAACGGCGCAAACACCCTTGCCTTCCGCGCGAACCAGTAAAGGATTGATCTCGAGCTCAATCAACGAGTCTGTGTGTTTTAGGGCAAAATCTGACAAATTCTGCAAAGCGTCGAGCAATGCGGAGATGTCTGCAGACCTGCCTCCCCGGTAGCCCTTAAGTAGGGGGTTGATCTTGAGTGAATCGATCGCCTGCTCAAAACCACCGTTTTGCACTGGCAATAACAGCACCTTGCGATCAGCCAGCAGCTCGGCAAAGATACCGCCGCTACCGATCATGATCCAGGGGCCAATGACCGGGTCCTGGCTCACACCGACAATTAGCTCGCAGACAGCATCGGTGACCATCTCCTCAACGAGAAGCTCGGGATACCAGGCGAAAAGTGTCTTTGCTGCTGCAACGAGGTCGCTGACACTCCTGATATTAATGATGACTGCGCCGGCATCACTCTTGTGCGTCAGTTTCGAATCGCAGGCTTTCAGCACCAGAGGAAACGTTAGCGAACGGGCTGTCGCTTCAAGTGCTTCAAGAGAATCCACCCGATCGCCACGGGGAACGCAGATCCCAACGGAAGCGAGCTCACGCTTGGCCTGCGACTCATCGAGACTTTCTGAGATTCCTGGCAGGGGTAACCCGGGGCCAGGTAGCATCATGTCAATAGCAGATCTGCGCCAAGCGGCGCCAATCTGTACACCTGCCTGGGCTGCATCGAGTGCTTGTCGGATGCCGCACAACGGGACGATCCCCTTATTCATCAGGGCGACTCCAACCAGCTCTGGCAGACTCTCCGGAAGACTCGCTACCACCGCGGTTGCAGCACCGGTCTTGTCCGCGGCCCGGGTGATCGCGTTAACCGCCGGATCCCAGGTCTCAAGGTTACACCGGTCTTCGCGAGGAAAATCCAGTACCAGCATTGACAGATCAAACCCGCAGGCAAGCATCGCGCTGTAGGTTCCAAAGAGGTCTTCTTCCTTGTTCCAGGCGAAGGTATGGTAGTCGAGCGGGTTCGATACGCTGACGAGTTCGTGAACGGTTGCGGCGACAGACTTGTGCTGCTCCTCGGTCAGTTCCGGAAACACGATATCGCGACCCACAGCGGTATCTGCCATCAATGACGCTTCCCCACCAGAGCAACTCATAGAGCACAGCCGATTGTCCTCGAGCGGCCCATGTACATGAAGCAGCTTGAGGCTTTCTATTAAAGTATCAAGATCCTGGACTCTTGCAATACCAAGTCTTGCGAGGAGTGCGTTCGCGGCTTCGTCCGACCCTGCCATTGAAGCCGTATGCGAGCAGGTAATCCTGGCGCCTTGTGCGCTGACCCCTGATTTGACCGCCACTACCGGAACCTGTCGCTCGTGCGCCCGGCTCATTACCTTCGCTAGCGCTTGTACATCAGGAAAACCTTCAATATACAGGCCCACGGCTGTAACTCGATCATCTTCGATCAGGGCTTCAAGCACACCCGCAAGATCTGTCTGCGCCTGGTTGCCCAGCGCGATCAGGTACGCGATCGGCAGAGCCCGAGACTGCATGGTCAGATTGATACCAATGTTGCTACTCTGGGTGAGTAACGCAACACCCCGGTCAACTCGCTGGCCTCCATGCTGATCTGGCCATAACAGTGCACCATCCAGATAGTTGATCACCCCGTAGCAGTTTGGACCAAGAATCGGCATCTCTCCTGCAGATTGGACAAGCGCTTCATTGAGTACGGCGCCATCCTGTACCTCGCTAAAACCCGAGGCATAACACACGGCACCGCCGGCACCCTTTTTAGAAAGGCTACGGACGATATCGATCGTGATGTGACGGTTAACCCCGATAAAACTCGCATCTGGACTGTCGGGTAGTTGCTCCACACTTTTGTAGCAACGATACCCCTCGACTTCCGACGCACTCGGGTGGACCGGCCAGATATCCCCGACAAATGCCATACGCCGGCATTGCCGAATAACCTCACGCGCCTCGCGACCGCCAAATACCGCGACACTGCTCGGCTGAAGAAGACGCTGAAGAGTCAAAAGAGGCTAGCGTCAATTCCAGCGTGGGCGAAGCATGTCCCGGGAGATGATGTGTCGCTGTATCTCACTGGTGCCTTCCCAGATGCGCTCAACCCGCGCATCACGCCAAATGCGTTCCAGCGGCAGATCTGACATCAACCCCATACCGCCATGAATCTGTATCGCTTCGTCCGCAACAAAGGCGAGCATTTCTGTGGTGTATAACTTAGCCATCGCGTAGTCGGTATCGGTGGCAACACCCTGATCAGCCTTCCACGCCGCTTGCAAAGTGAGTAACTCCGAGGCCTCCAGGCGCATTTTCATTTCAGCGAGCTTGAACCCAACCCCCTGGAACCGGCCAATGTACTGACCGAACTGCTGGCGTTCGGCTGCCCAGTCGATAGCATGCTCCAACGCGCGGTAGGCCCGACCCAGACACATCGACGCCACCTGTAACCGCGTGGCTCCGAGCCACTCGTTGGCCACGTTAAACCCCTGATGTTCTGCGCCCAACATCTGCTCGACGGGGATTCGGCAATTTTCAAACTCGAGGATACAGTTATGGTATCCCCGATGAGAAACACTGTGATAGCCCTGTCGTACTGTGAAACCGGGGGTGCCTTTATCTACCAGAAAAGCACTGATCAATTTTCGTGGACCACGACTGGATTCTTCTTCGCCGGTAGCGGCAAAGAGGATGACAAAGTCTGCCAGGTCAGCATGACTGATAAAATGCTTGGTGCCGTTGATGATGTAACTGTTCCCGTCACGCTTCGCACGACATTGCATTGAACGAAGATCAGACCCCGCGCCGGGCTCGGTCATCGCCAGACAGTCCGTCTTCTCGCCGCGAATGCACGGCAGCAGGTAACGCTCACGTTGCTCACCGACACAAGCCTGCAGGATATTGCTGGGCCGTCCAACCAGATACTGCAGGGCAAAATTAGCTCGCCCCAATTCACGTTCTACCAACGACAGGGAAACGCTGTCCAGTCCACCACCTCCGAGATCCTCGGGCATATTGGCAGCATAAAATCCCTGGACAATGGCGCGTTCTCTAATCTGGCGCGCAAGTTCCGGGCGAACTTCATCGCTCGCTTCCACCTCATCCTCATAGGGATACAATTCCTTTTCAGTAAAAGCACGGGCACTGTCGACCAACATCCGTTGTTCATCGCTCAGGGAAAATTCCATCAGGGCTCTCCTTGGTGCTGTGGCCGACGCAGCGCTCAGTCGCTATCGCTGTCAGCGGACTCGCGAATACGCTTCTGGTGTTGGTTAAGCACAGCACCGGCACCCAGGTTGCGTTGCTGTAGCGACTCCAGAATCCCAATCAACGCATCGTCACGCACCCGCTCTAATTCGTCAATAGGCGCATCACCAGCCAGGCGCTCACAGCCCGAGTGCATCTTGTCGGCGAGTTCGTCAGTGATCTTTGGCGGCTCCAAATGGGTCCAGGGAAAAAGAGAAGGGTCAAAGTGTTTGAGAAACTGGCCCATACCGCCCGGTTGAGCTGCCACATGAAAAATCTGGCAGGCCCCCCATAGTGCCCAGCGCAGGCCGGGACCATAGCAAATAGCCGCATCGAGCTCTTCCGGCGTCGCAACATCATCGTTAACCAGATGCAAGATTTCCCGCCATAATGCTTCTTGGAGTCGATCAGACAAAAAGCCCGGCACCTCGGAGCGTACTTTTAGTGGATACATACCGAGATCCCGGTACAGCGCTACTGCACGTTCGATATTGTCGGCGTCAGTCTGCTCGCCACCCAGCACTTCAACCAACGGTAACAAATAAACCGGGTTAAAAGGATGCCCAACCATCACCCGACCCGGATGAGCGCACTGCGACTGAAACTCACTTGGCAGCAGACCCGAGGTACTCGAGGCGATCAGTACATCTGCGGGGGCCGCGGCATCGATCTGGGTATGTAGGGTGGTTTTAAGTTCTATCCGCTCTGGAGCACTTTCCTGAATGAACTGCGCTCCAAGAGCTACTTCTTCCAGGGAATCACAAAATCTTAATCGGTCTACCGACGCGCCAGGAAAAAGGCCGGTACGCTGCAATACCGGCCAGACCTGGGCCAGGTTTTCGCGTAAGCGGTCTTGTGCATCCGCGCCTGGGTCGAAAGCCAATACATTCAAACCCCGGGCCAGCGCACGAGCGGCCCAGCCCGCGCCAATAATCCCCGTGCCGATGACACCAAAAGTTTTGATGGTCTGCATCCTATTTAATCTCCAAAGGCCGTTGCGTTAATTGACTTAGAACAAGATCAGCTACGACATTGCCCATCGGCTGGATGGTTCACTGCTTTAGTACATTACCGTGAGTGTAATTTCACCGGATATCTGTCGGGCCGTAGAGTCTGTGTGCGACCTTTGACTGCCGCGCAACGTACGTAAGCGCTTACCCGATGAAAAGAATCGGGATAACCCGAGGAGAATCTAGACGCCGGGACCCGGCCAGAGATCAAGTAAAGGCAGGATGGAGAAATGCCGGCGCCGCATCTGTCTCAGCGCTGTCATAGGAGACAGTCTCCCAGGACGCACGCTGCTGCGCTAATGTGCGCAAAAGGCGATTATTAAGGCCATGCCCCGACTTGTGGGCAGAGAAAGCACCAATCAGCGGACACCCCAAAAGGTAGAGGTCACCGATCGCATCAAGAATTTTGTGTTTAACAAATTCGTTGCCATAGCGCAGGCCATCGTCATTGATCACCCGGTAATCGTCCATGACAATTGCGTTATCTAAACTGCCACCGCGAGCAAGGCCAGCTTCCTGCAAGGCCTCAACGTCTTGTAAAAAACCAAATGTACGCGCCCGACTGACCTCTTTGGCAAAAGAAACCTCGGACAAATCAACCGTCGCTTGCTGACCGGAGGATCGCATAGTTGGGTGATTGAAATCGATACTGAAACTAACCTTGAACCCCTCAAAGGGTTCAAAGCGCGCCCACTTGTCCCCTTCCCTGATTTCTACCGGATCCTTGATCCGGATAAAACGCTTGGCCGCTGTCTGTGTCTCGATACCAGCGGATTGAATCAGAAAAACAAAAACAGCAGCGCTGCCGTCCATGATAGGTACTTCATCAGAATCAAGCTCGACAATAGCGTTGTCGATGTGTAAGCCAGCGAAAGCGGACATCAGGTGTTCTACAGTAGAGACCCGCACGCCGTTGTGCTCAAGGGTGGTCGAAAGGCGGGTGTCACTGACCCGTTCGAGGCTCGCCGTTATCTCTGCAACCGGGTCAAGATCAATGCGCCGAAAGACAATACCCGTTCCCACTGGTGCCGGACGCAGGGTCAGGTAGACTTTCTTTCCAGTATGCAGACCTACGCCTGTCGCACCGATCACGTTCTTGAGGGTTCGCTGTCGGATCATCCTTCCCTTCTTTGCTGGTTTTTCTGATCACACCAAGCGGATGGTAGCGTCCCATACACCCAGTAAAATCGATTCTACAGAAGAAACTCAGCAAATCGTACTTGTTTTGAAATATTTTTACCCCTTTTTTTGCATAATTCACCAGATTAATGACAATTTACAATATAACCCTTTGTTTTTTATGAGTTAATCAGCCTGGCGGCGCAGAAAAGCTGGAACATCGAGATAATCCATGTCGACTGCTGCGTTACCGTTAGTGTCCAGATCCCCGGCAGTCCGGGGGCGCCTGCGGATAACAGTAGGCTGGTCGTAATCAACCTCGGTGTCTATGGCGTCTTCGACCTCTCCATCCTTAACCAGAGTGATTTGGGGAATGTGTGTGCGGTTACGAATTCCTGTCGCAACCATCGTTACCCGTAGTTCGCCTTCCATTTCTGGGTCTAGCACAGTCCCAATCACCACGGTGCCATCTTCCGAGGCATATTCGTTAACAATCTCGCCCACTTGGGCAAACTCTGCCAATTCCATATCTGGACCTGCGGATACATTGACTAACAGACCCTTAGCGCCATGAATATCCACCTCTTCCAGCAGCGGACTGCATACTGCGCCCCGCGCCGCCTCGATTGACCGATCCGGGCCTGCCGCCGTTGCCGAACCCATCATAGCCATTCCCATTTCAGACATCACCGTGCGGACATCGGCAAAGTCCACGTTGATTAACCCAGGGCGAGTGATCAGCTCTGAGATTCCCTGCACTGCGTTGAGCAAGACCTCATTAGCCTTACTGAAGGCCTCCAACAACGTTATCTTGCCTCCCATCACTTCCAGGATCCGTTCATTCGGGATCACAATCAAAGAGTCAACCAGCTCACCCAATTCTTTGATTCCCTGATCGGCCGCCGCAATGCGCTTTTTCCCTTCGAAGTTAAACGGGCGTGTCACGACCGCAACAGTCAGGATTCCTTTCTCGCGGGCCAAGTGGGCCACTACCGGTGCCGCGCCGGTTCCGGTTCCGCCACCCATTCCTGCAGTCAGAAAGATCATATCGGTACCTTCCAATGCGGCTGCGATTTTGTCGCGATCCTCGGTTGCCGCCTGGCGGCCAACATCCGGGTTCGCCCCAGCACCGAGCCCCTTGGTAAGCCCCTCTCCCAGTTGCATTACCTTGGACACGCCAGAGCGATGCAGCGCCTGTGAATCAGTATTTGCATTGATGAACTCAACGCCTTCTAGATTGGCAGACAGCATATGATCGACCGCGTTGCCGCCGCCGCCGCCAATGCCCAATACCTTAATTACCGCTTGCTGGCCCGAGATTTCCATCAGTTCAAACATATCGTCTCTCCTGATACTTAGGTTGAAAATAAAATTTTTGTCGCCATGGACAAACTGAAAATTGCTCGCCTGAGACTGAATTCTTTTTTGCTGTGTAGTCCACCTTTAATCCTTTTTGAAATGACTTAAAAACCATTGCTTGATCCGGTTAGCCAGTTCACCGGGTGCCGGGGCTGAGATCCGACCCGTACGGGATTTCCGCTCCTCTTGATGGCGATAACCAAACAACACCAGTCCGACAGCAGTGGAATAAGAAGGATTACGTACCACGTCACTCAAAGTGCCGACATACTGGGGTACTCCGAGGCGGACTGGCATATGAAAGATCTCCTCAGCCAATTCGGCCATACCCGCCATCCGTGCACTACCACCTGTAAGCACGATGCCGGTTCCGAGTAATTCCTCATAGCCGCTGCGTCGCAATTCAGCCTGTACCAGCAAGAACAATTCCTCAACACGTGGCTCTATCACATCAGCCAATGTGGTGCGCGCCAGTTTCCGAGGCGCCCGCTCACCCACACTAGGGGTATCAATCATTTCACCTTCGGGGGCCAACTGCACCAAGGCGCTACCGAACTTCTTTTTCAATTCTTCTGCAGCCTGAGTCGGGGTACGCAACGCTACGGCGATATCGTTAGTGATTTGGTCACCGGCAATCGGTAGAACTGCGGTGTGGCGAATAGCGCCATCGGTGAATACGGCGATATCAGTAGTGCCGCCGCCAATATCCACCATACACACGCCGAGTTCTTTTTCGTCCTCCTCGAGCACCGCGTAACTAGAAGCAATCTGTTCCAGTACTACGTCCTCTACCTGCAAGCCGCAACGGGTGATGCACTTAACGATGTTTTGCGCGGCACTGACCGCGCCGGTAATGATGTGTACCTTAGCCTCAAGTCGAACACCGCTCATACCAATCGGTTCACGAATGCCTTCCTGGCCGTCAATGATGAAATCCTGTGGCAGGATATGCAGAACACGCTGGTCATTGGGTATCGCCTGCGCCTGCGCTGCATCCAGTACCCGCTCTATGTCACCATGGCTGACCTCATCGCGATCCCTGATAGCAACCACACCATGGGAATTCATACTATTGATATGTCCACCGGCAATACCGGCGTAGACAGAACTGATCCGACACTCGGCAGTTAACTCGGCTTCTTCAACGGCTTGCTGGATGGACTGCACGGTTGATTCAATATTGGCAACCACGCCCTTGCGCAGTCCGCGTGAGGGTTGCTGTCCGACGCCCAGTATCTCGATTTCATCGTTTTCGCTGACTTCAGCGACTACCGCAAGTACTTTCGAGGTACCGATATCGAGCCCGACAATCAGTTCGCTAACCGGTTTTCTGTTCATTGTGATCGGATTAATCTCCACCCTCGGTTAGGCCCGCCAACTGGACCTGGTTAACAGCAGAGTCGTCACGCCAACGCACCGCGAAACCATTGACATAACGCATATCCACCTTGGCGATCATGTCGCCGCGCGAGCGCAGTGCCATGGCATAACTCGAGGCAAACCGGATCACTTTCTCTCTTACTGGGCCGCGCCCCGCTAGCAGTACGAATCGGTTAGCCGGTGTATCAACGCCAGTCTGCAATTCCAATTCCCAGCGGCCTGCTGGGCTTACAGACAGCGCCAGTGGCTCGAGTTCAACATCGTGTAATGCGGGTAATATCTGTTTGAAAACATCGATAATCATCTGTCGGTCGACTGGATGGGCACGCAACACCGGTACTGTCGGTAACTGGTTTGATGGGGGCAGGTTGATGAACTCGTGGTCCCGTGCTGTTCCCGACTTGCCCAAAGGCGCGAATTGCGCCATAGCACCAGTCTCCGTCACTGATACCGCAAGCGTTTGAGGCCAAACGCGACGGATGACTGCCTGGTAGACCCCAGGCAGATTCTCCAGCGCCTGCTCGATGCCTCCCAGATCTGCAGTCAGATAGTTGCCCTTGATATTTCTCCAGGTTGAGCGCTCGATCAAACCCTGATCAAGCCGTTGTAACACTGTGTCGACCCGCACCTGCTCAATGGTGAAATAACCCGAGCGTAGGATCTGATCGACACATAATGCTGCCACTAGGGCTGCGATCAGAATCGAGGCGAATAACACAGTACGACGGCGGAGGTGGTGCTCTAGCGGCGCCTGCACGGGGGGTTGATCCGGCGTTTGCAAAGGCCGAAGTTCCGGAAAACCGAGTTCGACGACAGTCATCGATCCACCCCCGAAAAACGTACCTCTGGATCAAGCATCACCCCTAGACGATCCATAACCCGCTCACGAATCATTTCAATCAGGGTCTCGATATCTCGCGCGCTCGCAGTCCCTTCGTTAATGATGAAGTTCGCGTGCTGTGGGGACACCACAGCACCACCATGACGCAACCCCTTGAGACCCACGGCTTCGATTAATCGGGCGGCATGGTCATCTGGAGGATTACGAAAGACTGAGCCCGCACTCGCGCGCTGCACCGGTTGGCGACTTCCCCGCTCGGTGAGCAAGGAGCGAATTCTCGCCTGCCCGACATTCGGATCACCGCATGACAGGGTGAAACGTGCGCTGGTGAACCAATGGTCATCGGGTACAGTCACTTCGCGGTAGGCCACGGCAAACGATTCGACCGGGGGATGAGTGAATTCCCCACGGCGATTAACCAATTCAACCTGTGTAACCCATTGCCAGGTTTCACCGCCAAAGGCGCCCGCATTCATCGCTAGAGCGCCGCCAACGGTTCCCGGTATGCCCGCCATGAACTCAACTCCACAAAGCCCATGGCGATTAGTAAAACGGGCCAAACGAGCACAGGGTACGCCGGCCTGGACAAGGACTTCACGCTCGCCATAACGCTCAATCTTGGAAAGTCCCCGATGAGTAGCGATCACAGCACCGTCAAAACCTCCGTCACGGACCAGTAGGTTACTACCCAGGCCCACCCATAATATTGGCGTATCAGTTTCTAAACTTTGCAGAAACCTTGCCAGATCTTCCCGGCCTGCAGGTATAAAAAAGTAGCGTGCGGGTCCGCCGACCCGCCAACTGGTGTGCCGGGACATGGGCTCATTAGCATGCACAACGCCACGAACCATTTCGAATCCGGGCAGGTTCTGGCGAGTCATGGCGCTAATCACCCGTGGGTGCCTTCTTTGAGTTGAGTTGACCCGAGCAGTTCACGCGCAGCACGGCCTATATCGCCTGCACCGAGGGTCAACACGATGTCGTCGTTACGCAACAACGGCAGCAAAGAATCTGGCAAACGGTCGAGGTGATCAACAAACACTGGGTCGATTCCGCCACGGGCGCGCACCGACCGACACAGCGCGCGTCCATCAGCACCAGCCAGTGGTTTTTCGCCCGCAGCGTAGACTTCAGTGATGACCAGACATTGCACGGTACACAGCAGTGCGCTGAAATCATCGAGTAGATTCTGCGTCCGGGAAAAACGATGCGGTTGAAATACTACGACAATACGCTTATCCGGCCAGCAACCAAGGGCGGCCTCCAATGTTGCTTCGATCTCGTGGGGATGGTGCGCATAATCATCTACCAGCAGTGCCGAACCTGCCTCTAGCGCGAGCTCGCCCAGTATTTCAAAGCGTCGGCCTATGCCGGAAAAAGTAGAAAGGCCTTCACATATTGCCTTTGAGTCGATACCTACCTTGTCAGCAACCGCAATTGCAGCCAGGGCGTTCTGCACGTTGTGCACCCCCGGCAACGAGAGATCGACTGCAATACTCCTTCCCTCAGCAATACCCACATCAAAGTACATCCTCGTTCCTTCCTGGCGAATATTGGTGGCACGATAGTCAGCTCCCTTGTCGATCCCGTAACTCACCACCGGCCGTCTCACCCGGGGGCGAAGTGCCCGGATAACCGG
>JAAZZE010000067.1 GCA_014239255.1 Gammaproteobacteria bacterium
ACCCGGCCTGGCGAGCTGCCCGCACTGAGCCCGCCCAGGCATTACGTTATGAATAAAGACTCTGCCATCCTGAGCTGTAAGGATGTTCGGATGACATTTACTGAAGCGGGTTTACCGGTCGAGGTTCTGAACGGTGTTAACCTCGAGGTCGCCAAAGGCCACAGTGTCGCGATTACCGGGGCTTCCGGTAGTGGCAAAAGTACTTTGCTCCAGGCCTTGGGTGGCCTTCTTCAGCCTACCGCTGGCGATATTGCGTTCGCTGGACATCGAATTGATCGCCTCAGCGCAAGGCAACTGGGCTCTCTTCGAAACCGACACCTTGGATTCGTGTACCAATTTCATCACTTGCTGACCGAGTTCACCGCACTCGAGAATGTCGCCATGCCGCTACTGGTGCGCGGAGATTCCATCGACAGCGCACGGCAAAATGCAACATCGATATTGTCTCGGGTAGGACTTGAGTACCGGATTAATCACAAGCCGTCAGAACTATCTGGCGGTGAACGTCAACGCGCCGCGGTCGCGCGAGCTTTCGTGGGCGAGCCAGATTGCGTGCTTGCCGATGAGCCGACCGGTAATCTCGATCAAAAGACAGCGCAAGGTGTTCAAACCTTGATGCTGGAGTTGGTTAATAAAGGCCATAAAGCGCTGGTCGTCGCCACTCATGATCTTGCATTGACTCAACTTTTAGATGTCCGCTATGAGTTGTCTGGTGGCAAACTAGAGCGAATCAGGTAATCGCTTGGCTGGCCTGGCCCGGTTTGGCCCCAGTCAGTGAGTTGCAATCAAACCCTGCCGGTCGGTTAGTTGCGAGGCACCTTAAATCGCCAACGGCAATAGCACCCAGAAAAGTTCACACTGACGGCCTGCGTAACTGACCGGCGGCCCCAGTGCCAAAGGTCGCTCGTTTGTGAACAAGTTCCAGACCCGGGAATTACGCAACCCATAGGCGTCTACTTTGCCTCTGAAACCCGTATAATAAGATCTGGCCCAATTAATTGTACGGCCTGGCAAGGATGCCAAAACGCCTCTTTTATTCCTTGGGGTTTTCTCTAGGGATTTGTCTTGTGATGTTCCAGACTGCGCTCATGCCTAATGGGCTTGCAGCAGGCCTCTTGGTGTTTAGTCTGGGTGGTCTTCTTTTGGGTCGCAACACTGTTTTCGTTGCGTTGATACTGGGATGGGTTTGGGCGAATATTGCCAGCGCGATTATCATTGAGTCGCGTCCCAATTCCGTATATCTGAATAAACCGGTCGAGATTACTGGACGAGTCCTTGGGATGCCTGGCCGAGACGCATTGGCGACCCGGTTTGATTTCTTGGTGCAATCCTGGGCGGTTAACGACTATTTTGAAAAACCCAATATAACGATCCGATTGCGTTGGTACGGAAACGCACCGAAAATTGAGGCGGGGGATCAGTGGCGCCTTTGGGTCAAACTTCGCAAACCCAGAGGTTATAGAAATCGACACGGGTTTGACTACGAGCAATATCTTTTTCAAAAAGGCGTTAGTTCAACGGGCTACGTACTCGGCAATCCCCCCTCGACTCATCAGCGTTTATCTACAAGGGCCGAAGTGGATCGCTCGCGATCCCGGTTTAGTGACTTTCTGACAGCGCATGAGCCACCGCTGTTAGCCAAAGGAGTGCTGGCAGCGCTCGCGGTCGGAGATCGGTCCGGAATCTCGCGGCAACGTTGGGAAATATTGCGACAAAGCGGGCTTGGGCACCTGGTCGCCATTTCCGGCTTACATGTTGGGTTAGCTGCTACTTTTGGTTTTATTGTAATTGGCCGACTTTGGCGCTTGGCGGGTACCTTAACCGGCAAAATCCCGGCACGACATGCAGGTCTTTGGGGAGCCCTGTTATGTGCATTGGCTTATTCGGTCCTTTCAGGGTTTCCAGTTTCGACAGTACGCGCATTTATCATGATTTCCTTGGCTGTGGTGCTTCTTCTCGCGATGCGACGGCCCCGACCGGAGGATCTCCTTGCAACGGCGATGCTGGCCGTTGGAATAACTCAACCTTTATCAGTCTTTTCGCCGGGGTTTTGGCTGTCATTCGCTGCGGTCTGGTTGATATTCCGCTTTGTGGTCGATCTACATTTCACCCCCAGCTATTGGGATAAACCGGGCCGTTGCGAAGCAAAGACCTGGTTCCATAAATTGCTTTTTTATGCCCAAACACTAATGCGCTTACAGATAGTTTTGCTGATTGGCCTAGCGCCTTTGCTTTTTATCTGGTTTGGTGAGATTTCATTGGTCTCACCTATAGTTAATTTTTTCGCCGTTCCAGTTTTCGAATTGATTGTCGTCCCGCTGACTTTAACCGGGCTTATTTTTTATTTTTCCGGCTTTAGTCCGGCCACAACCCCGTTTTTTTGGATTTCCGACTGGATAATATCCAAGGTTTTGTTTTTAAGCGAATGGTTTTCGGAGATACCGGGGGCGGTCCTAAGCCTTGACCCCATTCGGGGGGCTATTGTAGCTACATGTTTTGCGGTGATTGTTTTTTGCAAATGCAGGGTTAAAAAAACCGTTAGTGTGTTGTTATTAATCCTTTTTGGCGCAGCCAGTTTTGGTGGAACGCCACGACCGGCACCCGGGCACGTTCGCCTTTCACTACTGGATGTCGGCCAGGGGCTGGCGGCTGTCGTCTATACCGCTAACCACGTATTGTTGTTTGATACAGGACCCCGCTACGGAGATTTCAGCCTTGGGGAGGCAGTAGTACTTCCCGAGCTTCGAGGACAAAACATTTCCTTTATTGATGTTGTGGTGGTCAGTCATAATTCGAATGATCACGCCGGAGGGCTTGCAGCCATTCAACGCGCATTCCCAATCGGCAGACTTAATCACAGCGATCCCGAGCGTGCGTCCAATGGCGATTGCGAACTGCAGGATCCATGGATCTGGGATGATGTTCGGTTTCAATTTCTTAAGAGTCGTCCTGATATCAGCCGAAATATTAATAACCGATCGTGTGTTCTTCAGGTTGTCGGGCCCTACGGAAGCCTGCTGTTAACAGGGGATATAGAGCGCCAAGCAGAACAAACACTGGTTAGCCGTTACGGAGACGATCTTAAAGTTGATATTCTTCAGGTACCCCATCATGGTTCAAAAACATCATCAGGCCCCACTTTTCTTGCGGCGACCGAACCCTTAATAGCGCTATTCAGCCGTGGTTCAGCCAATCGATTCGGTCATCCGGCACCGGAAATAAAAAGCCGATATGAACGACTTGGAATCCGGATATTCGACACGGCAGAACGAGGCCAGCTTAATCTGGAAACCACGGGACAAGGCTGGAGCATTAAAACATTCGCTGACACTCAAATACGATTTTGGCATCATTAGTGGGTCTAGTCAGCCAGCCCCCTCATTGAACTCAGGCCGGGTAGAATTAATCACCTGATGCAATATTTTGGCCTCAATACCTTCTTTTACCGACCATACGCCTGGGAGCCTTTCAGTAATGTTTGAATTGATCCGTACTGGAGGGTGGCTGATGTTGCCCATTCTTGTATGTTCGGTGCTGTCGCTAGCCATTATTCTGGAACGCTCTCTAGCGCTGCGCCGCACCGTAGTGACCCCTTCAGGCTTGGCCGCTGATGTAGAACGTGCTCTGATACAAGGCCGTTTGGATGCTGATCGTATTGCGGTACTCCGTCGCGGCTCCGCCTTAGGCCGGGTTCTCGCCGCTGGCCTCGCCTGTGCACAGAATGACCCGCTTCGAGTTCGAGAAGCGGTCGAGGAATCCGGCCGGCACGTCGTACACGGCCTTGAGCGGTACCTGAATGCCCTTGGGACAATAGCGGCGACTACGCCTTTGCTCGGATTGCTGGGTACGGTGATTGGCATGATCAAAGTATTTGCTGCGATAACCACCGCTGGAGTCGGGGATCCTCAAATTCTGGCTGGTGGAATATACGAAGCACTAATCACTACCGCGGCAGGGCTTTCGGTCGGGATTCCGAGCCTAATGTTTCATCGCTACTTTAGAGGGCGGATTAACGAATTAACAGTAGAAATCGAACAACAGGCACTGCGCTTGCTCGAAGTGCTTCGCGGGCGCCTGCCAAGATGAAATTCTCAAGCACTCCGGCAGAGGAAGTCTCGATTAATTTGACCCCTTTGATCGATATCGTCTTCTTATTGCTTATTTTCTTTATGGTCTCCACCACTTTCAATCGTGAAACCAACCTGGAAATAGCCTTGCCCGAAACTCGTAGCGAGGCTGTGCAACCGGTGGCCCGAGAGGATATTTCCTTGGTCATTAATGCCCAGGGACAATATCAGTTGTACCTTACTGACAGTGACTCTGGTATCCCAATCAAACCCCAAGATGCTAATGAACTGGCGGCTGCCCTTGAGCAGCGCCCCAGGACTGCATCGAAGCCAACGCTGGTGATTCGCGCGGATGCTAAGACCAGCCACGAGGCTGTGGTTCTCGCCCTGGATGCAGCCAAACGTGCAGGAATTGCGCGAGTCAGCTTTGCCGCGCAGGTCTTCCATTGACAAGCGCTGACGGCAACTCACTGGGTAGCGTGGCGCTTTACCGGCGTTTGCTTGGATATATTTGGCCCTATAAATCTGTTTTTCTTCTCAGTGTTGCCGGTATGGCAGTGGTTGCCATGTCCGAAGTGGGTTTTGCGGCACTCCTGAAGCCGATCATGGATGGCGGATTCGTTGAGCGCGACGACACCATGATTCGCCTAATACCGGCTTTGCTCATGGGGGTTTTCATAGCCCGTGCGATTGGCGCATTCACTGACCAGTACTGTATCGCGTGGGTGGGCCGCCGTTTGATTTTCGATCTTCGTCAATTGTTATTTGGGCGAATGATTCGTCTACCTTCTGGGTACTATGATCTTAAGTCGACTTCGGGACTTATCTCGAAATTAATTTATGACCTCGAGCAGGTCTCTACCGCCAGTACGATGGCGGTTCAGATTATTATCAAGGACTCGCTTCTAGCACTCGGTCTGGTGGCTTGGATGCTAATACTGAGTTGGCCGCTAACGCTTATCTTTCTTTTAATTACGCCTTTTGTAGCCTTCGTTGTCCGTAAGGCGGCCCGTCGTTTTCGTCGGTCGAGCGAGGGCATACAACAATCAATGGGCAGGATTACCCATGTTGCAAAGGAAGCGTTCCAGGGGCATCGAGTGGTTAAAGCCTTCGGTGGTTACGCGGTAGAAGAGGCCACCTTTAGGGGTGCTAACGAAGCCAACCGGCGACGATCCCTGCGCCGGGCTTTGGTGGCGGCAATTAGCGTTCCATTGCTGCTCCTAATCGCGGGTACTGGGGTATCGTTAATTATCTACCTGGCGCTGACCGATACGATCGCAGCCTTCGTCAGCCCGGGTACCTTCGTTTCCTACATGGGCACCATATTGCTTTTGATGAGCCCTATTAAGCGACTGGCCCGCATCAACGAATATGTTCAAGCAGGGCTGGCCGCGGCTAATAGCGTGTTTTCTGTGATTGATGAACCATCCGAGTGTATAGGCGAATCGAACCTTCCGCGAAAGGTTCTCGGCCGCGTAGAGTTTCAAAACATCGCCTTCACTTATCCCCAGGGAGATCAGTCTGCCCTTCGGGGTGTATCTTTTATTTTAGAACCTGGAAAAACTGTTGCGCTTGTTGGTGCATCCGGAAGTGGCAAATCTACGATTGCGTCGCTTCTGCTGGGCTTTTATACCGCGAAAGAAGGTGAGATCCTTATTGATGGGATTCCGATAGGGTCTTACTCACTAACTGATTTACGCCGTCAGGTGTCTTTGGTACCTCAAGAACCAATCCTGTTTGACGGCACCATTGCACAAAATATCACTTACGCTGAAACTGGCGAACGGCAGATTGATCTACAGCGACTGCTGCAAGCCACGGGCGTAGACAAGTTTTCAAACGACGGCGAGCAGCAGGTGGGGGAGTTGGGAACGAGGCTCTCGGGCGGCCAAAGGCAGCGAGTATCACTGGCCCGCGCATTGTACCGTGCGGGGGCCATACTGGTATTAGATGAAGCTACCTCGGCGCTCGACGTGCTCTCGGAACAGGAGATCAAATCCTCGTTAGAGCAGTTTGCTTCGCAGCGCTCGACCCTTATTATCGCGCACCGGCTCAGTTTTGTGACCCACGCCGATCAGATTCATGTGTTTGAAGACGGCCGAATTAAAGAGTCTGGCTGTCACGACACACTGCTGGACCGTAATGGGTCCTATGCACACATGTGGCGTGTACAACAGGCTGAGGATGAATTACACACCGATGCCCCGCGGCCGCCTTTGTCATGAATGTAGCGGCCGGTCTGCAGCGGCACTGGGATCGGATAGATGCGGTTACATGGTTGTTATTGCCATTGAGCATTTGCTATGGCCTGATCATTTTAATAAGAGCGTTTTTGTACAAACTTGGGGTTTTTAAGGTTCGACACTGGAGCGCCCCGGTATTGGTGGTTGGAAACCTGACGGTCGGTGGGGCAGGAAAGACACCACTGGTTATAGAGTTGGCGCGGGGTTTACGAGCTAGAGGTTGGCGGCCGGGAGTGGTAAGTCGTGGGTACGGCGGAACCTCGGAGGGCCCCACAACAGTGACCGCAGGGACCGACCCTTTTTTGGTAGGCGATGAACCGGTGCTCATTGCTCGGGAGGCTGAGGTACCGGTAGTGATTGCCCGCAAAAGGGGTAAGGCAGTCGATAGACTCCTGCAGGAAACTGGGGTCGATCTGGTAATAGCTGATGATGGTCTACAGCATCTGGCCCTTGGCCGAGTGGTTGAAATAGCGGTAATCGATGGCATGACCGGCTATGGGAACGGGCTGTTGCTGCCGGCGGGCCCGCTTCGTGAGCCATTAAGTCGTTTGGAGCGGGTCGATATTCGGGTACGCCGCGGCGGGCAACCCAAAGAAGGGGAGTACTCCATGAGCGTCAACGCATCCGCGGCCCGGAACCTCGTCTCCGGTGAGGAGGTGGAGTTAGTTGAATTCTCTGGAGCACCCCTTGTTGCTGTTGCTGGAATTCATCAGCCCGAACGTTTTTTTTCAACGCTGCGTAACTTGGGACTTCAAATACAAGAGAAGGCCTTCTCGGATCACCATGCTTTTCAAGTAGGTGACATACCGCAAGCCCCTGAGAGCCCGGTGTTAATGACGGCCAAAGACGCTGTCAAATGTGAGTCCTTTGCCCAAGAGAACTGGTGGGCGGTGAAGCAGGTTGTAACGATCCCACAGGAACTACTCAACCACTTGGATAAGTTGCTGAAGAGACGAACCCATGCCAGCTGAGTTCACAGTAATTATCCCGGCGCGATTTGGGTCAAAAAGATTGCCTGGCAAGCCCTTGCGGGATGTCGATGGTAAGCCTTTAATCCAACGGACTTATGAGGCGGTACAGAAAAGTCAGGCACAAAGAATCGTCGTCGCGACAGACGATGAGGGTATTGTTCGCGCGGTAAGAGATTTCGGGGGCGAGGTTTGCTTAACTGGGAGCACCCATGCCAGCGGAACAGACCGGGTGGCCGAGGCTGCAATACACCTCGGTCTTGCTCCAGATCATATTGTAGTCAACGTTCAAGGGGATGAGCCGGACATGCCCGGAATACTGGTCGATCAAGTCGCACAGTTACTTATAGAAGATCAAGGAGCGAGCGTGGCGACAGCCTGCTGCTCCCTGGATGATCGCGAGCAGTACCACGATCCATCAGTCGTTAAGGTGGTAGCCGATCAATCAAGCCATGCGATTTACTTTTCGCGCTCACCGATTCCATATTACCAACCGGCTGGCGAGTCGGATACCGAAGCGGTGCCATGGTCACATATTCGCCGCCACATAGGGATCTACGCCTATAGGCTTGCCTATTTAAGTGTCTTTACCGGCCGGCCTTCCTGTCCACCGGAAGAACTGGAAAAGCTCGAACAGTTGCGGGTGCTGTGGCACGGTGACAAGATCGTGGTTTGTGAGGCGAAGGAGGTTCCCGGTCCCGGGGTGGACACTGTTGAAGATCTTGAACGAACTATCCATCAGTTCCAAGGGCAGGACTGATGCCCTCGGAGGTATCGGTTTCGGTTGGAGTTCTTTTTGTCTGCCTGGGAAATATTTGCCGATCCCCTACTGCCGAAGGTATCTTTCGTGCCCAGGTTGAAGCGGCCGGCTTATCCAATCGGATCCTGGTGGATTCGGCCGGAAGTCACGCGTATCACGAAGGAGAATCACCCGACATACGAGCGTGCGCAGCGGCTTTAGAGCGCGGGTTTGATCTCTCGGGGCAGGTAGGGCGGCAAGTCAAACCCAGTGACTTTGAATATTTCGATTACATTCTTGCGATGGATCGTCAGAACCTTAATTTTTTGCAGAAAATGCAACCTGCCGACAGCGATTCGAGAGTAGCACTGTTTCTGGACTATGCAGATGGGCGCAAGGGGCAATCAGTTCCAGATCCATACTTCGGCCAGTCAGACGGTTTTGCATTGGTGATCGATTTGGTTGAATCTGCTGGGAAGGGGTTACTGAAACAAATTGGTCGAAATCTCTCTAAGATAAAAACGTGAGTCGTCACCGACGAGTTGTGCAGTGATTGGCAGCCTGATGATCAGCATTGAGGGCCAGACTCTCGATCCGCTCACTCGCGAGCGCTTGAGTCACCCAGCTGTGGGAGGGGTTATCCTTTTTGCACGAAACTATGTTAGTCCGACCCAACTCGCGGATCTGACTCGGGATATTCGATCCGCCAAATCCTCGCCGCTCCTTATTGCTGTAGACCAGGAGGGCGGAAGGGTGCAGCGTTTTACCGATAGCTTTACTCGCTTGCCAGCGCTGAGGTTAATAGGCGATCTTTACGACCGTGATCCTGATAGGGCATGTTGTTGGGCCCGAGCCGTTGGCACTGTCCTCGCAAGCGAGCTCGTCGCAGTCGGGGTTGATTTTAGTTTCGCCCCTGTTTTGGATCTGGCTAGCGCTAACAAAACCATTGGCGAAAGGGCGTTCCATAAAAATCCCAATATTGTCCGGTTGCTGGGCTCGCAGTTTGCCTTGGGCATGAAACGGTGCGGAATGCGCGCGGTAGCCAAGCATTTTCCCGGCCATAGTGGGGTCATTGAGGATCCCCACCTTGATTTCCCCAAGGATTGCCGCTCGCTAAATGAAATTCAATTAACCGACACTAAGGTTTACCAGGGCCTAGACCCGGATATGTTTGGAGGGATCATGACTTGCCACGTAGGCTTCAGTGCGGTGGATGATTTGCCTGCGACCTTATCTTCCAGATGGCTTCGTCAGGAACTACGGGAACGCTTGCATTTCACCGGTGTGATCTTCTCAGATGATCTCATGATGGGCGCATTACGCGAAATTACAGACCCAGCCGAACGAGTATTGAAGGCGTATACCGCCGGATGTGACATGATGTTATTGTGCAATGATCAGCCCGCGATCGATTTTGTGCTCGATAGCGTCCATCTTTCACCCCGGGGTGAGAAGATGCAGGCCCGCATCGAGAAGATGCAGCTGCGAGATATTCCGGGCCCCACCGGGCAGATGCTGATCGATGCGAAAGAGCGGGTTATCAACCCGGAGCTCTAAACCGCTCAATGATCGGCGCGCTCCATGTACTCGCCAGACTCGGTGCTGACCTTTATCCGGTCACCTACGTTAATGAATGCAGGTACGATGACCCGGAGACCAGTCTCGACAATCGCTGGCTTGCCGGAACCCGCGGCTGTCTGACCTTTCACCACGGATTCGGTTTCGGTTACCGCCAGGGATACGCTTTGGGGAAGTTCAACACCAATAGGCTGGTCGTTGTAGAAATTTATCTGGACCTCTTCATTTGGGAGAAGATACTCTGATTGTCCAGCCAGGTCGTCGCTAGCCAATTGAAGCTGCTCGAAGGATTCAAGGTCCATAAATATGAAATCATTGCCCTCGGAATACAGATATTGCATTTGCCGAGGTTCGACGTGCGCTTTCTCAAGCTTGTCTTCGGAGCGAAATCGTTCGTTTAACTTGGTATGATCTGCGATGGCTTTCATTTCCAATTGGGCAAACGCGCCGCCTTTACCGGGCTTAACATGAGATTTCTTCAATACCCGCCAGAGTTTTCCTTGGTATTCGACAAGATTCCCAATGCGAACATCGGATGCAGAGATTTTCATGGGCCTAACAGTTTTTGATGAATTTAAGCGTGCGCATTTTACGGCCTTACAAAGTCTCCAACAACCGGGAAGAGATAAGGCATGAGCCAATCTAACGCAGAAAGCGGCCCAAAGGGCGCCTCAGCTGAAAAGTATTACGATTCCACCTGTGTTCGGTGCCCCCGATTAGCCGGGTTTCTGGACCAAGTTCGGGTGAAACACCCCACTTATGAGTGTCGGCCCGTTGCACAGTTTGGCCGTTGGAACTCGCCACTTTTAATAGTGGGGCTTGCCCCCGGACTCCACGGGGCTAATGCGACTGGACGCCCTTTTACGGGCGATCACGCCGGAATCATGCTTTACCGAACCCTCTATAAATTCGGATTTTCCAGTTCGCCGGAATCCCGCAACGGCGATGATCTGGAGTTATACGGATGCCTAATCACCAACGCAGTTAAGTGTCTTCCTCCAGCAAACAAACCGAACGCGGCTGAAGTTAACACCTGCCGGTCATTCTTGATTCAAGAACTGGCAACTGTTCCAGCAAACGGTGTGGTGCTTGTGCTTGGCCGCCTGGCACACGACAGTGTGGTTCGGGCTCTTGGGTCCACGTTGAGTCAGATGCCGTTTCGGCATGCCGGAGAACTAGAGATGCCTGATCAACGCACTTTGGTTTCGAGTTATCACTGTAGCCGTTACAACACCCAAACCCGACGCCTCACTCAATCGATGTTTAACGATGTTTTTTCGCGGGTCAAGGAACTGCTGAGCTAATCGATGCCCTTCGATCAAAAGAAATTCCTGGTAAGCCTTACTAAAGGCCCAGGCGTATATGTGATGAAGGATCCAAACGGAGAGCCAATGTATGTGGGTAAAGCCAGTAATCTTAAGAATCGCGTGTCAAGCTATTTCAATAAGACCGGACAGAATAATAAAACGCGGCTGATGATGGCGAATCTTGCAGACATCGACATACAACGGACGCGGAGTGAGATTGAGGCCTTGTTGCTCGAAAACAACCTCATCAAGCGGTTGCGCCCGCGTTTTAATATCCTTTTGCGCGATGACAAGAGTTACCCACACTTGCGTCTTTCCACCGACAAACAATACCCCGGACTTTCTTTGCACCGAGGTGGTACGCGCGGGAAAGGGCGCTTCTTTGGACCCTACGCCAACACCGGGTCAGTTCGAACCATTCTTGGCGAATTGCAAAAAGTGATACCCATTCGCCAGTGCCATGAAACTTATTTTCGCAACCGCAGTCGACCCTGTTTGCAGTATCAAATCAAGCGCTGCTCTGCGCCGTGTGTGGGTCTAATCAGCGTTGCCGACTACCAACATGAGGTGGATCAAGTCGTCATGCTTTTGCAGGGGAAGAATCGCGAAATCAATGTATTGTTTGAGAAGATGATGGAAAAAGCTGCCAGTGAACTTGATTTTGAATCCGCCGCCATGTTTCGAGATCGAATTGGTGCTTTGCGAAAAATGCAGGAGAGTCAGTATGTCTCGGGCACAAGCCAGAATGCGGACGTTGCGGGCATGTTGGAAAAAGAAGGGTCAGTACTGTTTTCGGTGATGCAAATTCGCTCTGGTCAAAACCTGGGTAGTCGACATTTTATCCATAAAAACCTTCTGAATCTGGCATCGGGGCAACTACTGCAAAACCTGCTGGTCCAGTATTATCAGAATCATGTTGTTCCAACTGAAGTCATTACGACTCCTGCTGTTGAAGGCGCACGGGTACTTGAAGCCTTTTTGACAAGTCAAGCCAAACGAAAGGTCTCGGTGAAAAGCCGAGTCCGAAGTCATCGCGCGCGTTGGCTAGAGCTTGCGACACTAACCGCGACCGACCATCTCGATAGGCACTTACTGGCCGGTGTGGACAACCTGGGCCGGATTGAGGATCTGTCACGGGTGTTGGGCTTCGCTGATCGAATTGAAAGAATCGAATGCTTCGATATTAGTCACACGTTGGGGGAAACCCCGGTAGCCTCATGCGTGGTCTTTGACCTCGCCGGCCCGGTGTCCAGTGAATACAGGCGGTTCAATATTCGAGGTGTCAGCGCTGGCGATGACTATGAGGCTATTCGGCAGGTGGTCTCTCGCCGGATGGCTAAGGTTCGGGAAGGCCAGGGTAAAAAACCTGACTTACTGGTTATCGATGGTGGTCTCGGGCAGGTGAATAAAGCATATTCTGCGTTGCAGGAACACTTGCTCCATGACATTACTGTGGTTGGAATTGCCAAAGGGCGTTCTCGGAAAAGTGGGAGGGAACAACTTTTCTTGCCCGGGAAAAGGACGCCTCTTATACTCCCTGTCGATGCGCCAGCCCGATTACTGCTTCAACATGTGCGTGACGAGGCTCATCGATTCGCAATCACAGGGCACCGCAAGAAACGCAGTGCAGCACGGATTCACTCACGGCTTGAGGATGTCCCGGGAATTGGCTCGAAAAAACGTCACGCACTGCTTCGCCACTTTGGAGGAATGCGGCCAATCGCTCATGCCACGATAGACGAATTGCTGAAAGTTGATGGCATCAACAAGCAACTGGCGAAACGTATAGTCGAGTATTTTCAGGTCAATTGAATTCATGCCTTGGACTATCCCCAATCTGTTGACCCTGCTACGAGTCGCTCTTATTCCAGTAATCGGTGCTCTTTATCTACTCGATTTCCCTGGGTACATAGTGGCTATTGTTTTTCTGTTGGCGGGACTGACCGACTGGCTCGACGGCTATTTGGCCCGCCACCTCGATGAGGCCTCACCCTTTGGTGCTTTTCTTGATCCGGTTGCTGACAAATTAATGGTATCGGTCGTGCTGGTGTTGCTGGCAGCGGATGCTACATTGGTCAGTTCAGTCATCAGTCCAGTTCTGTTTACTGTTGTAACGGCGATTATTATCGGACGGGAAATAACCATATCTGCGCTACGCGAGTGGATGGCAGAGCTGGGTCGGCGCGGCGTGGTCCGGGTCGGGTGGATTGGAAAGGTTAAGACTACGATCCAGTTTATCGCCATCACCGTGCTGCTAGGCGCTGAAAGTGCCACCCATCCTGCATTTCTGGTGATTGGCGAGGGACTCCTTTATGTTGCCGGCGCCTTAACCTTGTGGTCAATGTTTATCTATCTTCGGGGAGCCTGGCCGACATTAGCCGAGCAGATAGAACGGACAGAAACTTGACAGACTAAAACAGCCCGATAGAATCACGTTCCCTCGTGCGGGAATAGCTCAGTTGGTAGAGCACAACCTTGCCAAGGTTGGGGTCGCGAGTTCGAGTCTCGTTTCCCGCTCCATTTTTCCCCATTCCAAGGCTGGGTGGCAGAGTGGTTATGCAGCGGCCTGCAAAGCCGTGTACGGCGGTTCGATTCCGCCCTCAGCCTCCAACCTCCTTTCGGGCGTGGATAGTTTAATCGACCCATATTCCCAGATAAGTCCTGCCGTTAAACACGGCTTGTCCAACGGTGATATCAACTTCAGTGGTGGATTAAAGCATTAAACGCAGGGCGTGTTGAGGACTATTCGCCTGGCCCGGTATGGCTGGAGGAAGGCGTGGCGGAGTACTTGGCGCTAAGAATCATGTATCAGGAAAGAAATTATTCGAAATTCATTTCCACAATGAAAGAGAACCTCGTATCGGCTCGG
>JAAZZE010000068.1 GCA_014239255.1 Gammaproteobacteria bacterium
GGTCTGGACCAAGGTCATGCAGTAAACAGGTCTAAAACCTTATTTCTATCCACCCGGAGCGGCGCTTTAAATAGCGCCGCTTTTTTTTGTGTTGAACCAGGCTACAGCCCTGCGTTGACGTTATACCCATTATCAAAGCAAACTGCGACTAAGCGGCCATAGCGATCTTTTGTATCTTCATTACACCTGACTTCTTTGGTGGCATTCCAACCCCTTAAAGTTTCAGTGACTCCATAACCGCAACGTTATGTGACACCGGCTTTTCTACAGGATTGTTTTTCTCTGACGGGTCTATCCCACTAAATTGCACCTTTATGCTACCGATAGCGATGGTGTCGCCGTCTACGGCTAAGGCAGTATCTCAAATGTCGACACTAACAACACCACTCAGCAGGGACAAGAAGATAATCGTGAAGGGTTTGATTCCTCTCCAGATGAGTTGTTGAAGTCAACCTGGCTGGGGGTACAGTTCCCCACTTGGTATTTTGCAAAGCGCAGGATTTGGCTGACTTTCGGGCTCAATCACACGCTGTACGAATATACCTGGGACTATCACAACCGTGCCAAGGGGCAGAAATAGAAATTCTTTTTTAAAAATCCAGGCACAATCATGCTGTAAAAATCAAACGAAAAGTACGATGTAAGCAACGGCGAGCAGAATCTGAACTACAGCGAAAGGTAAAGCCCGTTTTACAAAGCCGGCGAAAGATAGATTTAGCTCATATTTGTGGATAATTGTGACCGCAACCAGGGTCGAAGCTGAGCCGATGGGTGTTAGGTTCCCACCCAGGTTCGCGCCAAACACCACAGCCCACCAGAAGGGTGAATCCGGATCGGAGCCAATGATAGGGTGCGCGCTGAGGATCTTTGCCAACATCGCTGCTAGCGGAATATTGTCTGTGACCGAACTCACAGTGGCCCCTAATACCACGATCAGACCGGCGCCCAAGGTGTCGCCCAATCCAATGACGTGGGCGAGACCCTTGCCTATTAATTCCAGCACTAGCGCGTGTTCCATAACGTTGATGACCACAAATAGTGCCGCGAAAAACCCTAGGAGATCCCAGTCGATTGCCTGGTAGAACTTATCCGCTATGGCCTTGAAACGTAAAAGCATAATCACGCCGAAGGTTAGGGCCACGTAACCCATTCCCAAGTCCTGGATCAACGGTAGAACCGAGGTCGTGGCAATTACAGCGATGAACGCGATGAGCATCGCAGCCCCAAACCAGAAAAACCCTTGGCTCTCGATACCGTCACGCTCGTCAAAGCCGGCAACCAGACGCGCAGCCTGCTCACGTTCCTCAGGAGTCACTAGACGCCTTACGTTGAAGACACGAGCGCCCAACCAGAGCGTCACAAGGGTTGCCACTAGCACGAATGGCCCAGCAACCACGAAGAAACGGATGAACGAAATACCGGCGGCCGTGCCGACAATGATGTTCGGCACCGAACTGATCAGGGTGAGCAAGCCACCCACGTTCGTCAAAAGCCCCTCGACAATCAGGAAGCCAAGCAGCAGATTGCTTCGCGCCAACCGATTCAACGAAACTCCAGTCAATGACCCGATAATGATCATGGCAGTGACGTTGTTAAGGACAGCGGAAAAAACCACTGTCATCACTCCGTAATAAACAAGCAACTTCAGCGGGTCTCCTCCGGAGGTTTTGGTCAGTTTGATCGCGATCCAGGTGAATAGACCCGAGCGCGACGTCACGTCGACAAACAGGCTGGAGCCGAGAATGATCGCAATCACATTCCAGTCAATTGCCGGCACGTATACAGGTAAATCGATCTCGTGGCCCCCGACCAAAATAGCCCCGAACGGCAGTAGATCAAAAGCGGCGCCAAGCAGCAGGGCGACAACGGCGAAGGTCCCCACAATGACAGACTTCTTGGCGTGGAGTTTCTCCTCCAACGCGAGACACACGATCATCGCCATCAGCAGCGCCGTAAACAGAAGGGTCACACCAAGAGGGACTTGGGTGACGCCGTGGCCCTGCTGGGCGGCGTCGGTAAGTGCGAACGCAGCGGGAATCATCAAATCAGAGCAAGAGTAGCGGAATCTCCCGCAACTCGATGGCCAACGGGTACGCAAGACCGTGCATCGCAGACTGGTCTGCGTCTTTGGTATACATCACGAGTAGATCGACGGTGTATTTGTCAATGAGGCGATGAAATTCAGCTAGGCGACCACCAACGGTTACGATTTTCTCGACATGCACCGAAGGGCGATGGCTGACAATCACCTCCTTGCAGGACTGGATGTAATCGCTGGGCTCCCTTAGCATCTGGGCTAAGATGCGTTCACGCGATGTGTCTGTATCAATGGCATCGATCTTCGATATTGTGTCCATGAATCGACTGAAGCTCTTTTCGTCCTCCACATGTGCTAACCATAGAGTGCCGCCATTGTTGGTAAACCCTACCGCGTTATTGACCAGCGAGTTATCACCAGCCAAGTGAGTGGTTATAGCCATGACGATGTCCGTGCCTTGAAGCGTATGGCCATTAGTACGATCGGCACGCGGATGCGGAAACACTAGCACGGGACAAGGCGCGACCTGGGTTAGAACATCGAGGTATTCGCCCAGACTGTACGGCCAGCACCAAGCTTCACTATGTAGGCTGCGATACGTACAAATGAGATCTGGATTGCGCATATTTACACGCTCAAGGAGCGCTTCGATCGTCGTGAAGGAATCACCGTCATCGAGATCCCACTGCACACCGTTGCCAAGCACCGCCAGGAAGTCACGGACCCGATTACCGAAGGCAGTTGCATCAGCACCTCGTAGATCAGTCACAACGAGTGCGCGCTCGACCACGGGTTGGAGAAATTCAAAGACCGGCTTATCAGCTGCCCGAAAAGCGCTCTCGAACTGATCGACTTTGGTCATCGGCGATACCAATCCCAAAACAGCGTAGCCTGAGGACTCATACGGCTCACGGCATTTTCATACTGTCTCAACGGAGTTTCCCTATCGTGCAATCGTGGTGCAATTCTGCACTGTAATCAACCAGTATTGTCTTTTCTAATTTGCCTGGATCAAATCAGGTCCAACTCAATTCAGTACTTTAGACAGTAACTATTGGAGGCTGCGTAACTTACCTAACAATTCAATAACTTATTGATCATTTCGAGTCTTTCCGGGTCGGCCATCTTCTACTAACAACAACATACGTTTAGCGACCTGTCTTTATAGCAGTCGGTGTGCCGGTCGAGAAAGCTAAGCACGAGGTGAATATGATGGGGTGTCTGGCGCCAGAGTGTTAAAGATCTGATCGATTATTTTCCATATACTGGTACTTTTTACAGGATCGCCATTGATCACAAACTCGGAAACTAGAAGTGAGGCGGTAACGTTGATGCGCATCGCATTGCCGCTTTCTGCCGCCTATCTTGCTGAATTTGCCATGTTTGTCACCACCAAGATGGTGGTTGGCAAACTTGGGTACTACGAACTGGCGGCCGTAGGCATTGCCGGCAATTTATCATTTGAGGTACTGGTCATTCTAATGGGCTTGCTGTCTATCGTCGGGGTACTATGCGCGCAAGCAGAGGGTGCAGGCGAAAAAAAACAGGCAGGACTTGCCGTGCGGCAGGGAATTTTTGTTTCGTTGTTGCTCGGCACACCCTCAATGATATTGGTATGGCATCTAAATATCATTTTGGAATGGACCGATCAGGATCCCCGGGTGCTTCAACTGGTAGTGCCTTACCTGCATGGATTAAGCGCTTGCGTACTGCCGATGCTATTTTTCGCTGTGCTTCGAAACTTTGTCTCGGCCCTGGCTCGACCCCAAGCCGTCATGGCAATTACTACAGTGGCGGTACTGGTTAACTATCTCCTGACTCTATGGTTAGTGCATGGTGGATGGGGCATCCCTCCATTGGGGCTTTTTGGAGCTGGGCTCGCTACCAGCATCGTATCCTGGCTGATGTTCCTTGCTTTACTCTGGCACGTCTACCAAACCGCTGCGCTGCGTGGGTACGGGATATTTGCCGAGCGCTGGAAGCTAGATACCGCGATTTGCAAGGAAATTATGGTTCTCGGTTTGCCGGTAGCCGGTCTGGTATTCCTGGAAGCGGGTATGTTTTCCGCTGCGTCAATTCTATCGGGCATCATCAGTGCCGAGACGCTCGCCGCTTATGAAATAGTAATGTCGTGGGTCGGCATACCGTTCGTAATTGCCTTGGGGATTGCTGAAGCCACCATGGTCCGGGTCGCCCATGGTGCTGGTAGAAATCGTCTCGATACCGCCCGACAATCCGGGATACTCGGAATGTTCATCGGTGTGTTGATTCTGGTCATGATGATGATCATTCCGCTGGGTTTTGCCGCTTACATCATCGATATTTTTATTACCCCTTCCGATCCAGGGTTTATAGTGGTATCACTTTTGTCGATCGAATTTCTCACTATTGCGGCCATCTTCCAGGTATTCGACGGGCTCCAGGCAATCGCGGCGCGTGCCTTACGTGGGGTCAAAGACAGCGTAGTACCGCTGTGGATTGCAGGATTCGGTTACTGGATTCTCGGTATCGGTGGCGGATCATGGCTGGCATTTTGGATGGACTTTGGGGGTGTCGGTCTATGGTGGGGGCTTGCTATGGGGCTGACCGCCACCGGTTTATTGCTTGGCTATCGCTTCCACCAGTTATCTAGAAAACTGATATCGGGCACCGCGACTTAATGTAAAGCTACAGCGAAGAATGATTGTTGGTTGGGTAACTTAAGAAATCAATTAGTTTTGTGCAGGGCACCCGAGCCACATCGAAACCATGGCTCCTATTACTGGGTCCCAGAACGGTCCTAGCGTGTAGTGCAACTACCTGCCCTCACAAACCATCAATGATTAATAAGACTAATTAATATATGCTGATTCGCTGTCACTTGAACTATCTTGAAGGTGCCTACAAATGAATCACGAGATCGAACAAATACTTCAACAAATTAACGTTTACCTACCTGATAGCCGT
The DNA here is from genome assembly GCA_014239255.1 of Gammaproteobacteria bacterium. Taxonomy (GTDB): domain Bacteria; phylum Pseudomonadota; class Gammaproteobacteria; order Arenicellales; family UBA868; genus UBA868. Next base: position 4,985 of record JAAZZE010000068.1, read on the forward strand.
ATCGTTCAGGCAGTAATTATCGTTCTAGCAGCAGTGCTTTTATCGCGGCTTGTATCTGTGGTAATAGATAGAACCCTCAAAAGATTGGCAGGTAGAACCCAGTCTGACCTAGACGATAGGATGATTTCGTTTATACAGGACCCCCTAGTCAAGACTATTGTATTAGCAGGCCTCGCTCTTGCTGTAGTAAATCTCGACCTAGACGATAAAATTGCCTTTGTTACGGTGAAACTTCTAATCACTATTATCGTAGTTGTATGGGGGTTCTCTCTGGCGGGCTTGCTTAAGAGCTTATTTGGTGCAGCCAGTTCAACACCGGAGCATTTTGGCGCAATTCAACCTACGACTCTGCCATTATTTAATAATGTTGGAAAGATGCTGGTGTGGGCACTGGCAGTATTTGTAGTTATTGAACTCTGGAACCTAGATGCTACCGGTTGGATGGCGTCAGCCGGCGTTGTCGGTTTAGCAGTAGGTTTCGCTGCCAAAGACACGCTATCAAATTTAATTGCTGGTGTTTTCATCATGGCCGATGCTCAGTACAAGATAAACGATCTCATCATCCTCGATAGTGGGGAGCGAGGCCTGGTTACCCACATCGGGCTTCGTTCCACTCGCCTGCTTACGCGTGATGATATTGAAATTACTGTGCCCAACGCCGTAATGGGTCAGGCTAAAATTACAAATGAGACCGGCGGTCCAAAACCACAACGGCGCTTGCGGGTACCGGTAGGCGTCGCCTATGGTAGCGACATCGATCTGGTGCGGGAGATTCTGCTGCGCGTGGCGCTCGACGAGAAATTGATATCAGCTTCTCCTGAAGCGCAGGTCCGCTTTCGAGCATTTGGCGCCTCCAGTCTTGATTTCGAGTTGCTCTGCTGGATTTCAGACCCATTACTCAAAGGGCGGGCGATAGATTTACTGTTATGTGGTATTGACCGAGAATTTCGAGAACATCGAGTTGAAATTCCTTTTCCGCAACAGGATGTCTACATTAAACAGTTGCCACCCAACGTAACTTGACTTACTACTCGGATAGGCCGCGGCCAATGGGCGACCAATACACTGCTATTCATGAATATTAAAGAGTCTGTGTTACCCCGCTTCGCCTCGACCATGCTGTGGTTGCCAAAGCGGCTGATAGTCACAATGTGCACAAGCAGGAAAATTGATATCTTCTTTTAACTTATTCGGAAACCCCCTAAACATCCCATGCCAAAAATATCATTAGACGAAATACAAAGTGTTACTCAAGCTGCTCTAGAGAAGCATGGCGCAGTTTCCTGGATAGCAGAAGAAGTCTCCAAAGCGGTTCGTAAAGCAGAGGCTGTGGGAAATCGAATTTGCGGGCTTTATTATTTAGAGAGTTATTGTCAGCAGCTAAAAAGTGGACGCGTAAAGGGCAATGTTGATCCAGTCGTTACACGTCCACAGTCTGGCACAATCATTGTCGATGCAAAGTTTGGGTTTGCACAACCGGCATTTTCCTGCGGCTTACCCGAGGCACTTTTAGCGGCAAAACAAAATGGGATTGCCAGCCTGGCTGTGTGTCATGCTCATACCTGTACCTCATTGGGATATTTTACCGAGCAGATTGCCCGTCAAGGCCTGATCGGACTGGGCATGACCAATGCCTCTTCGATTGTCGCGCCTCCTGGCGGTAAGACCCGGGTTATTGGTACAAATCCAATCGCTTTTTCCGTACCCGATGGTGAGGGTGGGCTTGCAATGCAGTTTGATCAATCAACCACCACGGTTGCGCTGGGCAAAATCACTATGGCGAAGGCGGCTGGCGAACGTATTCCCAAGGGTTGGGCCCTAGACAGGGAAGGTAACCCCACCACTGACCCGGAAGCGGCCCTTGCCGGATCATTGGTGAGCATGGGCGGTTATAAAGGCTGGGGATTTGGCTTAATGGCTGAATTACTCGCGGCGGGGATGACCGGAGGGAATATCAGCCGAGTCGTTAAGCCGTTGAAGGCACCTGAAGGTGCACCGCACGATCTGGGGCTATATTGTTTATTAATCGATCCCAGCGGTTCACCCGCATTTTATGATCGACTGCACCAGGTAGCTGAAGGGGTTGCACAGGATGAGGATGGGCGGATACCCGGGCAAAGTAAAGTAGAAAAAGATCCTATAGAACTTGAACAGGCTGTATGGAGTCAAACCCTGGCATTGGCTGGGCGTGGATAAGTCACAATTAGATTGAAAAGTAACTGGCGGTCGAACCGATGAATAAAATTTACGCGGGCTCGCGGAAAATTGACCCTACAAAGGGAGCGCATCTCGATGATAACTCTGCCAATGAAGACGACCGGGTTGAGATTGGACCGACTAAGTTGGCACTTGATGAACGGCAAGTAGCGGGACTGACTTTACCTAATCTTCAACGGCCATGAGAATTTGACAAAGTATCCTTTTGACGCTCGATTGATGGGATAGAAACCAGGCAACCTGAACTCCAATCTGACTCTGGTTTTCCTAGACCTTGCAGCAGAGCACTGACGCTAGTATTTGGGCTTTGACCCTACGGTGAAACCAAAGTGCAGCCGACCCTAGTCCCCTCCCGTCCTCCTGAGCCCCTTTGAGTCCGATTGCATGAAAGTCAGAGTACGAGGATTGCTATCAATAAAGAGCTTTAGTAAGGTGTTCTAGATTTTAGGTGGGGCTCATAATCCATTGGTCGAAGATTCGAGTCCTTCCGGACTCACCATTTTTTCCTCTCACTTCCAGTTCCCTAGGACTCCGTGACAATCGGCATACTCTCAGTCCTGGTGACCCTATACTTAGGAGGGGTGATAGTCGAAATCACCAATGGCCATTGGCAAATGGTTTAATGTGCCGACAGTTTTTTGCATATGCCTTGTGGATATGAAAGTATCTGACTACGTGCAACGCGCAACGCGCAACGTATTTTGCATGAGCGTTTCGGGCTTTACTGGTTGGGAAATTTGATGACAAAGATCTATGACTACATTGTTATTGGCGCCGGGTCTGCCGGCTGTCCAGTAGCAAATCGCTTGTCGGAAGATCCAAAAAACCGCGTGCTGTTGCTTGAGGCTGGCCCCAAGGATCGCAACGTCTGGATTCACATTCCGATCGGATATTACCGCACCATGACATCGTCGCTTTCGTGGGGATACGAAACCGACGCCGATGAAGGCATTGCCAACCGTAGTCTAATTTGGCCCCGAGGCAAAGTGCTGGGCGGCTCGAGCTCGATCAACGGCCTGGTCTATGTTCGCGGCCAAAAAGAAGATTACGATCACTGGGGTCAGCTGGGAAATGACGGCTGGTGCTATAACGACGTACTGCCATTTTTCATCAAATCCGAAGATCAGATAAGAGGTGCGAACAACTACCACGGCACCGATGGACCACTGAAGGTTTCTGATATCCGTGACCAACGACAAGTCTGTGATTCGTTCATAGAGGCAGCGCAGGAAACTGGGATTCCGAGGAACGATGATTTTAACGGTGCAGATCAGGAAGGCGTTGGAAACTTCCAAACCACGTCCCGAAACGGAAGGCGCTGTTCCTCGGCGACGGGCTATCTGAAGCCGATAATGAAGCGGCCGAACCTGCGCGTTGAGACCGACGCGATGGTATTGAAGATACTGTTCGACGGAAAACGGGCTAGTGGTGTTCGCTACCATAAGAATGGATGGGAAGAGAACGTGAACGTCAGTGGCGAGATCGTGCTGGCCGGCGGCGCAATTAATTCACCCCAATTGCTTCAGTTGTCCGGCATTGGGCCGGCCGAACATCTGCAAGGGCTCGGCATCGACATCGTGCACGATAGTCCCGAAGTTGGCGCTAATCTGCAGGATCACTACCAGTCGCGTGTTTTACTGGAACTGAACCGGCCCATGTCGATCAACGACGACGTCAATAATCCTGTCCGCCTCATGTGGACCGGGTTGCGTTACGCCTTGTTTCGGCGTGGCCCGATGACAATTAGTGCCGGTCATGTAGGAGTCTTCACTAAGGTACTACCTGAATCGAAGACTCCGGACGTACAAGTCCATTTCATCCCCTTCAGTGCCACAAAGCTTGGCGGCAAATTACACCCATACTCTGGTGTTACGGCGTCAGTATGCCAGCTTCGCCCGCAGAGCCGAGGCGAGGTGATGATCAGGTCTTGCGATCCATTAAAGCACCCAAGAATCACACCTAATTATCTGTCCACCGACTATGATCGCCGACTTATGATCGAAGGGCTGAAAATGATTCGCCGGATCACCCAGGCTCCAGCTTTTGCCAGGTATGTCAAGATGGAGCGGGAACCCGGAGCAGAGCAGGTTTCCGATGATGCACTGCTGGCCCATGCCAGGGAGACGGGCAACACGATTTTTCATCCGACGTCGACCTGTCGAATGGGAAGTGATCCGAAAGCCGTCGTGGACGCTCGGCTGAGAGTCCATGGGATCGAGGGATTACGAGTCGCCGACTGCTCAATTATGCCGACCGTTGTTTCCGGAAATACCAATGCGGCCGCAATTATGATCGGCGAGAAATGCGCACATATGATATTGCAAGATGCGCGCTGACGTGGCTGTCGGTGCGCGCGTTGGTCCTGGCATCCGGGCATTCGTTTGGCGATCACGTTGAATTTCTCCGGGCGGTTAAGCGTAATCGTTGCTACCCGGTCTACCCTTTTCATATTCAAGATCGTCTATTGATATGTTGTATCTCCGTTTAGTTTTTCCTAGGTGATTTGGCAAATCGACCTGCACCGCGAATACCCTCCTCAAATAGGGCATCGCGTCCGTTGTACCACTCAAAAGTTAAGGCTTCACGCAATGATTTCCCGTGCTGATTGGTCACCGAACGCCGATCAGCACGAACACAAATCTGCGGATGGGCGGCTATTTCACAGGCAATCGCTTCTGCCTTGTCACGGCCTGTGCCGTCTTCGACAATATATTCGCACAACCCGATAGAAAGGCACTCTTGGGCGTCTACACGGCGGCCAGTCAGAATGATCTCCTGGGCGCGTCCTTCACCGACCAGGCGGGGCAGTCGTACGGTGCCGCCGTCGATGAGCGGGATACCCCATCGACGGCAGTAAACGCCAAAGTAAGCGGACTCCTCCATAACGCGGAAGTCGCACCACAGCGCGAGTTCCATGCCGCCCGCCACCGCGGGACCGGCGACAGCAGCAATCACAGGTTTATCAAGTTCGAGTCGGGATGGACCGAGCAGAGCAGGTGGTGCCTCAGAATCATCCTTGGGCATGTTGTGTGCCTCAAAGAAACTGTCGTTATCGAGAGCAGCAGCCTGTTTTAAGTCCCAACCAGCACAGAAAGCACCCCCTTCACCCCATAAAACAGCGACTGACGCCGAATCGTCGCGATCGAAATCGGCAAATGCTTCATAGAGTGCAGTGGCAGTCTCGGAATCTATGGCATTACGGACATCTGGTCGCGAAATTATCACCGTCCAGACCGATTCGTTTTTATTGATGCGAACACTCATGGGGCTTTCCCTCTGATCAGGCGTCGTCTAATCATAGTCACCAGAAAGGTACTTGTCGCGAATCCTGAATTTTTGAATCTTGCCCGAGCCAGTTAAAGGGAAGGTGCTCACATGTCGCCATATGGTGGGTGTTTTCTGTGACGACAAGTAACGACGGCAAAATGATTTCAGATCATCGATATTCAGGGTTTTATTGTCCTTTGTCCGAATAAACGCAGCTATGGCCTCACCCCACTTTTCATCTGGAATCCCAACCACCGCGACCTCCGCAACCTGCGGGTGCTCGATCAATGTGTTTTCGATTTCGACGGGAAAGTGATTTTCGCCACCACGTATGATCATATCCTTGACTCGGCCAGTGACCCGGATGAAGCCGCGTTGATCGAGTTTGCCAAGATCCCCGGTGTGAAGCCATCCGTCTCCATCGATTGCAGCGCGGGTTGCTTCTTCATTGTCGTGATACCCAATCATCACGTTGTATCCCTGGGCACAAATTTCCCCGATTTCTCCAACAGCGAGGACAGAACCGGTTTCCGGATGACGGATCGAAACGCCGGTGTGCGGCAGAGGTTGGCCGGCCGAATAGCAGATGTCATCGAGCGTCACGTCGTCGTGATTAAAACAGATCATCGGTGATGCCTCGGTCTGGCCAAAAGCCGATTGCAGGCTACAACCGAGGCGATCCCGGACTTTACGGACCAGCTCAGGTGCAACCGGTGCACCGCCAGTGCTGATGACTTCCATGGACAACATGTTCCGGTCTTCACTTTCCAAGGCCTCTAGCAATCCTACCAGCATGGTGGGTACCGCAAAAAATGTGGTAACTCCTTCGCTTTCGATCAGGCGCGCCAGCACATTGGCGTCAAATAACTTGATCATTAACATTTTGCACCCGGCCTGCAGGGAACCTAGTGCAGTGGTTGCACAGCCGGCTGTGTGAAACATCGGCATGAAATTCGCCCATACCGACTGCCGATGAACTTTCTTTCGCGCGGCAAACAGGCAGGCATTATTGACCAGGTTATAGTGCGACAGCACCGCGCCTTTGGGAAAGCCGGTAGTGCCCGAGGTGTATTGAATCTGGGCTGGATCTGTGGGCTTAACTCCGGGTAATTCGGCTGGCCGAGGTCCCTTTTTGAATAAAGCCGCTTCGTCCTCAAGATTAACCACTTCACGGATAACTTTGTTGCCGGATATGGCATCGTTGGCAATTTCCGTCATAGGATTACTGCGAAAACTGTCGACCAGAAACAGTGCCACAGCACCGGATTGCTCAAGTACGTAGCGCAGTTCTTTGACCTGGAACGATGGATTCGCTGTCACAAGCACCAGACCCGCCAGCGCACAGGCATACTCCATAAAAATCCATTCGGGAATATTTGGGGCCCAGACAACTACCCGTTCGCCGGGATCGAACCGCGATGCCAGGGAAACCGCGAGTCTCTCGCTCGTTGCCAATAACTCGCAGTAATTCCAATCACGGCCTACTGCTCCATCGAGCGCGATATCAACTAGGGCGCTTGCATCGGGATAACGATCGGCGGTCTCTCTAAGTAATTCACCAACGGTAATATTGCGCAGTTCCGCGTCGGCTTGCGGTCGGAAGAAAGCTTCGGTCAGATTAATTTCATACATGTTGATGTTTCGCAGACCACTTAGGCAATGCCGACCTTAAGACCGCACGGTATCTGACACTTCTCGTCATACGTTAGCGTGGCGTAGGTTTGTGCTCGCCGAGTTTGGGTATAGGTCCAGACCTAGCCCGTAGCTATGCCTTAAACCGCCAGCCATTTTGTTTTCGCTGCCACAACAGATAGGTGCCAAAGCAAAGCAAGAAAGTCGCCAGCGCCGGCCGGGTGAGTCCACCCATCATGAACAACGGCAAAGAGATGGCAAAACACGCCGTTGGCAAATAGAACAGGGTCCAGGCCTTTTCTTTGATCCGATGCCCCTGGAACATCGGAAACAGCGCAGAAAATAGGGTGATAATCATGAAGAACAGCGACCACGGCCTGGTGAAAAAGGGCGTCAGGTCAGGCGTGATCGCCAACGCCCGGGCCAAGTTCAATTCGGCGATATTACCCAGCACGACCCCTAAGATCATCGGCACCAGGGGGAACCCGAAATGCCGCATAGTGAAACCGAGAATCCCAAACCATAACAAGGTCCAAAGGTCAAAGCTGACATTATGCAGTGCGAAGACGCCGATGCCACAGAATCCTAAAATGATGCTTGCCAGTACGTACATCGGGATCCTGGTGACCCGAACGAAAACTCTCAACATCACCGATTGCAGCGCCAGCATCATGAAGGTGGCGATGAAAAACGAGATGAAGATGGAATAAGCCAGTACCGGTTCATCGGAGATGAATGACGGACTGGGCACAACGTCGTTCATCAGCAACGCGCCGAGCATGATCGCCGCAGTCACGTCACCGGGAATACCCAAGGCCATCAGGATGATCAGCGCCCCGCCTTCGACCGCGTTGTTGGAGCTTTCCGGCGCGATGATGCCGTCAGCGATTCCGGTGCCAAATTTTTCCGGGTGCTTGGATGCCTTCTTGGTTTGATCATAGGCAAGAATGTTGGCGATGGAGCCCCCGGCGCCGGGCAGAATACCGGTAAACACGCCGATCAGCGAAGATCGGACGACGATGGTCCAGCGTTTTAGAATTTCGGCGATGGCGCGGCGATGTTCGATCTTGACCCGAATCGTGCTCCGTTGGGTGAGCGATTTTTTCGCCTTTTCGGGATCGCGGACATCATTCAACAACTGGCTGAAAGCAAAAAGCCCAATCAGAACGGCGATGAAGTCAAAGCCCCCCAGCAAAGCATCAGAACCAAAATCAAAGCGCGCCATGCCGGCGGCTTCGTCTTCGCCGACGGTTCTGAGCAATAGCCCCAATGCACCAGCGATCAGGCCTTTGATCATATTCTTTCCAGCCAGGCTAGCGGTGATGGTGAGCGCGAACGGGAAAAGGCGAAAAAATCGCTCACCCAACGGAGCACGATCCAGGT
>JAAZZE010000069.1 GCA_014239255.1 Gammaproteobacteria bacterium
GTAGGCGCGAGTGGGTTCGAACCAGCGACCACCACCATGTCAAGATGGTATGGATACCCTAAACACCTACTATTATAACTGGGAAACAGTTCGTACCCAAAAACCTATCAAAATTAAAACAGTCTCTTGCAATTAGGAGTTTTTATTTTTCTGATTTCCCACCATTTAGAACTGCGTTCACGCTTCCCGTCACCTTTCCAGCTTTCTTGTAGTTTCCTCAACCGTCGGCCAAGTCTTCGCGGTTGTTAGTCCTTTGAGTTTCCCGATTGGCACTATATATGACATCAATTTCGAGGCAGACCAGCGCAAATGAGTCACACGAGTCTCAACTAATCTGCCGCCAGAACCGCGAGCGCTTCCTCAGGTAAGACTCTTTAACGACTAACAATTACCGGGAATGTAACGACGAATGCCGCTCAAGGATGAGCCCCGTAGGGCCTTTTGTTGTCTGGGGAGATTTTAATAAGCAGCCATATCATAAAAGCAGACTATTTATAGTAAATGTAAGAGCGATTAGCTTATTAATTATGATTTTTACCAGACCTTAACTCCGCTCCACTATTAACAGCGGCCAAGTGTTCATAGCAGACTGTGGCAATTGCGGATGTTAATGCTGCCGATATTCCAAATCTTGATCGTCAGTTTTAACGCAATGGAAACGTATTCCCTAGGGCTAATAAACTATATCAGCGTCTGAGTCACAGACGCCTGACTGCCCCTCGGTTTCTTTTTGATATGTGACCAGTTTGTCACTGACTAGGCGTTGTTCCTCGGGTGTTAGGGCTTGATATTTGCGTTCGTAGCTCCATCCATAGCTCCAGCGATACCAGTTGTAAAAATATGGGCTGCCGCCGAAACGGACTTGAGCCGAAAGGCACCACTCAATGAGGTTGCTCAGGAAGCCGTCAAAGCACTAAAGCTCTGATCTATGTTTCTCAGGGTTTCAGGGGGAGGGAAACCGCATGCGCGAACGTTACCAAAAAGTACTCAAAACCATTCCTAGATATACGCTTTTATAAACCCCATGAAAAAAGGCCCTCCGAAGAGAGCCTTGTTTTCTAGGGAACCTGGTAGGCGCGAGTGGGATCGAACCACCGACCACCACCATGTCAAGGTGGTGCTCTACCACTGAGCTACGCGCCTGCTGTGCGAATTCTAGCGTATTTCTAGTGCTCTTGTTCATTGTTGCGCCACCCCTATATCGAAGGTCCACGCAAGATGGCCAAGGGGTCGTTCGACGTCACCACTCAAATATAAAGTTAAATTTCTTGAAACCTTGAGACCGTCGAAAGGCCGGAGAAAGGCCAAAAAGATCGAAGATCTTCTGCCTGATCGTAAAAGAGCTAATCGTTGCCGTTAAGTGGCCCTTCGATTAACCCGAAAGGTTGTCGGTGCCCAGCCCTCAGCCAAGATGCAGCTCGGTTCCAGGCGTTCCGGGACTCACAGACAACCCAGGACTGGTTTGCGAAATTTACCAGCCAGGTCTGATTCTGCTCTTTACGGTGCCAGGGTTCACTCTATGGCATCACCCGCACTAGAATAAGCCGCCAACCGGCCGGAGTCCACCGGCGTGCGCTAACAACAGGAGACTCCTATGAGCGAATGTCCCGTATGTGCTGTCCAAATAACGTTCAGTGACGATACTGTCGTGGGTGAACTTCTTGAATGCCCCGACTGCGGCACCGAACTTGAGGTCAGAGCGTTGGTTCCACCGGCACTGGCTGAGGCGCCTGAGACCGAGGAGGACTGGGGCGAGTGAGAATCGGGTTCCTGCACTCGCTTATTAGAAAGGAAGAAAAGCTTCTGATTGATGAATTCAAGTCACGTGGGATTGATTTGGTAATGATCGATGACCGCAAACTTGCTTTCGACCTTTTTTCAGGCCCAGATGTCGATCTGGTTTTTGAGCGTTGTATCAACCATTCGCGGGCCATGCACGGGCTTCGCCTGCTGGAGAGTGCCGGTGTCCGATGTATCAACACATCAGATGTTTCTCGAATCTGTGGGGATAAGATCCTGACCTCGCTGGCGCTAAAGGAAGCCAATGTTCCCCAGCCACCTGTGCGTATCGCTTTCACCGAGGCCTCTGCCCTTGAAGCCATTGAGCAGTTGGGTTACCCGGTAGTACTCAAACCAGTGGTGGGCTCCTGGGGGCGGTTGCTCTCAAAAATCAACGATCGCCAAGCCGCGGAGGCGATCCTAGAACATAAAGCCATCCTCGGCAGTTACCATCATTCAATTTTCTACATCCAACAATATGTAGAAAAGAAGGGCCGCGATATCCGAAGTTTCGTGATCGGAGAGGAGTGCGTGGCCGCGATCTATCGAACATCGCCTCACTGGATCACTAATACGGCCCGCGGGGCGGTTGCCAGCGGATGTTCGATCACTGATGAGATTTCGTTGATTTCATTGGCCGCTGCTCGTGCAGTCGGTGGCGGTGTACTGGCCGTGGACCTTTTTGAAACAGACAGAGGCCTGCTGGTTAATGAAGTCAACTACACCATGGAGTTTCGCAACAGCATTGAGACCACTGGTGTGAATATTCCCGCCCGGGTAGTTGACTATGTTCTGGAGACAGCCTGATGATCCGGGCCGGAATCGTCGGTGGCTCGGGATATACTGGCGGTGAACTGCTTCGGTTGCTATTGTTTCATCCAAGCTGCGAGATCGTCCAGGTCACTTCCGAACGCTTTGCAGGGAAGTCCGTCTCCAAAGCGCATCCAAATTTGCGCGGAACCACTGGCCTCAAATTTTGCACGCTTTCCCAGTTGACCCGCTGTGATGTCCTTTTTTTGTGCCTGCCGCACGGACGTGCTATGGAAAGTATCGGCGACTTCCAGTCGCTCGCGCCACGCTTAATCGATCTCAGTGCAGATTTCAGGCTGCACAGCGCCGAGCGCTACCAGCACTGGTATGCGGGTGAGCACTCTCGCCCCGACCTGCTGGGTACATTCGTTTATGGGGTACCTGAGTTGCACCGCGACGCTCTTCGGTCGGCCACGCAGGTTGCCTGTGCAGGCTGCAACGCGACAGCAAGCATCCTGGCGGTGCGACCGCTGGCTCGCCGCGGATTAGTCGACTCCATTGTCATTGATGTCAAAGCCGGCTCGAGCGAGGGCGGCAATGTTTCGAGCGGCGCCAGTCATCATCCGGAACGTAGCGGCGCCGTCCGATCGTATCGGCCAACCGGACATCGCCACGTCGGCGAGATTGAGCAATCGCTTGGAGATATTCCGATCCACTTCTCGGCGACTTCCATCGAGATGGTGCGGGGTATTCTTGCCACCTGTCATGTTTTTATCTCTGAATCGCTTGATGAGAAAGCCGTATGGAAGATCTACCGTGAAGATTACGGTAACGAGCCGTTTGTCCGAATCGTTAAAGAGCGCAGCGGCATCCACCGTTATCCAGAGCCCAAACTGCTCGCGGGAACCAACTATTGTGATATTGGCTTCGAGCGCGACACTGCCACGGACCGGCTCGTGGTTATCAGTGCGATTGACAACCTGATGAAAGGGTCGGCGGGCCAGGCCGTGCAGTGTTTTAATATTATGCACGGCCTTATCGAAACAATGGGGCTGGAGTTTCCGGGTCTTCACCCGGTTTAGGCCAACCTATGTGTCGACTGCTATGGGTACGTTCTGAACGCCCCTTTCAGATCAGCTCACACCTTGAACGGTTCGCTGCCCTTTCGCGCGAAAGCACCGAGTATCAAGGGCACGGCTGGGGCTGCGCTTGGCTAGACACCAACGGCTGGAAGGTTTATCGCGATATACGCCCGATCTGGGAGGATGACTTTACACAATTTGGAGGTACAACGTTGTTATTGGCCCATGCCCGCAGCGCTTTTCGTGATGAGGGTATCCGGGTTGAAAACAACATGCCGTTTATTGACGGCAAAAGGGTATTTATTTTCAACGGCGAACTGCGCGGTGTCCGTATTCGTGAGACAGGTCGGATAGGGGCGGAAAAGATTTTTAATTTTATCAAACGATTCGATCATTATGGACGGTTGCCCTCGGTTCAAAAAGGCATCGATGTTATCGAGAAACGTACGCGCTACCTGCGGGCTATGAACCTGATCATCGCCAGCCCCGATTCTTCAGAGCTTGCAACCATTTACAACGAAAACCCAGCGTATTTTCAGATGCATTGCTGCCACCAGGCGAGTGAGTCGATTGTTTGCTCTGCCCCCTACCCGGGTGAAATCGGCTGGCAACCAATCAGTAACCGAACCATTCAGTCACTCTGATTCACGGGCACTACCTATGTACATTGTCAAAGTGGGAGGCGGATCTCAAATTAACCTGGCAGGTGTGGTCGCAGATCTCGCTCAATTGGAGGAGCCCTACCTGGTGGTCCTGGGTGCCAATGCTGCCCGCGATGCCCTCAGTATCAAATTGGGCATAGAAAAAACAGAACTGACCTCAGTTTCCGGTTACACCAGCGTCTACTCCGATGACGATGCCATTGATCTGATCATGATGGCCTATGCGGGCTTGCACAACCGACGCTTTGTGGAGTTATGCCAACGTCATAATATTAATGCGGTTGGCCTAAGTGGCCTTGATGGGCGACTGATTCAAGGTGAGCGCAATCGCGGAATTCGCGTGCGAGAAGGTGGGAAAACTCTGATCAAACGCGATCTATCGGGTAAACCTCGATCGGTAAACGGCCCGTTACTTGAAATGTTGATAACACAAGGGTACCGGCCAGTACTCAGCATCCCAATCATTGACGAGCAAGGTTATGCGATCAACTCTGAGAACGACGATATTGTGAGCATCCTCCAAGAGACGCTGCAGGCGCAGCGAATCATACAACTGATCGAAGCCCCTGGGTTTCTCGACGATCCGGATGATCCGGGCAGCGTGGTCGATCTCATCAACGCGAACGAGCTTAAAGACCGCGAGGAACAGGTTAAAGGTCGCATGAAGCGCAAAATGCTGGCCCTGCGCCGACTTTTTGATGGCGGCACGAAGAAAGTCATTATTGCTGATGGACGCACTGAGCACCCGGTTCGGGACGCGCTTGCAGGCAAAGGGACGATCATCCAATGACCAGTTTCCACCTTGAAGACGAATACGCGCTAGAGGTTTATCCACGACGTCCTATCAATATTGTGCGCGGTCAGGACGCAAGCCTTTGGGATGATAAGGGAAACGAGTATCTGGACTGTGCCGCTGGGGTTGGTGTAGCGAACGTGGGCCACGCAAACGTAGCTGTTGCTAAAGCTATCGCTCGGCAGGCTGAAACTTTAATAACTTGTCCTGGCATCGTTTATAACGATCAACGTGGGCAACTAATGCAAAAGCTGGTCGAACTTTCACCATCCGGACTTAACCGGGTATTCCTGTGCAATTCAGGCACTGAAAGCGCCGAGGCTGCGATCAAATTTGCCTGCAAAACCAGTGGACGTACTGGGCTGGTTGCCGCGATGCGAGGCTTTCATGGACGCACCCTCGGCGCATTGAGCGCCACCTTCAAGTATCGAGATGCATTCGAACCGTTGTTGCCAGATTGCGCTTTCGTACCCCTTAATAATATCGATAAGCTTAAAAAGGCGATCAATGAGACCACAGCAGCTGTAATTCTGGAAATTGTCCAAGGTGAGGGTGGCGTCCGACTGGTAGAGCCGGACTATCTGGCAGCAGCAAGGCGTTTTTGCGATGAGCAAGGCACGCTGTTAATCATCGATGAAGTTCAAACCGGGTTTTGCCGAACCGGTACTCTTTTTGCCTGCGAGCGATTCAACATTGTGCCTGATATGTTGTGCCTGGCTAAAGGTATTGCCGGTGGAATGCCTATGGGCGCCGTCCTGTGCACCGACCGGGTTCAGGCGGGTATCGGTGTGCACGGATCCACATTTGGGGGTAACCCGCTAGCCTGCGCGGCCGCACTAGCGGCTATCGACTTCATGCTGGACCACGACTTGGCTATGGGTGCCAGAGACAAAGGGAAGTATTTCCTTGATCGTTTTTCGTCCAAGTTACCTGCCCGGGTTCGGGAGGTGCGCCAGGTTGGACTAATGATCGGAATCGAGCTGAAAGAAAAAGCCACGCCTTACCTGAAGGCCCTCCTCCAGCGCCGGATCCTTGCCTTACCCGCAGGGCCCACAGTGATTCGGCTGCTTCCGCCGCTCGTTATTACTTCGGATCAGCTGGATACGGTGATCGACGCCCTGCATGCCGTACTATTGGACTGAGAACGTGGATAAGGTTGTAGCAGTCAGTTTGCATATCAGCTGACCCAATTCAGTGCGGTCGCGGTGTCGGCAGTGTCGTGAATGGGGTGAAGCCTCACGGCAAGGTTCGATAGCAACGGGTCAAGCAGCCTCGATTCGCGGTCCGAACTGTTCGCGCTTAAGAAGGGTTAGTTCATCGCGAGCCTCGGCGGCCCGTTCGAACTCAAGATCCTTGGCGTAGGTGTACATCTGTTTTTCCAACTGGTTGATCCGTTTGCCCAGTTCCCCAGGCGACATAGAAGAGATACCGGACAGGTTTGCCAAATCTTGGCTCTTGCGCCCTTTTTTCTGCTTACCAGGCGAAGCAGAAACCCCGCCGGCCCCTTCAATAATCTCCTTAACCTCCTTACGAATAGATTGGGGTTTGATGCCATGACGCTGGTTATAGGCTTCTTGCTTTTCGCGTCGTCTATCAGTCTCGTCGATGGCTTTTTGCATAGATTTTGTAACCACGTCCCCATAGAGAATGGCTTTACCATTTATATGTCGAGCAGCTCGACCAATCGTCTGGATCAATGACCGGGCCGAGCGCAAGAAGCCTTCTTTATCGGCGTCGAGAATCGCAACCAGCGATACCTCCGGTAAATCGAGGCCTTCACGCAACAGGTTGATGCCAACTAACACGTCAAAGACCCCTCGTCGAAGATCCGAAATGATCTCGACCCGCTCAACCGTATCGATATCGGAATGCAGATAACGTACTCTGACGCCATGGTCATTAAGATAATCACACAGATCTTCCGACATACGTTTGGTCAGAGTGGTTACTAGCACCCGCTCGGAAACTGCCCCCCTTTCCCGTATCTCCGACATTAGATCATCTACCTGACTGGCGACCGGCCTCACCTCAATAATCGGGTCAACTAACCCCGTTGGCCGGACAACCTGTTCGACAACCGCGGAACTACGGGCATGCTCGTAATCGGCTGGCGTAGCGGACACAAACACGGTACGAGGCATCAATCCCTCGAATTCATCAAACCGTAACGGTCGATTATCCATCGCCGATGGTAGACGGAAACCGTATTCCACCAGGTTTTCCTTTCGCGACCGGTCTCCTTTAAACATAGCTCCCAATTGGGGTATCGTTACGTGGCTCTCGTCGATGATCAATAGCGAATCGGCCGGAAAGTAATCCATCAACGTTGGCGGGGGCTCACCGGCTTCGCGCCCGGAAAGAAACCTCGAGTAATTTTCTATTCCGGCGCAATAACCTAACTCCTGCATCATCTCGACATCATACCGGGTACGCTGCTCCAAACGCTGGGCCTCCACGAGCTTGTCCAAGTCCCGCAGATTCTTGAGCCTGTCCGTCAGTTCCTCTTTTACTTTGACAATCGCCTCAAGAACTTTTTCCCTTGGGGTTACGTAATGACTCTTGGGATAGATGGTAAAGCGAGTCAACTGCTGTTCGGTTTCTCCGGTCAAAGGGTCAAAGCGGGTGAGTTGCTCTATTTGATCTCCAAAAAGCTCAACACGAACCGCGAAGCGCTCAGATTCGGCAGGGAAAATATCTATGACATCACCACGCACCCGAAAATTGCCCCGTCGCAACTCGATGTCATTGCGTGTGTACTGTAATTCTGCAAGTCGACGCAAGATCTCACGTTGATTGCTAAGACCACCCTCACGCAAGTGCAGGATCATCCCATGATAGGCCTTTGGATCCCCCAATCCATAGATCGCAGAAACCGTAGCGACAATAACAACGTCGCTACGTTCCAGGATGGCCTTGGTGGCGGAAAGGCGCATCTGGTCAATATGCTCGTTGATCGATGCATCTTTTTCGATGAAGGTATCGCTTGCCGGAACGTAGGCTTCAGGTTGGTAATAATCATAATAAGAAACAAAATACTCGACTGCGTTATTTGGGAAAAACTCGCGCATCTCTGCATAAAGCTGGGCAGCGAGAGTTTTGTTTGGTGCAAGTATCAATGCAGGTTTATTCAAATCTGCAATAACGTGCGCCATCGTGAAGGTTTTCCCCGAACCGGTAACCCCGAGCAATGTCTGATATGCCTCTCCTGAAAGAAGACCATCCTTCAATTTAGCTATCGCCTCAGGTTGATCCCCAGCAGGCTCAAAAGGACTTTCAAGGGCAAATGGGCGAATCATATTTCAGTGCGATTCTTCACGGAACCATCCCGGCTAATGTTGGACCATTGGATGCGTGTACAAAAACGGTAGACCTCTATTATCTTCCATTCGGCGCAAAGACTCGAACCTGGGCTGCGGATTTAGCTTAATAGAGCTTATGATCTGTGTATCAATTTTCATCATCTTAGGACTTTACAGTGCAGGAGCCTATACCCAAAAGATCAACGAAAATCGGGTAGACAGCACGGCGAAAAGATTGATCCACCACCTTGCCCTGGCCCGACTCGAGGCTGTCAGGCAAGGTTATCCGGTAACGCTGTGCCCCGGAGCGGCTTCTGAAGGATGCATGATCGGTAACGGATGGCAAGGGGGTTGGGTCGCGTTTGGCGATCCTAATCAAAACTATATTCTAGATCCAGATGAAAGACCTATCCTAGCTGGCGCCGCGAGCTTGGGCGTCACTATTGGCTGGCGCACCCCGGATCGTCTCTTATTTAAGCCCAATGGTAGTGTATGGCCGAATGGTCATTTCCGGATTTGTGACATGACAGCCAAGAACCAACGGGCCGTTATAGTGTATTTGACCGGACGTGTCCGATTCTCAGTCCAAGCTCCTGGCAACAAATCGGTTCGATGCGCCTAATATCGCAATTGATTGAGTCGCCTGCTTGACCAAAACAGGTTCCGACAGTAGCATTGCCGGCCCTGCGATCCCCGGTAGTTCAGTTGGTAGAACGGTGGACTGTTAATCCATATGTCGCAAGTTCGAGTCTTGCCCGGGGAGCCAGTTTTCTCGATGTTTTCAACATTCCAACTGCTACCATTTCCTCAACGTGGCGCAAATCGGTAAATCTGCCAATCTCTTAAATACCGGGCATCGGCTTGATCAATAATCCATGGCCTGCCATTACATCGACGCCTTTCGATCGCACGTAGCTAATAAGTTGGGGCAAAGTGGTTGCGCCGGCTTCGACCTCCGGCCTTGCCGAATACCAGCCAATAAGTGCTAGAGCTCTAATCAACATGAATAAAGGTATATATGATAGATCTTCATCACTGATAGAGCGGGCTTTGCGATACCCGCTGACCACAGCTGTTTGCAAGTGCTCGATTGGTATTTCAAGATGATAGTTAAAAAGAGCTACTGCTATATCGTAATAATGCCACCCAAAACCTGAATCATCAAAGTCGATTACGTGCAACCTTTGCCCTTCAACGACTATGTTGGCTGGATGAAGATCAGCATGAATCAGACTGTAGATGCGACTATCTCTCCTTAGCTTCGCCAGAAGATCATAAATTTGGCGACGCAATATATCGAGATAGATCTTTTGATTTGAGGTGAGGATAGAGGATTCCCAGAACCTACCCCAGAAAGGTCTTTCTCCAACTAACCCGTCAGCGTCGAAAGAATGTCTCGAAAATTCAGGTGGAATATCCCAGGAAACGGCCTGATTATGGAATCTGGCCATAATCTCACCAAGAAGTGAAAAAGAGTCTTCAATAAAGACTGTGCCGGGATTGCTATCAATGAGATTCTTCATTGGGATCCCATCCACCCATTCGAGAATTCCTACATAACGATGTTGTTTTCCAATAACGACAGACGCATATGGTTGACCCTCTCGAGTGGGACGTGGTACAGGAACATCAAGTCCGGCGTCCAAAAGAGCCTCAGTCCATTGTTGTTCAGAGAGTAATTCTCTGTAATTATGATAGCCTGGCCTGTGCAAGCGAAGAACGAAAGATTCACTTTTCGCGCCGACAACCTTGAAGACAATGTTTTCTGTCTGACTTAGGAGCTTGATATCTCGAGATTTGATGTCCCAGTTTGACAAAGCACTGTGGGCGGCGTCGAACGATGAATCATTAAGCATTCAAATCTTCTAGCGTTTGCTCTAGAGCACCAAGAAACTCTTCCGCGTCGTCTTTTGAAAACACCAGAGGAGGTCGAACCTTGAGTACATTGTCGTATGCACCAGCATTTCCTGTCAAAAACCCACGCTCTTTAAGAGCATTAACGACACGCACCGCGGTCTTTTTATCTGGAGTTTTACTTTTCAAGTCAGTGACAAATTCTAATCCCCTAAAAAGGCCATATCCTCGAACATCTCCAATCGCCTTATGCTTTTGCTGGATTTTAAGGAATCTTTCGTGTAGAAAATGACCAACAGTTGTCACGTTCTCCTGCAGATTGTCTTGTTCAATTATGTCAAGCACAGCACTGCCAGCTGCGGCTTGCACCGGGCTTGATGCACAAGTATTGAAATAGCGAGTATGTCGGCGGAATGTTTCAGTGATTTCCCTTGATGCGGCAGTTGCTGCAAGCGGGATTCCACCGCCCAATGGTTTTCCCATGGTAACAATATCCGGGATAACGTCCATGGTTTGATACCCCCACCACATACCTGTCCGACATAGTCCGGCCTGAACCTCGTCTGCCATGAACACTCCACCAGCTTTATGCACTATTTTCGCGGCTTCCGCCATGTACCCCTTAGGCATATTTGGCAGTCCTTCGTTAGCCAGTATTGGACACACCAGCATACCGGCAAAGGGTGTACCATCTTCTCGAAACGACTCAATCACAAGCTGAAGTTCTTTAAGATGATGATTCAGCGGATCTTCCGTATCAGTTCGGTACGTTTCTGGGAATGGTACGGGCCTCACGTCACCTTGATTGCTCTTTGCACCAGTTAGTTTGGAGACCTCGACACTATTTCCATGGTAAGTGGCATCGGTGCATATAATGCCTCGGCCACCAGTTACCAACCTCGCCATTTGTAAAGCGATTTCATTGGCTTCTGTTCCCGTACAGCTAAAGATTACACTTTCGATTGACTCATGATGGGTATTAATCAGTCGATCAGCATAGTCTAGTATCGATTGATGAAGGTACCGGTTATGAACATTCAAGGTTTTTATTTGACTCGAAACAGTTTTAACAAAATGGGGGTGACAGTGACCTACGCACGGTACATTGTTATAAAGATCGACATAGCGCCGGCCAGATTCATCGTAGATGGAAACACCTTCACCTCGTACGAGTTGAATAGGTTGTTCATAGAACAGAGTCGATCCTTTTCCAAATAAGCGGTTTCTACGCTCAAGAAGTGCTGTGTTTGTCATTAATTATCCTTGCGTTTTGAAAACGCTATTAAACGAAAACCTACAGCCAATGCAAATGCATCGCCCAATAATAGCTAACCACTCATCATTTCCCATAAAATCATCCAGGAATTGTTACATCCACCCCACTAGAGTAGTAGTGTTGCTAATATTGTACCGCTACACATTAGGGATTCTCCGGTTCCTGATATTTATAACCTGACGTAACCGTGGCACTGTGATGTCTACTGATTCCCTCCCAGGTCCTAGAACTGTAAAGATGCCCTGGGTCAAGGTGCAAAGTTGTGCTTGAATACAGCAGGTTATTGAGGAGTCACATCTAGTAGTGCAGTGGACTGTGAATCCATATATCGCAAGTTTGAGTCCTGCTCTGGGAGTCAGTTTTCTCGTCTTTTTTCACGGTTGGGAGCACTTTTCTGGGCTAGTCCCGGTATCGTGCAGTCCACGAGTCAGCGGAGATCAGTTACGCCATGAGTGAGTTGTCCCCACGGCAGAGAATTCGGTGCATGAGTGCACTCATCGCTACCCTGGCGGTTGTTTCAATCGCCAGTTCTTTGACCTGGCCGATTTTAGCTGAAGCGCTACGCAATCAGGGCTATAGCGAATCCATGATCGGCATTAATGCGGCGGTCCAATTTCTCGGTATTATCGTGGTCGCACTTGCCGCACCACGCATAATTCCGGCTATTGGATTTTTCAAAACCATTGTGCTGGGCCTGGCAGTAGTTGCGATAATGTTGATAGCTTTGCCGACATTTCGGAGTTTCGGGACATGGATGTTGATCCGATTCCTGCTGGGTATGGGCAACTCGCTATTATTTACGGCCGGTGACACGTGGGTGAACCAGATCGTCAATGACCGAGTCCGCGGACGGTGGATGGGCATCTACGTAACGGTTGGCATGGCCGGCTGGGCCGTGGGTCCTGTGCTCGGCGCTTATCTAGACCCAGACACTTACTGGCCGTTTGTTTGCGGGTTGGTGGCAGTCGCAGTTGCGACTGTATTGCTGCTACCCACCCGAAGGCTCGATGTCAAATTCGGTACGCCCAAACAAGGAGTTGTCGTTGGCCTGGCGGCAGTGTTTTTTGTCGCACCCACGGTGCTTCTTTCATCAGCCATGTTTGGTATTGTCGAAGGCGCGATGCAATCTTTTGCCCACCTGTACACCATGGATATCCTGGGTGCGCAATTTCGTCAGACCGGTTATGCCGTTATCTGGGTCGGAGCGCTGGCTGCTGTTTTTTTTCAATACCCAATCGGCTGGTTAGCCGACAAAGTTAACCGTAACTGGCTTCTGATCGCCTGCGTTTTGACGCTGCTGGTTTCTATCTTTTTGTTTCCACTGCTTATCGATGGTGGACGCGATCCTTGGTGGGAAGCACGGGCGCTGGCGCTATGGGCTGTGGTCAGTATCTGGGGTGGTTCCATGGGAGGTATCTTTACTGTTGGCATTACTCTGCTGGGCCAACGTTTTCGTGGTGTAGAACTGGTTTCGGCTAACGCCGTATTCTCGGTACTGTTCGGCGCCGGCGGTCTCCTTGGTCCGTTCTTGGCGGGAACCGCAATGAGCGCAATCGGTCCCGCTGGCTTTCCTTTGTCGCTGCTTGCAGCGGTCGCGCTCTACGCACTGTTTGCACTCTATCGGCAATTTACTGTCAGATAACGGCTGTCTTGGGTATATCTACACCCGTCGCCTGATCGGAAATAGGAAGTCAAATAACCCCGGTTACACCTTCCCTAGCATTGCCTTCGCTTACTTAAAGTTTGGTAACAGATTTTCTTTTTTTGAATCAAAGGCTGCCACAGGCCTCGCATTTTAAACTGGGTCGGCAAATCTAAAAATGCTGCCTAAGTCCACT
>JAAZZE010000006.1 GCA_014239255.1 Gammaproteobacteria bacterium
TCGTCTTTGTGGTCATCATTAACTCACGCTGGTGGTTCCTGATGCGAGCGAATGGCCTCGGTGTACGCTTCCTGGAAGCCCAGCAATTCGGCTGGATTGGGCTTTTTTTCAGCAACGTCCTGCCCGGCGCAACCGGCGGTGACGTGATCAAGGCCGTCTATATTGTGCGCCGCTGCTCGGGGGATAAGGTCCGGGCAGTGGTGTCGATTGTGGTTGACCGAATCCTTGGCGTACTGTCACTACTTTTTGTCGGCAGCCTGGCGAGCCTGCTCGCAATGGACCGCTTTCCGGTCTTTGCCAGCACAATGTGGCTGACCGGCTTTGGCACCTTGTGCTTTTGCTTTCTATTAGTCAGCCCTGGCTTGCGGGCGCTACTGCGTTTTGATGCACTGGTGTCCCGACTACCACAACGGGTCGGTGGCATTGTCAGCGAGCTCGACCAAGCAGTGCTGCACTACCGCGGCCACCTTGTCGGTATTGGTGGATGGATTCTGGCCAGCCCCGCTATCTATACCCTGTTTGTTGGCAGTTACTACTGTATGAGCCAGGCCTTGGGCATCGGAGTTGCGCTGACAGATCTTTTTTTCATCGTCCCAGTAGCATCGGTTATCCAAGGTATCCCGATTGCCCCGGCGGGTTGGGGTATCGGTGAAGCCGCCTACGGGGCATTGATCGGCAAGTTTGGTGCGGCCACACTGCCTGGGATTCCCGACGCAGAACAGGTAATGCGTACGCGCGGCGTCGCTTTGTCGGTGCTGCACCGTGTGCACGTCGCCGCCTGGTCTTTGTTGGGGGGGCTGGCGATACTGGTAGACCGAAATACACACCCGGAAGATGATTCAACCGCAGACAATTCGGCCGACAGCGCCTGAGTACGAGTACGCCTTTGAATTCACCTCAACAACCGTTTGCCACAATTCCGCAGCCGCGTCCTGACGGTACGTTGCAGGTCACCATCACCTACCTGCAGATGAACCGCGCACCCGCAGGCTCGCTATGTCGATCACGAGTGGATGACCTGGCTATATTACGTGTCCGCAAACCTACCGTGGCATTCTACCGGTTCCTTTACAACCAGGTCGGTGGGCCATGGCTCTGGTACGAGCGGCGGGCACTTGGAGATAGTGCATTGGCCGCAATTCTCAATGACAGCAAAGTGCACGTCTACGTCCTTTATCGAGCCGGGGCGCCAGCGGGCTATGTGGAACTGGACTACCGCGTCAGGGACGAGGTTGACCTGGCCTACTTCGGCTTGTTTCCTGAGCAGATTGGCATGGGTCTTGGGCCCTGGCTGCTGGGATGGGCAGTAGAAACGGCCTGGGCAAGCGGTCCCTCTCGGTTAACAGTGAATACTTGTGATCTGGATCATCCCAAGGCCATTATTGTCTACCAGCGCGCGGGGTTTTCACCTTACCGACAGGAAACCTGCACCATTACTGACCCACGAAGCGCTCCGTTCTGGAATCAACCGCCCGCGGGCAGTCCCTGAGGCGAAAAACACCATGCCTTGCAGAGGTGCCGAATATCGTTTATGCAACCTCGGCCTGGTCTCCAATCTTGCCTAGCCAGACCTTACGATCAGGAGCTCGCTTTCGCGCCAGCAGTAAATCCAGCATGTTGTCGGTCCTGTGGCCACTATCCAGAGTCAGTTCAATCAGGCGTCGTGATGCAGGATCCATGGTGGTCTCTCGAAGTTGCGAAGGATTCATTTCACCCAGGCCTTTGAAACGCTGAACATTGACCGATCCGCGCAGCTTTTCCTTACGGATACTTTCCAGCACAGCCTCCTTCTCTATATCGTCGACCGCATAAAAAATATGCTTGCCGACATCAACTCGATAAAGTGGTGGCAAAGAGACGCAGACCCGCCCAGCGCTCACCAAAGGGCGAAAGTGGCGCACGAAGAGAGCGCAAAGCAAGGTTGCGATATGGGCACCATCAGAATCCGCATCCGCGAGTATGCAAACCCGTCCATAACGCAACCCTGAGCAGTCCGATGCGCCAGGGTCTACCCCCAACGCCACGGCAACATCGTGTACTGACTGCGACCCAAGTACCTCTGCCGGATCGACCTCCCAAGTGTTCAGAATCTTACCGCGCAACGGCAGGATGGCCTGGAAGTTCTTGTCACGTGCCTGCTTGGCTGAACCGCCAGCGGAGTCACCTTCTACCAAGAAGAGTTCAGTGTATTCAGTGTCCTGGCTAGTGCAATCGGCCAGTTTGCCCGGCAGGGTCGGGCCTGTGGCTACTTTCTTGCGCTCGACCTGACGAGCAGACTTAAGCCGAGACTGCGCACTATCAATGGCAAGACGGGCGATACGTTCACCCTGTTCCGCGTGTTGATTGAGCCACAAACTGAATGCATCTTTAGCTGCACCGCTGGTAAAGACCCCGGCGTCACGTGACGACAAGCGATCTTTGGTCTGCCCGGTGAACTGGGGCTCTTTCATCCGTAACGAAAGAACAAAAGCACAGTATTGCCAGACGTCTTCTGGCGCCAGCTTGACGCCCCGCGGCAACAGTGCCCGGTAATCGCAGAACTCTCGCACTGCATCAGTCAAGCCACTGCGAAAACCACTGACGTGACTGCCGCCCTGTGTTGTCGGAATCAAGTTGACATAACTTTCGCCGATGCCTTCACCGCCGTCCTCGAGCCAGGTAACCGCCCAATGTACCTGCTGCTCTTTCGCGGCAATGTGACCGACAAATGGCGGATCAGGTACCAGTTCATCTGCCCCAATTTCTCCTAACAAATAATCGGGCAAACCGTCTTCGTACTCCCAAGTTTCGTTATTTTTACGATTCTCCTCATCGCGAAAATCGATCCTCAGTCCAGGGCACAGAACCGCCTTCGCCTTGAGTAATCGTTTCAGTCGGGATATTGAAACTGTGGGAGAATCAAAAAACTGGGGATCCGGCCAAAAGCGTACTGTGGTGCCGGTATTACGTATCCCAACCTTAGCGACGACTTTGAGTGGCGCTGTTGGCATGCCATCACGAAACTGCATTCGGTATTGCTGGCCACCTCGTTTGACGCTGACCTCGAGTTTCGAGGACAGCGCGTTAACCACCGAGACGCCTACTCCATGTAAACCCCCGGAATAAGCGTAGGATTTATCCGAAAATTTTCCACCGGCATGCAATCGCGTGAGAATGACCTCAACGCCGCTTACTTTTTCGCCCTTGTGACGATCAACGGGCATACCACGTCCATCATCACTGACGCTTACTGAAGAATCCTTATACAGGATCACTTCAATCCGATGCGCATACCCGGTGATAGCTTCATCGACACTGTTATCCACCACCTCTTGGACAAGGTGATTAGGTCGATCAGTCTGGGTGTACATACCCGGACGTTTGCGGACCGGCTGAAGCCCGGTAAGGACTTCGATTGCTGAGGCGTCGTAACTTTCAACCATCAATTACAGGTTTGCAGGTACCAAGGAATCAAATCGACGCGAATCATACACGAAGAACTAAAGCCATCCGACTGTCAGCCCAGATTTTCTTGATCATCTGGCTCAGTATTGACCCGACGAACAACCGTTGTTAATCACTAAAACACGCTTAAGCCACTGCTACGAGTTCCTGATCGAAGGCCTAACCGAAAAAGCCGACTGCCTTTCCCGGCAGCACCAAATCTGATCCCGGCTGATATGTCGAGTGGGCACGATTGTTGATTGTTCCGACGCTGGGATAGAATCCATGAACATCGAGTGCTGCCCCACCCGGGGCGGCTGACGGCACCCACGATAGAGACAAGTTCATGACCAAAAAATCCCGTTCCCGGGTCGGGGAGTTTGAAAAATCCCTCAAAGAACTGGAAACGATTGTTGAGAGAATGGAAAGCGGAGAGCAATCTCTGGAGGCATCGCTAAAGGACTTTGAGCACGGAATGAGCTTGGTCCGCAATTGTCGCGACAGCCTGCAGGCAGCTGAGACCAGAGTGCAGCAATTGCTCGAAAAAGAGGGGGAACTGCAAAGCACCCCTTTCGACCCGGATGAAGCGTGACAAACAATCAAGCGCTTGCCCCCCTTTGGACACGGTGGCGGGAGCAAGTTGATCAGCGCCTGGAAATTCTGTTACCGGCATCGGACTGCGAGCCTTGCGAGCTTCACCAGGCTATGCGCTATAGCAGTATCGGCGCGGGTAAGCGATACCGAGCGGCTTTGGTGTATGCCAGCGGCGAGGCTCTGGGTACCGATGAGAGAACTTTGGACATACCTGCGTGTGCGGTAGAGCTGATACATGCTTTCTCTTTGATCCATGACGATCTGCCAGCGATGGATGATGATGATTTGCGCCGGGGCAAACCGTCCTGTCATCGGGCTTTTAGCGAAGCGACTGCCATTTTAGCTGGCGATGCGTTACAGACCCTCGCTTTCGAGGTGCTATGCACTTACCCGGCTACAGAACAGCCACCGAGACATCAACTACAGATGGTGCAGATTCTGGCACACGCTGTCGGTTCGCTAGGGCTGGCGGGTGGCCAGGCGATTGACCTCGACCTGGTTGCCTGCGATGCCTCGGTCGACACCCTCGCCAATATGCATCGTAAAAAAACAGGGGCCCTTATTGAGGCAGCCGTACAACTAGGAGCACTTACCGCAACCCGTGATCCCGTTGTACTGCAACAGCTTACTGGCTACGCCCGACCACTTGGCCTCGCATTTCAGGTAGTAGACGATATCCTCGATGGCACGGCCGATACGGCGACTCTTGGCAAACTCGCCGGTGCTGACCGTCAAAAAGGGAAGCCCACCTTCCTCAGCGCGCTGGGTGAATCATCATCACGACACTATGCCCAGGCACTCGGTGATGAGGCAATAGCGGCGCTTGACCATGCCCCTTTTAACAGTACACTGCTGGTCGCTTTGGCCCGATTTACTATTGAACGATCCCACTGACTGCTGCCAACACGGTATGATCAATCTATTAGGCCTCAGATCTTTCCAGGCCAACCCATTATTCATTTAGCGTTGACAACCCCCGTTTATGCCGTTTCTTCTTGATACTATTGACTCACCTGCGGATTTACGTCAGCTAGGTGAACACGAGCTGGTTGGGCTTGCAGAGGAGTTACGTCGGTTCCTGATAGAGGTGACCTCAACCACCGGTGGGCATCTCGCGCCGGGCCTTGGAACGGTGGAACTGACGATTGCGCTGCACTACGTCTTTGATACCCCTAATGATCGGCTGGTATGGGATATCGGCCACCAGGCCTACCCCCATAAAATCCTCACTGGCCGGCGCCGGCAAATGTCCACTATCCGCAAAGCAGGCGGGCTCTCGGGATTTTTGAAACGCGCCGAGAGTGAATACGATACCTTCGGCGCTGGCCATTCCAGCACCTCAATCAGTGCCGCGCTGGGCATGGCGGTTGCTGCCCAACTAGACGATGTGCCACGACAGGTCACCGCCATCATCGGCGATGGCGCGCTCACTGCTGGTCAAGCCATGGAAGCGTTGTATAACGCTGGAGATATGGATGCCAATCTGTTGGTAATCCTTAACGATAACGAGATGTCCATCTCGCGCAACGTCGGCGCCATGTCCAACTATCTTGCCCGTATTCTCTCAGGCCGGGCTTACACCACGGTTAGAGAAGGCAGCAAAACTGTTCTAGGCACTGCGCCACCAGTGCAGGCATTCGCGCGGCGCTGGGAGGAGCACCTCAAAGGTATGGTCATGCCCAGCACGCTGTTTGAAGAACTTGGCTTTAACTATATTGGCCCAATCAACGGACACGACATGCCGACGCTGATCTCAACTTTGAGAAACATGAAAGCGATGGAAGGACCGCGCTTTTTGCATATCGCGACCCAAAAAGGCAAAGGCTTCAAACCCGCCGAAGGCGAACCGGTGGCATTTCATGGTATCGGACCCTTCGACCTGGACACAGGCAAAGTCGAGAAAAAATCCAGTAAGCGAACCTATACCCAGGTATTCGGCGACTGGCTATGCGACATGGCTGGGGTCGATAAACGACTGGTTGGCATCACTCCGGCGATGCGGGAGGGTTCTGGACTCACCCGCTTTGCCGAGAATTACCCCAAACGCTACTTCGATGTCGGTATTGCGGAACAGCACGCCCTGACTTTTGCCGCTGGTACCGCCTGCGAAGGGCTCAAGCCTGTGGTCGCCATCTATTCCACCTTTTTGCAACGCGCCTATGATCAGTTGATTCACGATATCAGCGTGCAGGGCCTGGATGTGACGTTTGCCATTGACCGCGCCGGCATTGTCGGCGCCGATGGCCCCACCCATCAGGGTGCATTCGACCTTAGTTTCCTGCGTTGCATTCCAGGGATGACAGTATTCGCGCCAACTGATGAAGCGGAGTGTCGGAATATGTTGTACACGGCTTTTTTGCATCCAGGCCCGACAGCGGTGCGTTACCCGCGAGGATCTGGACCAGGTGTTGCAGAAACTCAGCAGATGACCCAAGTGCCAATCGGCAAAGCCCAGGTGCGTCGTGAAGGGCGGGAGGTAGCACTGCTGGCTTTTGGGTCGGTGCTGGCGGCAGCCCTTGAAGCTGGAGAAAACCTTGACGCTACTGTGGTCAATATGCGTAGTGTCAAGCCACTTGACACCGAGATGATCAAACAGCTGGCCGACACACACGAGCTTCTGGTCACCGTGGAGGAGAACAGTATTCGTGGTGGGGCAGGCTCAGGTGTTGCAGAAACCCTTGCTCAATATGAACGGGCTAGCGCCCTATTGATGCTGGGTCTGCCCGACCAGCATATTGAGCAAGGTGACCCGGCCGAGGTGCTTGCCCAATGCGGACTCGATGCAACTGGCATCGTGAGATCAGTACGCCATCGACAGCCCGGAAAACTTGCCGCTTCGCGCCATTCTGCTTAAACTTCCTTGCCCACAACCCAGTACCATCTTCTTTCATGTATAAAGCCGAAACCGCCCTCAGTCAGAGTACGGATGATATAGCCGACGTTCAGAACAGCCCCGATAGCCGCAACCTGACTATTGACAAAGTTGGGGTCAAGGATGTGCGTCACCCCGTGCGTATTCAGGACCGTAGCGGCAACGAGCAACATACCGTTGCAACCTTCAATATGTATGTGGAATTACCACATAACTTCAAGGGAACCCATATGTCCCGGTTCGTGGAGATACTAAGCAATCACGAACGTGAAATCTCGGTGCGTTCTTTTCGCGCGATGCTGCAAGAGACCCGCGAACATCTGGATGCCGGGACCGGCCATATCCAGATGACGTTCCCCTTCTTTTTAGAAAAAACAGCCCCCGTCACCGGGGTAAAGAGCTTAATGGATTACCAGGTCACTCTGATCGGTGAAATCGTCGGAAACACGGTTTCAACCGAAGTGCGGGTTGTCGTCCCCGTGACCAGCCTGTGCCCGTGCTCCAAGCAAATCTCTGAATACGGTGCCCATAATCAACGCTCTCATGTCACCGTCAGTATCAAAGCCAGCGCGTTTATCTGGATAGAAGAGATCATCGATATCGTTGAGAAAGAAGCCAGCTGCGAACTCTACGGTCTGTTGAAGCGACCAGACGAAAAATATGTGACTGAGAAGGCCTACGATAACCCTAAATTCGTTGAAGATCTGGTGCGTGACGTTGCGGGTCAGCTAAACCAAGATGAGCGTATCAACGGCTACATGGTAGAAGCCGAAAACTTTGAATCTATCCACAACCATTCAGCCTACGCCCAGATCACTTTCACTCGGGATAACTAATCTGCGAGCCATCCACAGCGGCACCCTCCCCAAGCCGGATGGAAATCGGAATCGACCTAGGTGGCACCAAAACCGAGGGGGTTCTGCTCGATGCCACAGGCACAGAAATCGCACGACAACGTCGCCCGACCCCACAACAGCAGGGCTACCAGGCGATCCTTGAGACTATCGCCTCGCTGGTGATTGACCTTGAGGCGCGCAGTGAGACACGTTGCTCAGTTGGGGTCGCGGCCCCGGGTGCACTGGATAATACCGGCCGGGTAAAAAACTCGAATACCCAGTGTCTCATTGGTCAGCCGCTGCTCCAGGATCTTCAGACACTTTTGTCGCGACCCGTGCGACTTGAGAATGATGCCAACTGTTTTACGCTTGCTGAAGCAGTTGATGGCGCCGGACAAAATGCAGCCAGTGTCTTTGGGGTCATCATGGGAACAGGAGTCGGTGGAGGCATTGTGGTCAACGGAGAACTGTTGCCCGGACTGCAGCACATTGCCGGGGAATGGGGTCACAACTGTCTCGAACAAACTGGGCCTTTATGCTATTGCGGCCAACACGGTTGCATCGAAACCTTCCTTTCGGGCCCGGGCTTCAGGGCCGACTACCAGCGTCTCGGCGGTGACCCAACTCTATCACCCCAAGAGATCGTTGCCGACGCTGGACACCAGAATGCAACTGCACAACTTGCGCTCGAAAATCTGCTTGAACGCTTCGGCAAAGCTCTTGCCAGCGTGATCAACATATTGGACCCACATGTCGTGGTTCTGGGGGGTGGTCTTTCTAACATCGACTGTCTGTATACTGAGGGCGCTCAACGGGTTGCCGCCCATGTTTTTAATTCCTCACTAGACACCCCAATACGGCGCAATCAGCATGGTGATAGCGCGGGTGTACGTGGCGCCGCCCGCCTGTGGCATCGTTAATCGCCGCTTGGCCAAGTGTCCGATAGTCGGTATCCCGTTGGCCATGGATCATTTGGATCCAACATATGCTGATGTACGCCGGTTATCCAGGCTCTTCCAGCCAAAGACGGGACTACCGCGCTTCGACCGTCGCTCATGGTGATGGTCTCGTCGATCTGGCAATTGAAACGCGAGCCAATCACTGATTCACCGATAAAGCGCTGCCCCGTCTGTAGCAGTTCACGTGCATGCAATACGGCCATCCGGGCACTGCATCCGGTGCCACATGGTGAGCGATCCAATTTACCGGGTTGAATCACCACAGTGTGACGACCAACCAAAGCGTCATTTTCTGAAGTTAACGGACATGTCATCATACAAAAAGATAAATGCGTCCACTGTGGATTGTCCGGATGAGTAAAGCCGAGCTGTTCGTTAGCTGCGACAGTAATCTTACGGCCACAATCGACCAACGCAGCCGCCTCATCGGCGCTAACAGCAAACCCAAGCTCCTTCGCATCTACCAGACAGAAGCTATCACCTCCATAAGCGGTATCAACCGTGAGTGAACCAATCCCTGCTACCTCAATTACGGCACCGAGCCGATCAACGAAAGACGGTACATTCCGGATACTCACCTGCTCAACAGTACCGTTGTGACAGGTCGCAGTGGCGCGCACCAGCCCACCTGGCGCTTCCAGGTGCAGCACTGTCTGAGGTTCCGTCATAGGCAATATGCCGGTTTCCAGAAGAACAGTTGTTACGCATATCGCGTTCGATCCAGACATCGGCGGAAAGAACGAAGGCTCCATAATAATAAAAGCTGCATCCGCACGGTTATCCATTGGAGGTACCAACAGGTTGGCATGTCGGAATACTCCGCCACGAGGCTCATTTAACAAGAAATCACGTAGTTCAGCGTCACTTTCCAAGGCCCGCGAACGTTCCCACAGATTTTCACCGGGCGGCGGCGTAACCCCACCGACAATAACATCCCCAACCTCGCCTTCCGCATGGCAACTGACCACATGAATACAACGGCCACTTCTCACAGTGTCTGACCTCCTTGAGCTTTGTATATCATTAATTATTCCAAGGTGTGGATATCAGCAAAGGCGGCTCCATGCCCTTTTCAATCCACCAACTGCCGTCTGGTCCCGACCACTGGAAAACTGCAAGACTCACTCGCCCAAAGATGTCGAACAATACGCCTTCTTCCTCGAGCCGGCGACGCTGCTCGGAGTCGGGTGCACCGATTGAGCGGATACTGACCGCACCCCGGCTGTTAACCACTCGATGCCAGGGAATGTCTGGCGCTTTCACCGCAGCCATGGCATAACCCACCTGGCGTGCACCGCAACCTGCGAGCCCAGCGATCTGACCGTAGGTCGCTACCTGCCCAAAAGGCACCGCTTGCACCAGCGTATAGATAACTTGGTAAATACCACTTCCCATGATACCTCTCAGGGTATCACCCGCAGGCCACCATCTTCAAACAGGATCTTAGCCAACGTAATCACCGGCGCGTCCACAATACCTAAGGCATCGCGCCCACCCTCGGCTGGTTTTTCGATCACGCAACCAACACCACAAAGGCGTGCCCCGCTTTCTGAGACCAACTTGGCCAGTGCGCTGAGGGTTGCACCAGTGGCAAGGAAATCGTCAACGATCAACACCTTGTCCTGCGAGCCCAGGAAACGGCGATCAACCATCAGGTCAGAGCTTGTGCCGCGGGTCCGACTGATCGCCTCGGCAACATAGTAGGTTCCAGTCATTATGCGTGATTGGCTTTTGCGCGCATAAATCAGAAGCGCACCAAACTGCCCGGCGACCTCCAATGCAACAGGAATACCGCTGACTTCTGCGGTCAATACCCTGGTGATCCGGCCGACTCCCGCAGCGCGAAACCGTTCGCTCATTTCCTTGGCCATTCGCTGGGTCAGAGCGGGGTCGACCTGGTGATTAAGAAAACTATCGACTTTGACGATACCGCCGCCGACATGCTCACCCTCGTGCTCAATTTTCTCGATGAGTTCCTGCATTACACCTCCTTCAGTTGTCCTGACAATCCTAGCATGCAGGCAAACACTCACAATCAAACTCAAAACCCAATACCGCAGCTGACATAAGTCTATTTCCTGATCCGACCTAGCGGTGACTCAATTTCATAACCTTGAAAACCCACCGGGTTCCATTTTGTAGCATAGCGTTAAAAATAAACTCGATAGCGGATTTGTCATTCAGTTTTTATGAGCGCTAAAGGGGTCTCAATCTGGCAGGCCGTACCTGAAAGTTAAGGCACTCAAGTCGTCACAAGGGTCAAAAGTCCTCATTTCGAACCTTGGTGTGAGCAATCCACTAACGCCAGGCTCACACAGTTGAGAATCACGTGTGATACCTCGTTGAACACCCACGTCGCTCCAGATGGAGCCGCTAACGTGGCCGGCGGTGATTCATCCTGATCAAGGCCTCAATCCTGCCTGACTGTCTCAAGAAGTTCGGCGAGCGTGCCACCCAGCAGATCCAATTGCGCAGGGCTCGACAGTCGATGATCGCCATCCTTGAGTAATTGCACACGTACATCGTGCGCTTCCAGGGCCTTGGACAAGCGCAATGCCGTGCGCCAGGGCACCTCAGTATCAGCAAAGCCCTGCAGTAACCTAACCGGCGCGCTGATCCTGACAGGCCCGTCCAATAGGCACTGTGTCTCGCCGTCACTGATCAGTGCCTCAGTGATCGGATACCCCTCGGGGTCATAATCACTTCTGAGGTGCACGCGGCCCGTGGTTATAAGTTCCTCGCGCTGCGCATCGTCCATTTCCTGTGATACTAGGTCCCGGGTGAAATCAGGTGCTGCGGCAACACCCAGTAGACCTTTGACCTGCTGACCCAACGCTAACGCGACGTGCAGCATGATCCAACCACCCATGCTGGAGCCAACTAGAACGCAGGGGCCTGCTGCCTGGGCACGGATGACATCCAGCGCATCGGTTGTCCAACGACTGATAGTGCCCTCCTCAAACTGCCCTTCGGACAACCCGTGGCCCGAATAGTCAAAACGTAAGAAGGCCTGGCTTCTTTTGGTACACCACTCAGACAGATACTGTGCCTTGGTACCGTCCATATCCGATCGAAAACCTCCTAGAAACACCACCCGGGGCAATTGACCCGCTAAAACCCGGACTGCCAGAGATGCCCCTTGAGTGCCGCTGACCCATATTGTTTTCTCACTCAAACCTGCACTCCCCATCTATCGTGTAATTCATTACTTATGTGATTATCGGGCTTGTCATAAATTATGTAATTCAGTTGTCCTTAGCTTAGGTAAATCGGCCATTTCATGTTGTTCATGCATAGTATTGCTCGCCAGTTACTTAAAATCAGCCTCTTTTTAAAGCTCAAAATCTTTGCGTTAGGCCAATTCAGGCAATCCGGTTTCGGTCGAGTTAAACCTTAGGTTGACGTTTACGTAAACGTCAACCTAGAATTACCCCTAAGCAGTCTGATAGCAACGGTTTCAAGCATGACGATCTCATCCTATTCCACCCTCGGACTCAATTTTGATCTGGGGGAAACAGCGCAACTGCTGCGCCAAACAGTCGCCGAGTTCGCTGCCCGTGAAATTGCGCCGCGCGCGCAAGCGATAGACCGCGATAACACTTTCCCCCCAGACCTTTGGGCTAAGTTCGGCGACCTGGGCTTACTCGGAATTACAGTTGACCCTGAGTTTGGCGGCGTCGGAATGGGCTATCTTGAGCACACCATAGCCATGGAAGAGATCAGTCGCGCTTGCGGTGCTGTTGGTCTGTCCTATGGCGCCCACTCCAACCTGTGCATCAACCAGATACACCGTAACGGGTCGCTAGACCAACAAGCACGCTTCCTCCCTGACCTGATCAGCGGCAAATGTGTAGGCGCACTGGCTATGAGTGAGCATAGCGCAGGGTCCGACGTCGTCAGCATGCGTCTGCGGGCAGATAAGCATGGCGATCATTACGTGCTGAACGGCACCAAGATGTGGATCACGAACGGACCAGATGCTGACACGCTAGTGGTGTACGCCAAAACCAACCTTAAAGCAGGAGCTCACGGCATCACCGCATTCATTATCGAGCGCGGTTTTGCCGGTTTTTCGACCTCTCCCAAGCTGGACAAACTAGGAATGCGTGGCTCGAACACCTGCGAGCTGATATTTCAGGACTGTGAGGTTCCTGGCGACAATATACTAGGGCTCGAAAATGCCGGAGTAGCTGTGCTGATGAGTGGGCTGGACTATGAGCGTGTGGTTCTTTCCGGGGGGCCACTTGGCCTGATGCAAGCCTGCCTTGATATCGTTTTGCCGTACGTACACGAGCGTCATCAATTCGGCCAGCCTATTGGTACATTTCAACTGGTACAAGCCAAACTGGCCGATATGTACACTACACTGGATGCCTGCCGTGCCTACGTCTACGCAGTGGCCCGCGCTTGTGACCGCAAAGAAACCACACGCAAAGATGCGGCCGGCGCAATCCTGTACAGTGCCGAGCGGGCGACTCAGATGGCCCTGGACGCGATCCAATTGCTTGGCGCTTCAGGCTATGTCAATGAACAGGCTGCCGGCCGCCTGCTGCGAGATGCAAAGCTTTATGAAATTGGTGCTGGTACCAGTGAAATGCGACGGATGTTGATTGGCCGCGAACTCTTTAACGAAAGTAACTGAAGGAAGACTCATCATGCACGATGATCCAATTGTTATTACCGGTGCTGCCCGAACCCCAATGGGCAGTTTCCAGGGCAGTCTAACAGGGCTCAAAGCCCCCGAACTGGGCGCCGCAGCTATTACCGCAGCGATCGAACATTCAGGTAGTACACCGAATTCAGTGGATGAAGTGCTGATGGGATGCGTACTGCCGGCCGGACAACGTCAGGCCCCTGCCCGCCAGGCAGCACTCGGCGCTGGGCTGCCGCTGGCCATACCATGCACCACCATCAACAAGATGTGTGGCTCAGGCATGAAAGCTGCCATGCTGGGCCACGATATCATTCGTGCCGGTTCCGGTCGCGTCACTGTGACCGGCGGACTGGAGAGCATGAGCAATGCCCCTTACTTACTGCCTAAAGCCCGGGCAGGTTACCGACTCGGTAATGGCGAACTGCTGGATCATATGTTTGTCGACGGACTTGAAGATGCCTACGAACCCGGCAAACTGATGGGCCATTATGCGGAAGACTGCGCTGAACGTTATGGCTTTAGCCGTAAAGACCAGGACGACTTTGCTATCGAGTCGCTTACCCGGGCCAAGGAAGCAACAGACAGTGGTGCGTTTCGCGATGAAATCACCCCGGTCTCGATTGTTGGACGCAAAGAGACCGTGACAGTCGAATTCGATGAACAACCGCTCAATGCCAATATCGAGAAGATTCCAAATCTGAAACCGGCCTTTCGTCAAGATGGCACCGTGACCCCTGCCAACTCAAGCTCAATCTCAGATGGCGGCGCCGCTCTGGTCATGATGCGGTTATCGGATGCCGAAAAAGGGGGCCACGTACCGCTGGCACGTGTGCTCGGGCACGCCAGTTTTGCGGATAAGCCTGGCTGGTTTACTACCGCACCTGTATTCGCCATGCGCAAACTACTCGATTCAATCGACTGGAGTGTCGATTCGGTTGACCTTTTTGAAGTGAATGAAGCTTTCGCCGTAGTAGCGATGGCAGCTATGCGTGACCTCGCCATACCGCACGAAAAGTTAAACATCCATGGTGGCGCCTGCGCGCTGGGACATCCAGTCGGCGCCTCGGGCGCTCGCATCATCGTGACCTTGCTTCATGCCATGGCGCGATACGACCTGCGTCGAGGTGTAGCTTCATTGTGTATCGGTGGTGGCGAAGCCACCGCGATGGCGTTCGAACGTATTAGCTGATCGACCTCCCAATAGTAAGATCGCCATGACTACATCCATCGAGTTTTTCTTTCAGTCCTCATCGCCCTATGGCTCTGCTGCCAGTGAGCGGATTGACAAACTGGCTGGCTACATGCCAAAACATATTAAAGCTGGCATCCAACCCAAGAGCCTCAGCCGCCAATTGCGCGCGGTCAATAGCGAGGTGCGCGTCCAAGGCGTTTTTGTCTCGCCAGCCCTGTTCATAAACCAGGAGCCATCCTGGGGCGTCGATCACTCTGGGCATCTTGACCAGCAGCTATCGCGTGGCAGCTGGTAACACTAATTGGACTGATCACATGAGTGCGTTCGCCAGTCGGATAGATACCACTACAACTGACTTTGCTGCAAACCGAAAGGTGATGCTGCAAAAAACGGCAGCCCTTTGCAAAGTCACTGACCAGATTGCCCAGGGCGGAAGTAAAAAGGCACGCCAGCGTCACGCCGCTCGAGGCAAGTTACTCGCACGCGAGCGAATCGAAGGACTGCTCGACCCAGGCAGCACTTTTCTCGAATTCTCACAACTCGCCGGCTGGAAGTTATACGAAGACGAAGTGCCTTGTGGGGGCATTGTCACAGGTATCGGCCAGATTCACGGACGACCCTGCATAGTAGTCGTCAACGATGCCACAGTGAAGGGAGGCGCCTACTACCCGGTTACGGTCAAAAAACACCTTCGAGCCCAGGCTATCGCCGAACAAAATCGGCTGCCCTGCATTTATTTGGTCGACTCCGGCGGGGCCTACCTACCCCATCAGGATGAGGTATTCCCCGACCGGGAACATTTTGGCCGAATATTCTTCAATCAGGCAAATATGTCTGCTGCAGGAATTCCCCAGATTTCAGTGGTCATGGGGTCATGCACCGCTGGGGGCGCTTATGTACCAGCCATGTCAGACCAGGCTATTATCGTTCGCCGGCAAGGAACTATTTTTCTCGGTGGGCCACCACTGGTAAAAGCGGCGACTGGCGAGGAAGTCAGTGCCGAGGCGCTCGGCGGCGCTGATGTGCATACTCGTATCTCGGGAGTAGCCGACTATCTCGCCAATGACGACCGTCATGCGCTGGAGCTAACACGGGGTATCGTCTCTCATCTGAACCGCCCACCTCCCGCGGTCTTTCCCTGTGAGCCTAAGCCTGTCGACCCCATCCATGAGGTGGAAGAGCTTTACGGCATTATTCCAACTGATCCACGCCTACCATTTGATGCTCGTGAAATTATCTGTCGCATTGTCGACGCCGGCGAGTTCGACGAGTTCAAGGCGCGTTATGGCAAAACTCTGGTCTGCGGTTTTGCCCGGATTGGCGGCTACCCCATCGGCATTATTGCCAACAATGGGATTCTCTTTTCGGAATCTGCACTCAAGGGCGCCCATTTCATCGAACTGTGCAGTCAACGCAAGATTCCACTGCTGTTTTTGCAAAATATTACCGGCTTCATGGTTGGTAGCCGCTATGAGCATGGAGGCATCGCCCGCGATGGTGCCAAACTGGTAACGGCGGTTGCTTGTAGCCGTGTACCCAAACTCACAGTAATCATCGGCGGCAGTTTTGGCGCTGGCAATTACGGCATGTGCGGCCGTGCCTATGACCCCCGATTCTTGTGGATGTGGCCCAACGCACGTATCTCCGTGATGGGGGGAGATACCGCAGCACAGGTATTGGCACAAGTGCGCCGCGATAGCGCCCAGCAGACTGGTCAGGACTGGTCCGCCGAGGCTGAGGCACAATTCCGTTCTGCCATCGCCAGTCAATATGAGCACCAAGGAAGCCCGTTTTATGCCAGTGCTCGCCTTTGGGATGACGGGATCATCGACCCAGCTGATACCCGCCGGGTACTATCCCTAGCACTGGCAACTGTTCATAATGCGCCGATCGAAGATAGTCATTTCGGCGTATTTCGAATGTAAGCCCGCGAGCAGCACCCTCTCCTGCTCCCGGTAAATCAGTATGGACGAGATTCTCATTCCCAGAAAACTGAACCACACTGTCAACGTGGGCGGTATACGAATTGGCGGCAATGCCCCGGTGGTGGTGCAGTCGATGACCAACACCGATACTGCAAACGTCGACGCCACAACCTGTCAGATTTTGGAACTAGCCGAAGCAGGTTCCGAAATTGTACGCATTACAGTCGACACAGAGGCCGCTGCGCGGGCCGTGCCCAAGATCCACCATCGCTTACGCTCGACAGGATGCGACGTTCCACTGGTAGGTGATTTTCACTATAACGGTCACACCTTGCTGCGTGATGTTAGCGACTGTGCGGATGCGTTGGACAAATACCGAATCAACCCAGGCAATGTCGGTAAGGGTCAAAAACGGGATGTACGTTTTTGTCAGATGATTGAACAAGCCTGCCGTCGTAACAAACCAGTACGGATCGGTGTCAACTGGGGCTCACTCGACCAGCAACTCCTGGCACAAAAACTTGATGAGAACGCAGCGGCCAAGCAGCCGCGCTCCCTGGAGGCAATCACCCGGGAAGCGCTGATCGATTCGGCATTAAGCAGCGCGGCACTGGCGCAGCGGGAAGGCCTTGATTCAAACCAGATTGTTCTCTCGGCCAAGGTCAGCCGCGTATCTGACCTTATTCAGGTTTATCGCGAACTGTCGCGCCGCTCCGACCTGGCACTGCATTTGGGTCTGACTGAGGCAGGCATGGGAGACAAGGGTATCGTTTCGTCAACCGCCGCCTTGGCAATTCTGATGCACGAAGGCATTGGCGACACGATCCGGGTATCGCTTACGCCACAACCCGGCGAGAGTCGCACCCGGGAGGTTCGGGTTGCCCAGACGATACTGCAGTCCCTTGGGTTACGCAGTTTTTCGCCACAGGTGATTGCCTGTCCCGGCTGCGGTCGAACCACTAGCGATTTTTTTCAACACCTGGCAAGTGAGGTACAAGACCACTTGCAGGCACGCATGCCTCACTGGCGGGCGCGTTACCCCGGTGTAGAGTCATTATCTGTCGCAGTGATGGGCTGTATAGTCAATGGGCCCGGGGAGAGTCGTCATGCCGATATCGGCATTAGCCTGCCTGGCACCGGTGAACAACCTACGGCACCAGTGTACCAGGATGGGAAAAAAGTACTTACTTTGCGAGGGAGCGATATCGCAGTACAGTTTATCGCTCTGGTCGAAAACTATGTCCAAGATCGATTTGACTCCCCTACTAGATCAACTCGGAAAGTCGACAAAATCACCAAAAGGTAATCAATCCCACAACGCAACTGGCAGTTAACAAAGATTCAGCAGGTGAAGCGCTGAAAAACCAGAGTTGCGTTGGTGCCACCGAAGCCGAAACTGTTAGACATCACGGTATGTAGATTATCGACCTCTATGGCCTGTTGGACAATCGGAAAACCCAGTGCTTGTGGATCCAGGTTTTCGATATTGATGGACGGAGCAAGAAAGCCCCCCTGTAGCATCAGCAGGGAATAAATGGCCTCGTTGACGCCCGCCGCACCAAGAGCATGTCCTGTCAGAGATTTGGTCGCACTCAATGGCGGGATCTTAGCGCCAAAAACCTCTCGGATTGCCTCCAGTTCTCGAATATCCCCCACCGGCGTACTGGTGCCATGGGTATTGATGTAGTCCACAGACTCTGTTACATCCTGAAGTGCCAGATTCATGCAACGAACTGCGCCCTCTCCAGAGGGCTGGACCATGTCAACACCATCGCCGGTGGCGCCGTATCCCACCAGTTCGGCATAGATCGTTGCACCTCGGTGCTGTGCATGCTCAAGCGCCTCCAGCACCAGGACGCCACCACCTCCTGAGATAACAAAACCATCCCGATCAGCATCGTAGGCGCGAGATGCCGTCTGGGGTGACTCGTTGTAACGCGATGACATTGCCCCCATCGCATCAAACAGTACCGAGGTGGACCAATGCAGTTCCTCACCACCTCCCGCAAAAACAATATCCTGCTTGCCCATCTGGATCAGTTCCATGCCATTGCCAATACAGTGGGCGCTGGTCGAGCAGGCGGAACTGATTGAATAGGAAACACCTTTGATACCAAACGCTGTACCAAGACATGCTGAGTTGGTACTGCCCATGGTCCGGGTCACCATGTATGGTCCCACACGCTTGACCCCTTTCTCGCGAAGCAGGTCTGCAGCCACGACAATATTTTCTGGTGAGCCGCCCCCGCTACCAACTACCAATCCGGTGCGGGGGTTCGAAACATCGGCTTCGGTAAGTCCAGAGCCCTCGACCGCCTCGCGCATCGCAATATAATTATAGGCAGCCGAACCGCCCATAAAGCGTTTGAGCTTGCGCTCAATTAACTGATCCAGATCGATATCTATACTGCCATGCACCTGGGAGCGAAAATTCAGATCACGATACTCATCGGCCAACACAATCCCTGAGCGCCCACAGCGCAGCGATGCGGCGACCTCACTACAATTGTTTCCAATACTACTGACGATACCCATGCCGGTGATGACTACGCGTCTCATTTTGCCGCCTGCTCACTGTTATCGGTAAACAACCCCACCCGAAGGTCTCGCCCGGTATAAATCGTACGATCATCGACTTCCACATGGCCATCGGCGATACCCATGTACAGTCGGCGCATCACTACGCGCTTAAGTGAAACCCGGTAACGGACCATTTTGCACTGCGGGGTAATCTGGCCGGTAAACCGAATCGCGCCCGCGCCAAGCGCCCGCCCATGGCCCAAGCCCCCTTTCCAGCCTAAAAAGAATCCCACCAGTTGCCAAAGGGCGTCAAGACCCAAACAACCAGGCATTACCGGGTCATTCTCAAAATGACAATCAAAAAACCACAGTTGTGGACTCAAGTCCAGTTCAGCCACTATCTCTCCCTTTCCGTATTCGCCACCTTCGTCACAAATCCGGACAATACGATCGAACATCAGCATCGGTGGCAGCGGCAATTGGGCATTCCCTGGCCCAAACATCCTACCGTGCCCACATTCCAACAACTGTTCATGCGTGAAACTTGTCTGCATTGATCGTGCCCTGTTGTTGACGCCACGTCGCCCAATCTCCATTGAACGCGCGCCAGGAATTGCCGGCTTACCCGGTTATCCCAAAGGAATTATAGCGAGTACGTACGAACGCCACACAAGCGTCAAAACACTAGGCAGACTCAACGATCAACAAGTGCAAGCGCCGCGGTCCGTGGGCGCCATACTGGATCGTCTGCTCGATATCACCGGTTTTCGAAGGGCCTGTAATAAGGTTGACCGCCCGGACGGCAGCACCCTTCCGATTGCGCAGAAGTGACCAGACATCCTCCTGGTGACGGACGATCCGGGTGCTGTCAACAACCACAATGTGGTCTTCAGGCAAAAAATTGTGTGAACTGGGCGTGCTGGCCCCAGAACAAAGCACAACCGTTCCCGTCTCAGCAATCGCAGCAAAGGCTTCACTGACCGCGACCTGAGTGTGCTGGTCCGCACTCTTGAAATAGGTAAATACCTGATCTGACCACTGCACCGCATCAAGTAAGGGTCCAGTACCCAGATACAACTGCGGATCAACTTGATGAGCGCCGATGTGGCGGAGCACGGCACCTTCGAGATCTTGTGCTGCCACCCGCTCATAGGTTCCATGGACTGCGACATGCTTTTGACAAAAGCGGTTGAGCAGTTCGTCTTCAAACTGTGGCTGAGCCTTGGGAGTAGAGGACTCAATGCGTGCCTTTAGTTCATTCATACGCAAGGGTGTTCGCGGCTCACCGCCGCTCAGGGCGCTACGAATGTTTGCGAGAATCTGAGTGCGGGCCTCGGTCATGACTTGCCCTTTCGCGAATACCACTGGCGGATAAAAGAACGGCCAGCGGGGGTTGGGAAATCACGACTGTCGGTCCAACCACCAGCAAAGGGAATGTGTTCGAGTGCGCCTCGACGGTGCCCACGCCAGTGCATCAGCCACAGCGGTAAAGCCATCAATCCCTGGTACAACCTCGGTCGAGTCGCAACCCAGGCCCAGGTCCGCACTAAAAACCGTCCAAACAATGGCGTCAGTCGACGTCGATACTGTTCAAGGCGATGTTTGAGCAACAGATCGGACAAAGGTATGCGTACCGGGCAAACCGCCTTGCACCGTCCGTTCAAAGTGCAGGCATTAGGCAAATCAACCGAATCGTCAAAACCATTAAGTAAAGGGGTAAGCACCGACCCCATAGGTCCGGAGTAGACCCAACCGTAAGCGTGTCCGCCGATCGCGCTATAGACCGGGCAATGGTTCAGGCAAGCCCCGCAGCGGATACAGCGCAACATAGACCGATAGTCTCCACTTAGCATGGTAGAGCGGCCGTTATCCAACAAGACCACATGGTAGGCTTCAGGACCTTCGTTGTCGGTATCTTGGCGTGGCCCAGAATACAACGAGGTGTAGGCCGACATTTCTTGTCCGGTAGCGCTGCGCGCGAGTACTCGCAACAAAACCGATAAATCATCCAGCGAAGGAATTACTTTTTCGATCCCTGCTGTCACAATCTGTACCCGAGGCAGGGAACTGGTCAGATCCCCATTACCCTCGTTGGTCACGATAACATTTGCTCCAGTTTCTGCCACCAGAAAGTTGGCTCCAGTGATCCCCACATCAGCCGTGACAAAAGTGCCCCTCAGCACACTGCGAGCTTCATTAACCAAAGCTTCGCGCTGCGTCACCCGGTCGGTGTAACCGAGCTTGCTATGGTGTTCATGAAAGAGCTCGGTAATCTGCTCGCGGGTCTTGTGTACCGCTGGGGCAATAATATGACTGGGCGTCTCCCCTGCCAGTTGGACGATGTATTCCCCCAAATCGGTTTCAACAACCTTCAAGCCGGCGGCCTCAAGCACCGAAT
Source organism: Gammaproteobacteria bacterium (assembly GCA_014239255.1). GTDB lineage: Bacteria > Pseudomonadota > Gammaproteobacteria > Arenicellales > UBA868 > UBA868. The sequence goes on from JAAZZE010000006.1 coordinate 21,374, forward strand.
TCAAGTGCATTTCCTCCGAAACCATCGATTTGCCTTTGGTCACCACCTGCGCATTAGCTTCGCGGCAGATATCCGCAACGATCTCGCAGGCCTCTTCAGCAGTGCGGGCCCAGTGCACCTGGCCGCCATTTTCAATCACCTTCTGTTCGTACAGCTCGAGGTATCCATCAAGATTTGCCAGCACATGGTCCTTAATGTCACGGGCTGCATCCCGAGTCTCATCAAATTCTGGCAATGCGGCCATCGCTTCCAGGCGTTTATCAACAAAACCGCCGCGGGCTTTACCCATAGCCTGCTGTAGATTGCTGTCACGCAAGGCACGTGTTGTACGCTCACGAAATGCCACTTTCTGGCTGGCAGCAGCGCTCATGAGTCAGATTCTCCTTCGCCGATCGCAGGTCCGTCGGTCATGCCAGCGAGCACCTCAGCCACATGAAAAACCCTGACCGGAGCGCCTTCACGGCGCAGGCGACCGGCGATATTGAGCAGACAGCCTAGATCTCCACCGAGCAAGGTATCAACCCCACTGTGACCGACATTGGCGCATTTATCACTGACCATCCGGGTGGAAATATCAGGATACTTGACACTGAATAGCCCTCCGAAACCACAACAAACGTTGTTCTCGTTCATTTCCTTGAGTTCCAAGCCCACGACACTGGCCAGCAGTTGCCGCGGCTGATCGTGGATACCGAGTTCCCGTAACCCTGAACACGAATCATGGTAACTGCAAACACCGTTGTAGGTCGCTTCCACCTGCTGCAACTCCATGACCTCGACCAGGAAGCTTGTCAGCTCCCAGGTTTTTGCCGCTAATGCGCGAGCTCGCCCCGCCCAAAGTGCATCATTACGGAAAAGCTCGGGGTACTTGTGGCATATAGTGTCAACACAGGAGCCTGAAGGGGCGATGACGTAATCATCCTGGGCAAAGGTTTTGATCACCGTTTTTGCGATTGCGATTGTGCTGGCACTGTCCCCACTGTTGAGCGCAGGCTGCCCGCAACAGGTCTGAGCACGTGGCACTCGGACTGTGCAGCCAGCATGCTCCAGCAACGCCACTGCTGCAAAACCAATCTGGGGGCGAACAAGATCGGCCAGGCAGGTAACAAACAGTCCAACCTGGGCTGATGTTTTTATTTGATCGGAATTCATTGATAACTTATACCGTTGAGTCGGTCGGCACTGTACCATTCACATCATTCTTTCACCATCACTAGGATGTTTGAGCAACAATAATCAATACACAAAACCCCTGCTATCCGTTTTTGCGATGGACAGACCAACAAAACCCGTGAACCTAAAAAATATCAGAAACCATCCCGAGATCCTGCTGTTGCTGATGGCGGGTGCCGTGCCGCTGAGCTTCGCCACGTGGCAAGCACTATTAAACAACTTTGCAATCGAGCGTGCCGCATTCACCGGGATTGAGATCGGTGTGCTGCAAAGCCTTCGGGAGATACCCGGATTCCTGGCCTTTACCGTGGTTTTCCTGCTTTTTTTACTTCGAGAACAATCCATTGCGTTGATCTCGTTGGCGCTGCTAGGGGTGGGCACTTTGATTACCGGATTTTTCCCAAATGTCATGGGTCTATACATCACTACGGTCATCATGTCTGTGGGGTTCCACTACTATGAGACCATCCAGACCTCTTTGTCGCTACAGTGGTTGGATAAGGACAAAGCGCCTGAGGTGCTAGGGCGCATCATTGCGGTGGGCGCTTTAACCTCGATTGTAACCTTCGGCATGATCTGGCTGGCGTTTGATCTGGCTGACCTAGGCTTCACTGCAGTCTATGTGCTCGGTGGTGCTGCCACGGTACTGATCGCTCTAATCTGTGCTGTGTCTTTTCCACAGTTCCCCGTCAAGATTCGCCAGCACCGGCACATGGTGCTGCGCAAGAGATACTGGCTGTACTACGCCCTGACCTTCCTGTCTGGCGCGCGGAGGCAGATATTTATTGTCTTTGCCGGTTTTCTAATGGTCGAAAAGTTCGGCTACAATGTCGCCGCCATCTCTGTCCTGTTCCTGATCAACGCCATATTGAATATGCTGTTTGCCGCACGCATTGGGCGACTGATCGGCATTGTAGGGGAAAGAGCGGCATTGGTTTTTGAGTACACTGGCTTGGTGATCGTGTTCATCGCCTACGCTTTTGTCAACAATGCAGAACTGGCAGCCGGGTTGTATATCGTCGACCATTTCTTTTTTGCCTTGGCAATTGCTATCAAGACTTATTTTCAAAAAATTGCCGATCCGGCTGACTTTGCTTCGAGTGCCGGGGTCGCTTTCACGATCAACCATATCGCGGCGGTGGTCTTGCCGGCAGTACTGGGGATACTCTGGCTGAACTCACCGACAGCGGTATTTCTGGTCGGCGCTATCCTGGCCGGACTATCACTATCGTTGTCTCTAAATATCCCCCTGAAACCCGCCTACGGCAATGAGGTCATCATCGGGCAATGGGGCATCACCGGCACATACCGGGCTTCGGTCGAGAAATAGCGAATTGGTTCAGGGAGTCGGTCCCTGAGCGCCTCCGGCCGAGCGCAAAGCCTGCAGGCGGGCATTTAGCTCGAGCAGTACCGGGCCCGCCAGCGTTCCGGCTGCGCTGTGGAGGAACTCCTGACGGCAGGCCACAGGCCGATGCAGCGTGACTGGCTCGGCCCGAGCGAAGCCGGACCAAGTGACCAGCGCTGCACCCGACCGGATATCTATGCAGCGCCAACGGTGACGGGCGAGTTCCATCCGAACTCCAGTCAATTTACTCCCCAGCGACACGATCAGCGGCTCATGACCTGAACGAAGCGCTTTTCTGACCGCGTTAAAGCAGTCGGACGGGATAGCCGTATTTGCCATTGTCGCTCGGGCCATGTGGCCTCGCGACCCGATGTCATCAGATCCTGGCGCCTGGACCAGCATGGTCAGGCGCACAGGTGCGTTCATTCTGTCACCTTCATAAGCAGTGCAGCGTACAAAGTGATCGGGGAAAGCTCGACAACAGTCGCTGAGGTCATTCAGGGCTTGCTCACCTTCGACTGTTTCGCACACCGGCGTCGCCCAGCGACCCCAGAAAGATTCCGCAAACCCCTCGCGTTGTACGTGCTCGATCAGTATCGTCCAACCAAGACGGGCACAATGCTGCAGTTGAGCCTGGATACGTTCAGGATCGGAGACCACCCTGGGGTGAAAGACACCAGCTCGTGGCAGCGACGACTCCATTTACTTCAAGAGGTCAGCGTGGCGAACAAGATTGGCAGTTTTTCCGGAAGTCGCCCCACCTGATCAACAATGGTATAGCGGCTAGGGCCGAAAATCCGGCGTACATAATCATCCGCATTCGGATCTAGGGTTAGACAGTAACTCTGGATCCCCGAACGATGCAATTCCTCCACGGCCTTGCGCGCATCGTGGCGAAGATGCTGTGGGTCACGCTCATCTATATCTGCTGGTTCGCCATCGGTGACCAGCAACAGTAGCTTGCGGGCCTGACTCTGTCGCAGCAGGTGCGTGGCCGCATGACGCATAGCAGCACCCATGCGGGTAGATAACCCTCCATGCATGCCTGCCAGCCGTGCCTTGACCCGGTCATCAAAGCGTTCGTGAAAATCCTTGAAGCGGAAATAACGTACGTCGTGTCGACCATCGGAGGCGAAGCCATGGATCGCAAAAGGGTCGCCTACACCGGTGATCGCTGTCGCGACCAGTGCGCAGGCTTCGCGCGTCAGATCAAGGATGGTCTGTCCGGTGCCACTCACCAGGTCACCGGTAGACTTCGACAAGTCAAGCAGGACAACGACAGCAAGATCCCGGTTTTTCACAACATAACGCATTGTGATCCGTGGGCTGGGAGCCTCACCCATGCGCATCGCAATCATTGCATCAACTGCGGCATTAAGGTCTATCTCGTCTCCATCTTCCATGTTCCGCTCACGGGTAATACCCTCGGGCTGGAGTAAGTCAATGATCTGCTGTATCCGTGCCGTGACCGGGCGGTGCTTAAGCAAGATCGCGTCGATCGCCTCCGCTGACCCTACTGGTTGGCGCCTTTCATAGACCGTGACCCAGTCGGGACGAGAAAGTTGCACGTGGTAATCCCACTCGGGGTAATGAAAGGGATCGGATATCGGCTCAGTGCCCTCCAGTTCATTGATAGTGCAAGCTTCCTGGTCCAACCAGAACGGTGTGCTGAGGCGCCATACCTCCTGCGCATCATCGCCGGCATTCTCACAATCAAGCGTATTGACCATTTCCATCACCGATACATTCCGTTGTATCTGTACGGGCGCATGGTTGTACGGCGCCCCTGCTTCACTGAATGCCATATCTTCCGACGCCCAAACAACCCGGTTATCATCCCGATACGGGATACGGATATTCTCGAGGATACGCAGACTGGGAACCTCACGCCGGGCAGCGAACAAATTGAATAGCTGTAACCCCAGATGCCAGGAAAACTGCGGGTTATCTCGGTTGTGGACAATCTGCAGGTGAAATTCCCGGATAATCGCGGCAAGCTCAGTATCGTTTGTGCCGACAGCAGGATCGCGCAGCATCAGCGCTGCATGCTCGAGAATGGCGAGTGTAAGATGCTCGGGCACACTGTTATGTTCCAGCGACAATAAGGTGCGCCACAAGCGTCCCAGCCCTGGGAATTCCGCCACAGCGCAGTATTCAACTCGCGCATCTTCTATCAGACCGATAAAAAACATCTGTGCTGGACTTAGTTCCTGGGAGTCAATCGCAACATGGCTGTACACCAGGTGCGCTGCGCAATGCGCGGCGGTCGCGCGGAACAGTTCCAGGCCGGTTATACCGCCCACATCGTCGACCGCATCGGGCAGGTGTAACACCCGGCTATCAACAAAAGGTCGGAAACCCGGAGTATCGGCCTCAGCTGGGCGCAAGTAGAAATCCCTTGCCCAGAATGCCCGCAGGAACAAATTGAGCTTGCGCTGCACATCTATAAACAACGTGCCATGACGCTGCTGACGCAACATGGCAACACTGTCTGGCGTCGCAAGATCAAAATAAGCAGCCAGGTTGGTCAGATCCCGGCGATAAGCGCGGGCTCCGAAGTCAGCCCAGCGACGCAGGCCACCGAGGGTCAACTTGGACAGCAGTTCATCAATGTGCGTAAACATGGGTCGTAGGCCACGTGGCGCCTTGGCACAAAGTTGATGCACAAACTGCAAATAGCGCCGGACCAGATCAATATCACCCAGGCGCTGTGCCGCAATCGGCATACTGGCAAATAACAAACTGATGACTGTTCCAGACGTCATCGAAGAGAGCTTCATAGCCGCTTCGAGGGCATCGGGAATAATGTCCTCACCAATTTCCCGTGCTACCAGTGGCATTTCCTCCAGCCAAGTGGTCACCAACTCGGAACCCCGCCCTAATTCGGCCAGGCCGCGCGCGGCCTCAAGGTAGTTGTGCAGGCCAGCAGGTGACATCTGCCGTGCGGCCTCATGGAACATCCCCTCGAGGGTGTCGTGAAGTTGTGGTGCCACCCCCTCAAGCAGGGTCTGGTAATCATCAAGTTCGAGAGTCATGGAATCAAGTTCGCTGGATCAAGTTTCCCTGGGCAAAAAGGTCCAAGGCAACACTGGCGATGGGCGCTCGGCAATCACAGCTTATTCTTGCGCCGGCGGGAGCGCTTACTCAAAGAAGGTATTTACCGCGGCATCCAGGGTATCGCGCATATCCGGGTCGTCCGTCAACGGGCAGACTAAACTCATACTACAAGCCGCAATGGGTTCCACACCCTTGGCAATCAGTTGCCCGGCATAAACCATTAGCCGCGTTGAGATTCCCTCATCCAGACCGTGGCCCTTCAGGTTACGGGCACGTTGTGCGACCTGCACCAGTTTGCCGGCAATACCAATGTCGACTCCGGCCTCACGCGCGACAATCTGGGCTTCAATATCGGCTTTTGGGTAATCGAAATCTAAACCGGCGAAACGCTGCTTCGTGGACTGCTTAAGATCCTTCATTAAGCTCTGGTAACCGGGATTATAGGAAATGACCAACTGGAAATCGGGATGCGCAGCTAACTGCTCCCCTTTTTTATCCAACGGCAAGATTCGACGATGATCCGTGAGGGGGTGAATGACAACGGTCGTGTCCTGACGGGCTTCAACTATCTCATCAAGATAGCAGATAGCACCTATACGTGCCGCCAGGGTAAGCGGGCCATCCTGCCAGCGTGTACCCTCTTTATCCAGCAGGAAACGGCCAATCAGGTCAGAAGCTGTCATGTCCTCGTTACAGGCCACCGTAATCAGTGGCCGGGACAGGCGAAATGCCATGTACTCGACGAACCGTGATTTACCACAGCCAGTCGGTCCTTTAAGCATAACTGGCATACGTACGCCGTAGGCCGCCTCGTAGAGCTCTACCTCACGCCCTACACACTGGTAGTAAGGCTCCTCGGTAATTCGGTAAGGGTCACTATCAAGCATAGTTTACTTTGCCTAGATTGATCACCAGCAGGTCCGGCCCGGGCGAAGCCGGTTTAGACTGTAATCGGGCCTCGGAAAATTACCATAGCGGTACCTTGCGATTGCGCATAGTTGTCATAACCAACCATCCGGACATGATGTCCTGGATTCGCTGTATGGCAGGCCTTCGCTTCGTCTAGGATGAAATCGACATCGGTCTCACCGAACATCGGCAATTTCCACATGTACCAGTAATGATCGAACGCATTTTCCGGTTCAGTATGCTCGATCGCTGGATTCCAGCCACGGGCTACAATGTACTCGACCTGTTTGCGAATTGCGGCATCATCCAGCGCAGGAAGGTACGAGAACGTTTCAAATTTTCGACTTTCTGGATCAGAGAGGCGTGAGGCGTAATCTTGCATTTCACTCATGATGTATTCCTGGATATTGAAGGGTTCAATCGATCAACGATGTACGACGTCGAGCTTGTCGACGGTGTCGAATTCAAATTTAATCTCTTTCCAGGTCTCCATGGCCGCTGCCAGCTCTGGACTAGACTTGGCTGCATGGCGCAGCACGTCGCCTCCGCGTTTCTCGAGACCCTCGTTCCCGTTGCAATTGCGGTCCTCTACGCAGGCCTCCAACGCGACACGATTGGCCGCCGCACCTGCTGCGTTTCCCCACGGGTGACCCAGGGTGCCGCCACCGAACTGAAGTACCGCATCATCTCCGAAGATACTTACCAAGGCAGGCATGTGCCAAACATGAATTCCGCCTGATGCCACCGCGAACACGCCTGGCATAGAGCCCCAGTCCTGATCAAAAAAGATGCCCCGACTACGATCTTCTTTGATATATCTTTCGCGAAGCAAGTCGATCCAGCCTAAGGTCGCTTCACGATCACCCTCTAACTTACCTACTACAGTTCCGGTATGCAGATGATCTCCCCCAGATAGCCGCAAGATCTTTGCTAGCACCCGAAAATGGATGCCGTGTTTTGGGTGACGATCCAACACCGCATGCATGGCGCGATGGATATGCAGCAACAAGCCATTATCACGACACCAATTTGCTAGCCCGGTGTTGGCACAGAATCCACCGGTTATGTAGTCATGCATGATGATCGGCGCGCCCAGTTCCTTGGCATACTCGGCCCGTTTATACATCTCCTCGGGTGTCGGCGCCGTAACGTTCAGGTAGTGGCCTTTACGTTCCCCGGTCTCACGCTCGGACTTATGGATCGCCTCCATAACGAAGTCGAATCTTTGGCGCCAGCGCATGAACGGTTGCGAGTTGACGTTCTCGTCATCCTTAGTGAAATCCAGCCCGCCACGTAAACACTCATAGACGGCCCGACCGTAATTTTTTGCCGACAAACCCAACTTGGGTTTAATGGTACAGCCAAGTAAAGGGCGGCCGTATTTGTTCATGATGTCGCGCTCTACCTGGATCCCATGTGGCGGTCCGCCACAGGTCTTGACATAGGCGATTGGAAAACGGATATCTTCTAGCCGCAAGTGACGAAGCGCCTTGAAACCAAATACGTTGCCGACCAGTGAGGTAAATACATTCACCACAGACCCTTCCTCGAAAAGGTCAATCGGATAAGCGATAAAAGCATAGAATGACTCGTCATCGCCTGGCACGTCCTCAATCGCGTAGGCTCGCCCCTTGTAATAATCAAGGTCAGTCAATAGATCCGTCCAGACCGTAGTCCATGTACCTGTAGATGACTCAGCTGCGACCGCTGCAGCCGCTTCCTCGCGTGGTACCCCCGACTGCGCCGTAATCTTGAAACAGGCCAAAAGATCGGTGTCCGCGGGCGTGTAGTCGGGCATCCAATAGGTTTCCCGATACTCCTTAACTCCGGCCTGGTAATTCTTGGTTGACATCAATAGCGCCCTCGCAGCGGTTCGGATGAGTTGTTTTCCCGATTAAACTCGGGTCGACAGACAGAATACTCCGACTAATACATAAGTACCACTAATTTATAATGATTCAATGAATCAGATAAACCTGATGTCTAAATCGAGAGAACGATATCGTAACCACCGAACTTTCGGATATTCAGTACACCGCTGTCCAAAATCAAATACTGGCCCTTAATGCCGAGCAGACGTCCTGTAACTCGGGGCGTTTTATCAAGGTTAAGAGCGTTCACTTTTTCTGGATACTGGTTGACTGGATACTGAATCTCAACCGGAGAGACCTGCTTTATTACGCGAATATCACCTGGGTCAATAGCTTCGGTCACGGGACCTATGGCAGCAGCAGCCTGCGCGAGCAATCGTTCTCGCTCAGCCACCAGATCAAGTGGGTCAGGAGCCCCTTTAAGCATACGGCGCCAGTTGGTACGGTCGGATACAACAGTGCGTATTGCAACCTCCAATAATCCGGCAATACGACGCTCGCTGACCTCAAAGATGGGTAGCGCCTGGGAGGCGCCCTGATCGATCCAGCGAGTGGGCACCTGGGTAGCCCGAGTGACGCCGACTTTCAACCCGGATGAATTAGCAAGGTACACGATATGGGATTGCAGGCAATGGGCCTGGCCCCACTCTGGCTCCCGGCAAGTTCCTTCATGGAAATGGCACAACTCTGGCTTTATGATGCATTGGTCACAAGCCGCGAGTCGCTTCAAACAGGGGTAACAATACCCTTGATTAAAACTTTTATTGGTCTTGCGCCCACAGCTAAGACAAAATATTTCACCACGGAATTCGATTTCAAGTTCCCGACCCAATAACACATTGAGTCCTACCAGTGCTTCGCCGATAGGCAGTTGATATTCGACCGGTGAAGCGGTCTTGGTGTGCATTTTTTGAATCACACCGTCTGGCATATATACCTCCCTGGCCTCGTGACGAATAAACTGACCGCGCATCTCGAGTGGTTCATCGGATCTCCTCTACACTGAATTAACTGGGGTCAAAGGGGCGGCTATCCATAAGATCCTTCCCAGTGAGCTGAATCGTGAAATAAGGGCCGACTGCCCCCTCCTGAAGAGCCACTATAACGCCCAGTGGGACCATTGGGCGAAGGTATCGGTGAAGATTCCAAGTCTGCCGACCGACTAGATAGGCTCTAGTTGCTAACTGGCAACTATCAATAGTCCGCGGGCAACTTGCGCTCGATAACCCACCGACCGGGCTCAATACGGATGTATCCACCCTTAACCAGATCGCTCATGATTCTGCTGACCATTTCCCGGGAGCAACCGATCATGTCGGCGAGCAACTGATGGGTCAGCCGTTCGGTAATTACCCACTCGCCGTTTTCCTCCACAGCACATTCTTGTAGCCGGGCGGTCAGCCGCCGGTAAACACTATCTAACGCAAGCCCTTGAGCCCCCTGGGTTAGCTTTCGAATTCGACCGGCCAAGCTTTGGATCACCGAGCGGTTGAGTTCAGTATTACGCTCAAGTAACGCAAAAAAATCATCTGCACTTATCTTGAGTAACTCAGTTTGCTCCATAGCGGCTATAGATGCCGAACGGACTGCTCCGTCAAGCACGGCAATTTCTCCAAATACTGCTGAGGGACCCTCCAATGCGAGCACCATCTCTTTGCCGTCTTTATCTGACACATAAACCCGGACACGACCACCTATAACGACATAAAGCGCGTCCCCAACCGAGCCCTGACTGATGATGATCTCACCACGTTGCGCTGTGATCGGCCTGGCCAGTACGGCCAGAGCCTGCAGTTCGTTGTCCCCCAAGGTAGAGAACAAAGTTACCTGTCTTAAGATATCGATGGTCACAACGCCAGCCTCCCGAATAAGGTATCGCGAGAATCAAGAGTAGTCACACCACCGTGTCCGGGCAAGCGGGAAATAGTCAGCGCCTGCGGCGACGCCGGGTGCCCGTCAGCGCCTGGGTCTTTGCCCCGGTTATGCGGGTTGGCCATGTGACCGCCTTGGACAACTGGGCGAACTGGGCGCTTTTATGGGGAATAGCCATCGCCTCTACAAAATGCTCCTGGAACCTGGATTCGACGGCAGTTTCGATTTTCTCTATTTTGCGGATCTCCTTTTCGATCTCCCGGCGTGCGTTCACATCAACCAAAGCAATATGAGCACCGCTCCCAGCCGCGTTGCCTGCCGAGGTGACATTACCCAATTCACAGTCGGGAATCAGACCCAGCACCATAGCGTACTTAACATCAATATGGGAACCAAACGCTCCAGCCAGACGAATGCGGTCAATTTCTTCCACGCCAAGTTTATCCATTAACAATCGAATCCCAGCGTAAAGCGCTGCTTTAGCAAGCTGGATGGCGCGCACATCGTTTTGGGTGACTGTGACCGTAATATCTCCCTTGTGAAGGACAAAAGCGAAAGTCCTGCCATCTGCGATCACCCTGGCTGAGTATTGAGACAAATTGCCATCGATGACTCCATCGGAGCTGAGTATGCCAGCAAGGTACATCTCGGCCACCACTTCGATAATCCCCGAACCACAAATGCCTGAAATACCTACCGTGGCGACCGCCTGCTCAAACCCGGGGTCGTCAGACCACAAGTCACAGCCGATTACCCGGAACCGGGGTTCCAGGGTTTCGCGATCAATACGCACCCGCTCAATCGCCCCAGGGGCGGCGCGCTGACCACCGCTGATCTGCGCCCCTTCAAAGGCTGGGCCCGTGGGGCTACTGGCTGCCAACAGGCGATCTCGGTTTCCTAGGACGATCTCTGCATTGGTACCTATATCAACCAGCAAAGTCATCTCCTTGCGCAGATACGGTGCCTCGGACAAAACCACAGCTGCACAGTCAGCGCCAACGTGGCCTGCAATGCAAGGCAGTACGTAACAGCGTGCACCGCGATTGAGGCCAAGATTAAGTTCGTGTGCTGGCATCGTGATAGCGCTATCCGTTGCAAGCGCAAATGGCGCTCCGCCCAACTCAACTGGCGAGAACCCTAACAACAGGTGATGCATGATCGGGTTACCGACAAAAGCGCAGTCGAGTATGTCATCAACATTACTGTCAGTTTCTTGGCAAACCTGCGCTACCAGTTCTGTCAGAGTCTGGCGTACTACGCGAGACATATCCTGTTCGCTGCCCGGGTGCATCATCACGTAAGAGACGCGGCTCATCAGATCTTCGCCAAACCGAATCTGCGGATTCATCCGACCAACCGAGGCAAGAGATTGGCCGCTGGTCAGTTCAATAAGATGCATGGCAATCGTGGTTGAGCCCACATCAACCGCAAGCCCCAGCGCCGTGTTGTGATAACCAGGCCAGATAGCGATAATCTCGCGTTGCTGAAATACGGCAACTGTGACCTGCCAATTACCCTCGCGCATCACGGCTTGCAGTTTTCCCAGTACCTGGGGGTCACAACTGAGCCCGGTCAAAGCCCACTCGAATTCTAATTCCTCTTCCAGGCGGCGAAGATCAGACACTGCCTCGTGCATATTGGGTGGACTGACTTCAACCACGTGCAAATGCACCAGAGGGTCAACTGCCAGATCGTGCACTTCGGTTCGCTTGCGGATCACCTGCCGATGAACCTGACTCTCAGGTGGTACATCGATCACAGCATCGCCAAGCAACCGGGCTGAGCACCCCAACCGCCGACTTTGGGCCAGACCAGTTACCGCGTGGTAATCAACCTCATTCCCACCAAAGTCGGAAAGGTGCTCGGGCCGCGATTCAATACCGTGTTTGGGAAATGACCCCTCACTTAGAGTCACCTGACAGCGACCACAGATCGCCCGACCCCCACATACCGAATCCAAATCGACGCCAAGTTCGCGCGCTGCCTGCAACACGGTTGTCCCACGGGCAACACGCCCTCTGCGACCGGATGGGGTGAAGACCACCAGCACATCCCCACCTGCTGCGAGTGCAGTTTCAGTGGCGTCAGCAGTACTCAACCGGCGCTGCCCCCAATCGTCGCCTCGTCGGGGTGTACAAGGTAGTAATCCGATGCGTCGGCAAAAAATATATGGGCCTGGGTGTGTAGGCCAGTCGGGCTATCCAACGCGCCAGCCGCTATCGCCCAGGCATCGCGGGCCGCGTGACGCCAGAACAAGCTAGATCCACAACGACGGCAAAACCCTCTTTGCGCCTGAGCAGAGGATTTAAACCATTCCAGAGCGTCGTCATGCGTAAACTCAACACAGTCCGACGGCGCTGCTGTTGCCGCCCAGTAATGACCGCTGGTCTTGCGGCACTGTGAACAATGGCAGACCAACACCGGACGAAGCGGCCCACGGACCGTAAACGACACAGCTCCACATAGACAACTGCCTGGAGTGTATTGCTCAGCCACCGGTTGCCCGACGCCGACCACGACGGCGACCCTCTCGAACACCGGACAGACCTTCGCCCGGTGGGTCGCGATAGCGTGCAATCCAGCGCAGACAATCTGGATCGTGCCCCATCATGACATCCGCCCCCATCACAGCTGCCATAACATCGCCGTGCAATGGGCTGGTAATAGCTGATGTCATCCCGGCGCCAATGGCCATGGTTAAGAACGCCGCATTCAAGCCATTACGGTTAGGTAAGCCGAAACTGACGTTCGATGCGCCGCAGGTGCTGTTGACCTTTAATTCATCGCGCAGTCGCTTCAGAATATGCATCACCTGTCGGCCCGAATCATTCAGGGCGCCGATCGGCATCACCAGTGGATCAACCACCACATCCTCAGCAGGAATACCGTAATCGGCTGCGCGCTCAACGATCTTTCGGGCCACATCGAAGCGCACGTTCGGATCCTCGGAGATCCCTGTTTCGTCATTCGATATAGCCACTACAGCTGCACCGTATTTCTTTACCAGCGGTAAGACCTGCTCCATTCTTTCTTCTTCACCCGTGACCGAATTAACCAGTGCCTTACCCTGGTAGACAGCTAGCCCCGACTCTAGTGCTGCAACAATAGAAGAATCGATAGACAGTGGTACATTAGTCAGTGACTGTACCAGTTGAATGCACTCGGCCAATATAGCCGGCTCATCGGCGAGCGGGATTCCAGCATTGACATCGAGCATATGAGCGCCTGCGGCCACCTGAGCCAGAGCATCCAACTCCACGCGAGCGTAATTCCCTAGTTTCATTTCAGCAGCCAGCACCTTGCGTCCGGTCGGATTAATCCTCTCTCCGATCATGCAAAATGGCTGATCAAACCCAATCTTCACTTCCTTTGTGGCTGAACTGACAACAGTTACCGTCACCTGCTTATCCTCTTAATGAATTAAACGTTGTGCCATACCAGGATGCCAAGGGACTCTCCCCTCAAGCACACCAGACTCCTTGACTATGTCGCTTACCCGTTCTTCCTGTCGATAAGCCATGATATGGACACCGTGCACGCCCTCAATCGTCCGGATCGCCTGGATCATCTCAGCGCATATGCGAATGCCTTCTTCTCTCGGATTGTGCGCTGCCAGCAGGCGGCGAATTATGTCATCTGGAATATGTACGCCAGGTACATTATCGCGAATCCAGACCGCGGTACGGGCCGAAGCAAGTGGGCCAACACCTACCAGGATGTAGCAACGCTCGGTCAGACCCATGTCATAAACCTCGGCCATGTACTGCTTGAGTCGTTGAATATCGAAACAGTATTGGGTCTGCACAAACTGCGCGCCGGCATCGATCTTCTTCTTCAGCCGCAAAGGGCGATAATCCAATGGTGGGGCAAAAGGATTAGCCGCAGCGCCGACAAAAACTCGTGGCGGGTTGCTGAGCATCCGCCCGCTGAGAAACTCACCCTGATCACGCATGGATGTAATCGTTCGCAACAAACTCATACAATCAAAATCAAACACCGGCTTAGCATTGGGTTGATCCCCAGCCTGCACCCCATCGCCTGTAAGGCAAAGGATGCTGGTTACGCCCATAGCCGCTGCTCCCAACACGTCGCCCTGGATCGCAATCCGGTTACGGTCCCGACAGGAGACCTGCATGACCATCGCATAGCCTCTGCGCGTCAGCAGAGCGCAAACTCCAACGCTCGACATGTGACAGTTCGCTCCTGATCCATCCGTCGCATTAATAGCATCGACCCAACCATCAAACACACTGGCGCGCTCAAAAACGGCCTGCGCATCCGCTGTATCGGGTGGCGCAATCTCCGTGGTGACCGCAAACTGACCTGCACGTAATACCCTCTCGAGTCGGCCAGGCGAAGAATGCCCATCCAAAATTGGCAAGGGTTCGCCAGGTGCCAGCTCTTCAATTTCCACCATGTTGGCCCGCTTTGGCGAAGAATCCCAGATCCCGTTTCTCACGCACTTCCCGCAACCACGCCGAGCGGCCGCGAAGACCCTGCGCCAACGGCGGCTGTACACACTGGATACCGGAGTCGTTACGCATGCGCACGGAGCCCTCCCAGGCATCTACCCAGACACAGCGCATCTGCGGCTTGACTTCGCAAAACCCGTTTTCCCGGACACCACCACAGGGGCCGTTACGTAATTCCTTAGGGCAGTTCATTGGACAGGACATGCCGGTTTGGCTGAGCACGCAGTGCCCACACATTTGGCAATCGAATAATGCTGCCTTGACCTGCCGTTCCATTGCGCAAATCGGCCCCTCGATACGGTCATACCCAATCAAAAGCCACAGTGGATCCAAGGCAATCATGAACCCTTCAAAATATTCATACAGCCACTCCAGTACTCTCGCATTGCGGACAGACCATTGTCGCAGGGCATACATCAGATTCAGTCAGTCTGTGAAGTGTCAGCGCTGGCGCTGCCCTTAGCTCTAATCAGGGCCAAGAGGCTCTCATCCGTGTGTGCAGCCTCAAGGCGTTCTACTGCTTGCGCCGCCATCTGATCAAGATCGTCGTCACTACAGGTCACGCTCTCGCGACGCCATTCACTTAGGTAAGCATCTGACGAACCTTTACCGGCCCGCATAGCGGCACGATCGATTGCGTCCTGAAAACGCTGCGTCAACATAAGCCTTACGGTCTGCCGGCCCTTGCGGGCCATGACCTGCGAAGGGATATCCCGCCAAAAAACAGTGATCAACTTTGCCATTGGATCTCCTTTGCTGCCGAACCCCGACAGAAGGCGGTCAAACTGGTCTCCAGCTCTCCGTAACCGGTTCTGATATGTTCGAATTCCAGTCCCAGGGATTGCGCTGCCGAGCGGGCACTTTCCAGAGTTTCCTTCGAGTCAGTCTGAGCAAGATATATCAGCTTGGTGTATGCCGAAAAGTAGGTTTCCAGAAGTTGTGGATGGCGTTTAATGCCAAGCTCCTCCATCACCAGTCGGTCAAAATGACGCGCCAGAAAATCAGTCAGATAGAAAATCCCAGGTTCACGATCATGTCTGTCGAGAAAGGCTTGTGATCCCCAGAAAAACTCATAACAATGAGCACCAGGAAGCCTTTCTACCTGTTCTTCTGCGAGAACCGCATCCAGTGCACCTCCCGTACCACAGTCGGCATAAGCGACAAAAATAGAATCGAACGCATCTCGAAACTGCCGCACCCGTTCGCGCACCGCCGGGGCAATCAGGCGTGGGTGATTATGAAGACTTGCCGGAAGACACTGGATTTCAAGGTGGTGCCACTTGTTGAGTCGAACCAGCGCAGTGATCTCATGAGCCAACGCGCCACAGGCAATAACAAGACTCTTTCCTGACGACGACGTTGCGGGCATAACCTTTCTCTCGCAAATAGGTGACGGCGTTCTTCACATCCAATATGGAAGATGGAATTTAGCGAGGAAACGCTAGGTCAAACCACTGCCAGCCGATGCTAAGTTATGCAGATTTTCGCCGCGCCCTGAGCTCAGCAATCATTTGCTTGGCAGTCTCCACCGCGACCGCCGCATCGCGGCAGTACGCATCAGCCCCGATGGCCTGACTGAATTCCTCATTCAACGGAGCACCTCCCACCAGCACAACATAGTCATCGCGCATACCCTGTTCAACCAGGGTATCGATCACTACTTTCATGTACGGCATGGTGGTGGTAAGCAGTGCCGACATACCAACTATATCCGGTTTGTGTTCCTCAATCGCGGCCAGGTAATTTTCCACCGGGTTGTTGATGCCGATATCAAAGACTTCAAAGCCTGCGCCCTCAAGCATCATTCCAACCAGGTTCTTGCCGATGTCGTGAATATCACCTTTGACCGTGCCGATAACGACAGTGCCAATCGATTCTGCACCCGTCTCTGCCAGTAGTGGCCGTAGGATCGCCATGCCGCCTTTCATCGCATTCGCAGACATCAAGACTTCCGGTACGAAAAGAATTCCGTCACGAAAATCGATACCGACGATACGCATACCCTCGACCAGGGCATCAGCCAGAAGCTTGTCTGGCGCCCAACCCCTTTCCAGGAGAATATTAGTCCCCTCTTCAATCTCCTCTTTGAGGCCGTCATAGAGATCGTCATGCATCTGCTCGACGAGCTCTTCGTCAGACAGGCTTTTTAGATCCAGATCATCCTCTGACTCATCACTCATCGCAGGGACCACCTTGGTTGGCATCAATACTGGACACAGGACGGCATTCTAGATAGGAAGCCGAACAGAGTTGTTTTTGTGGCGACATGTCACCATCACAGGGCGACACTGTAGACCAATGCACTAATATAAAGGCCCCAGTCATCCCGCCGGACCGGGTATGTGCTGTGCTCAGAGTCAAATTCCGGTCTTGAGTCTCAGCAATGGCCTAACAGACAAGATTGTCAGGACATCCGTACAAATATTCCGGAGCGAGGCTTAGGATCAAAACAAGTCGACTTGGGCGGCATAACCTCGCTCGCGTCGGCAACCGCCATCAGTTCTGTCAATGAAGTCGGAAAACAGGCGAATCCCAGCTGCCAGCCCTCGCTACAGCGAGCTCGCAGGCCTTCTAGCCCGCTGTCGCCGGTCACGTAATCCAGCCGTGGATCGCCACGCACGTCACTAATCCCCAATAAAGGCTCTAGAATGCGCTCCTGCAAAATAGAGACATCTAGATTCCGCATGGGTGATTTGTCCAACACCGGGCGACGCAGGGTGAGCAGTATGGTCTGCCCATCCAATAGCATCAGGAACTGGCCGCGCTGTGCGGGGAACTCGGCAGCATGATCGTCGCTTATAGGCTCAACAACGAAGTCTTTCGCCAGTTCGGTCAGTAGATTGGTTGTAGTTCTGCCGCCCAAATCCCGCACGCAACGATTAAAAGCCAAAACCCGCAGTTGATCCGCTGGAAACAATGCGACCAGCAGATAATCCCACGGACCATCAGTCTTGCCGGTAGCCCGGCGACTGGCAGCATGTCGCAATGTCGAAGCTGCACGATGATGCCCGTCAGTCAGGTAGGTTGCACCCATACCAGAGAATGCCTGGCAAAGGCCATCGCACTGTGAAGCATCGGTGACCCGCCACAACCGCTGGCAAACGCCATCCGGCAACACAAAATCTAGCACTGGGTCGCCCTGGGTTACAGACTCAACTATCGCATCGATTTCTGTAGATCCGGCATATGCGAGACAGATCGGACTAGAACTCGCACCAACGATATCAAGATAACGGCTAAGACGCTCCTCATGCTCCTTACGGGTCTCTTCATGCCTGCGGATAGATCCATTCTGATATTCACCGACCGGGATCTCAGCGACCACACCAGTCTGTGTATGGCCATCAATACTAAGCTGGTAAATAAAAACAGCATCGGTGTCCGAGTCCCGGTAAGAGCCGTTTTTCAACATTGCCTGTAATTGCCGGGCATTACCCTCTAGGACTTGCGCTTCTGTCGGCCGCTCACTGATGGGGAAATCATCCGCTGCCTGCATAGTATTGATGTAATTTTTCGGATGAGTTTCGCAAAATATGCGCCGCTGTGCCGGACTCATCGAATCATAGGCCGGGCTCACCACTGCAATGGCATGCTGTGGAGCCACTACATACGGCCTGAAAGCGCGAATCTGCGTCACTTATCCCCCCTCTGACCTAATACGCAACACGAAACTCAACCGGGGTGCGCTAAACGAAAAGTCGTCATGAAATCCGCTAACGCCTGCACACCCTCGCGTGGCATCGCGTTGTAAATACTCGCCCGGCAGCCCCCCACGCTGCGGTGGCCCTTGAGATTCAATAACTTTTCCTCACCCGCTTGCGTCAGAAAAGTCTTTTCAAGATCTTCACTGGGCAGGCGAAACACCACATTCATCACTGACCGGGATTCGACATCTACTGGGCAATGGTAATAGCCATCGCTGGTGTCAATTACCTGGTAGAGAATGTCCGCCTTTGCTTCAGCCTCACGCGCTACAGCGTCTATGCCGCCCCTGCCCTGCATCCATTTCAGAACTTTACCTAAAATGTAAATCGGGAAAACCGGTGGCGTATTAAACATGGAGCCCTTATCTGAGTGTATGTCGTAGCGAAGATACCGAGCGATGTCGCGGTTGTTGTCCTCGATCGCCGTCTTGCGGACGATCACCATTGCCATACCCGCTGGCCCAAGGTTTTTCTGTACACCACCGTACACCAGGTCAAAGCTTTCCCAGGGAATCGGTCGGGACATATAGTCCGATGACATATCAGCGACCAACGGTACGTCCACTTGCGGCCAGTCTCTAAAGCGGACGCCGCCGATAGTCTCGTTGGAGGTGATGTGCAGATAACGGGTGCCCGGCTGAATCTCCAACTCACCGGATTTGGGCATACGGGTATAGTTACACCCCGCCCCATCCCAGGCGGTGTAGATTTCACCGTAGGGTTTAGCATCAGTGATAGCCCCCTTGCCCCAACTGCCAGAGTTAACGTACCCCCCTTTGCGCCCTTCACCCAGCAGGTTCATTGGCACCATCGCAAACTGCAGCGTGGCGCCGCCCTGTAGAAAAAGCACCTCAAAGTCTCCGGGAACCCCAAACACACTGCGGACCAGTTCAACCGCCTCCTCGTGTACCGCGACAAATTGCTTCCCCCGATGACTCATCTCTATCAGAGACATGCCAGCTCCCTGGTAATCAACGAACTCAGCCTGGGCCTCCTCAAGTACTGAAAGCGGCAACGTACAAGGGCCTGCGCTGAAATTGTGCATCCGTTCACTCATAATTCTTGCTCCGCGAAAAAATCAACACTATGCCTGGCCGTTGACACAGTGCAGAACCTGCCCTGCGCCAAAGGCTTCAATGATCTCCAATACACCATCAGCTACCGCTGCTTGGGCCTGATCGGTCGAGGCACCGATATGGTGTGTACCGTAGACGTTAGCATGCATGGCCAATTGCGAATCAAAAGATGATTGGCCTGCTGCGGGCTCATCGGCGTACACGTCGAGTCCACCACGCACACCTTTTTCATCCATCGCTTTAAGCAAGGCGGCTTCGTCTATCACGTCGCTGCGCGATGCGTTCAGGATAATGGTTCCCGGCTGCACCGCCGCGAGAAAAGTGCTGTCCACTAAGTTCCGAGTTTCAGGTGCTGCTGGGACATTCAGGCTGAGAATATCGCAACATGCCAGCAGCGTTGACAAATCTGGCACTGTCTGTAGTTCGAGCTTGCTGATTTGCTCTTGCATTTCCGGTTTACGATCGGGTTTATCTACAACGTATACATGAATACCAAAAGCACGGGCCCGCTGTGCAACAGCAAGGCCTATGGCACCCAGGCCCACGATGCCCATATGGCGACCGTATAAGCCTTTCGCTGCAGCATACTTTTTCTTGTTCCATTGGCCCGCTCGCAAGTCAATTACGTTATCGGGAATATTGCGGTCGATAGCTATCAGTAAGCCAATGACCAGTTCAGCGACCGCTATGGCATTTTTTCCTGGCACGTTACAGACCGGAATCTTACGAGTTGCAGCGGCTTCTTTATCAATCGTGTTGGTTCCAGCACCTGCGCGAATCACAAGGCGCAATGCCGCCGCAGCGGCGATTGTCTCGCCGGTCACCCGGGTGCTTCTAACAACCAGCACTTCGGCATCGCCAATTGCCTCTACCAGGGTGTTACCATCCAAGTCCGGTTGAGAAACACATTCGTGACCCTGCTGGCACAGTTGTGTCATTCCCGAATCTGGAAACTTATCAGCAAAAAGAATCTTCAAAATACCTCCGTGTCATAATTTGCATCACTACGCTTACTGTTTCCGCGTTATTCTACGTTCGCCTTCAAATATTGAATACTCCCCCAGCGTACAATTTTGTGTGAAAGGCGGCAAATGTCACAGCTAAACAAAGAAAATTTGAACCACCCAAAATTTTTGTTATCGTCTACTGTGGTATGCGCTTATAAGTATGGGTCTAACCTTCCCATGTCTACAGTTTGGTGCTGATTGAAACTACCGTTTTGGTTCTTGGCGCAGCACTGCTGCATGCCGCATGGAATACCCTGGTTAAAACCGCCGCTGACCCTTTGGTGTCAGTGGGCGCCCTCAGCCTGGTCACCGCAGCCGCAGGGCTATTGCTGGTCTTGGCGGTCCCAATTCCAACACTTACTGCACTACCCTACATGGCAGGTTCGGTCGTCCTTCATTTCGGGTATTACCTGTTTCTGGTCAGCGCCTACCGGGTAGGTGACTTAAGCCACGTCTACCCTATTTCACGAGGCAGCGCTCCGCTGCTGGTAGCCCTCGGCGGCATTGTAATTGCCCAGGAACAACTCCCGGTACTGACGCTGTTTGGTATCGTGATTACCAGCATCGGCATCATGTTACTGGCCATATCCGGCGCTAACTCGAAAACACGAAATCATCGATCAACATCGCGAGCCCTTATTACTGGGGGCTTTATTGCCGCCTACACATTGGTCGATGGGTTGGGCGTACGTCAGGGCGAGGTTGCATTATCTTATATCGGTTGGCTGTTCCTCATGAACGGACTCGTCTTTGGTCTTTTTGTTTTTCTTCGACGTCCAGCCGAAATGCTGAGCTTGTGGCGCGAGGATACCGCGCGGGTCGTGGGCGGAGGAATAGCGAAAGCGATCGCCTACGGCACTGTTATATTTGTTATGTACTACAGCCCGATGGCTGTGGTAGCAACACTGCGCGAGACCAGCGTCATCATGGCAGCGTTGATTGGCGTTTACTTCCTGCGCGAGCCTGCTGGCAGGCTGCGTATTGCGGCTGCACTGCTGGTGGCGATCGGAGTAATCGCGATGAATCTACCTAGCTAATCAAGGCCGGCAACACTGCCTAGCTTCCAAGAAACAGCTCTCCCACCTTTGAGTTCTGGAGTAAATCGTCATCCTTGCCGGCAATACAATCTGCCTCGATACCATGACATATCCAATGTCGGCCAACTCCAGGTCTTTCTTGGATTTCTGCTCAACAGTAATGACGGCCTTACCTTCTTAATGTTGAAGATCGTGCATCAGAAATCTCCTTGGCCGAGTGCCCGGCAGTCCCAAACTACTTGATCTCGCGCAACTCGATCTCAAAAACCAGAGTCTCCTCAGGACCAATAGCTCCGCCAGCACCAACGCTGCCATAGGCAAGTTCCGGCGGGATCACCACCTCCCACCGTGATCCCTCAGACATCAGTTGAAGAATCTCCTGCCAGCCAGGAATAATGCCACCCAAGCTGAATGTCGCAGGCTGGTTACGTTTGAACGAGCTATCGAACTCGGTGCCGTCAATCAGCGTACCGCGGTAATGCACGACCACAGTGTCACTTGCCTGTGGCTGTTTTCCACCTCCTTCGACCAAGACGGTGTAAAGAATCCCGCTGTCTGTTGTACGCACGCCTTCGCGCTGTCCATATTCAGCCCGGAATGCAGCCCCGGCGCTGGCACTTCCCTGCGACTTTGCCATTGTCTCCTCCTGTGCGTGCTTTCGCGCTTCGGTGATCGCTGCTGCCATCTGCTGATCCGTCATTGCCGGGGCACGCCCTGCAAGTACGTCTTCAATTGCCTGCGCCAGTTGCACCGGATCCAAATCGAGATTATCGGCCTTCATCTGTTGTGCAATCTGACTGCCTATCTGAAACCCTAGGGCATAACTGAACTGCTCGCGCGAGGTTTGTGGCACATCATCAGCCATAGCCAACGACCCAATCAGTAGGGCCACCGATAATGAGGTAACGGATAAAACGATCTTTGTCATAGGTCTTCTAATTCTCTGGGGTTGGTTTCAGGCTGCAACGACTTATCTTCAACGATGCCCTGCACTTCAATAGTGACATGCGACACCCGGGGGCAACGCTCACGAAGTTGGGCTTCGAGTTCATCAATTATACGTTCTATGCGCTCCAAGGTCGCCTGAACCGCAGCACGGTCGGCGACGTAGGACTGAAGCGCAGGGTCTGAGCGGCGTGACTCAGGCAATGCAGCCAGTAATGCTGTCTCGTGCTTATCAATTTGATCACGTAATCCCGCAAGAACTGCCTCTTCGCGCATCTCGACTTCGGCAACCAGTACGGTGTGATCCTCGTCTACGACGATGCTACGTAGATCGTGGTATTCCTCGACTTCACGGTGCGCCTTGGCGATTGTCTCGAAAATTCTTTCCGCCTCGCGATCTCGCACATCCGACAGAAACCGCATATTGATGGCACCCAGTATAATTGCCGTAACTCCCAGCATTAGTGCAATAGCAATAGAAAACCCGACATCCCAACCTGCATTACCCGTCAGTCGGGATAAGGCAATGCCGCAACTCGCCAACATCAGTCCGGTAACCGCGATTGCATCCTCAAGCACCACTGCCAGCAGGGTCGGATCACTCGCCCGAAACAATTTTCGCCAAGGCGACAGCGATTGTAAGCGTGCACGACTGGAAAATTCCGCCCAGGCGATACGCAACACGTAACCCTCAACAACGAACGCGATCGCCAATACTACAGCTGCCAGCCAGATCGAGTCGATATTGAAATCGCCGATGGCAATAACAGAAACCCCAACGCCTTCATGCAACTGGTGCCAGGCATGCCAGGCATGCGCCAACCCAAGCCCGCAGCCGATTGAGAAAAGGCCGATGGCGCTCCAGAGATTCCAAAGGTATTTTTTCTGCCCGTGACCGAATGCGTAACGGGCATCGGCCTGCCGTTTGCCCTGGGCCAGGCCAATCAAAAGAAATACCTGATTCAAGGTATCCATTAAGCTATGCACTGCCTCGTTCATCATGGCAGCAGAGTGAGTCGGCAACGCAACAGCAAATTTGAGTATGGTTAAAAGTGCGTTACCGAAAATTGCACTCAAGACGGCGCGCCGGGAGCCAGAAGTCATAGTTGCTGAAATCCTGGTTACTTGTAATGGTCAGGCAATAGATGCCTGTACCAGGCACCCGGAGTATACTTAGTTAGATAATACAAGTTACAACCCATCCATGAGTATCCGGCAGACCCTCTGAGACTCTATGCCTATAGACCGCAAACTTCTGGAAATCCTCTGCTGCCCGGTTAGCAAACAAGCACTGACCGTGCTCAGTCTTGAGCAACTGACTCTGATAAACAAACAGATCGCTGCGGGGAGTATCGCCACTGCCGATGACAAGGTCGTAACCACGCCACTGAATGAGGGGTTAATCACTAACAACCAGCAGCGAATCTACCGGATAGATGACAACATACCGGTTATGCTGGAAAAAGAAAGCATCCCCGCAGACCAATTCGACGGACTATAACGACTGCTCCGGGCAACCTACTGGATAGCCCCGAAGTATCAGGCGACTTGCGCAGTGCCCTGAGCATAATGATCCATCAGGATACGCGCCACTTCAGGGCGCGCAAATTCCAGCGGTAGATCCTCTCCCGCTGCAAGCATCTCCCGAACCCGGGTGCCGGATAGTAATACAAAGTCTTCTTTCTCGTGATCTGGTGCATCACGCATCATCACTACCCTGTTCAGCTTCTTTGAGTAGGCGGTGTGATCTGCTCGAAAAATTTCAATATCAAGTGCATCTGACGGCACTTCTTCATCAAAAATCTCCTGCGCATCAAAAGCGCCGTAAAAATCACCAACCCCAGCATGATCACGCCCGACAATCAGATGTGTGCAACCAGCATTCTGTCGGAACAGCGCATGCAACACTGCTTCTCGCGGTCCCGCGTAGAGCATGTCAAAGCCATAACCGCCGATCATTACTGAATTAGAGGGAAAATACAGATCGACCATCTTGCGGATAGCGGCATCTCGTACCTCGGCAGGTATATCGCCGGGCTTGAGTTTGCCCAGCAGCATGTGGATCAGCACGCCATCAGCGCCTACCGTGTCACTGGCTATCTTGCACAGTTCTTCATGAGCACGGTGCATGGGGTTGCGCGTCTGAAACGCGACCACAGTCTCCCAACCGCGTTCGGCGATCTCCTCACGAATCTGGCCAGCCGTGCGGAATGTGTCAGGGAACTCACTTTCAAAATAACTGAGATTCAACACCTCGATCGGCCCTGAGATTACAAAGTTTCCTAAAGAGGTAAAGGTCGCAACACCCGGATGCCCGGGATCTCCGGTGCGGTACACTTGTTGTGTGATGAGATCGATTTCTTCATCAGTCAGTTCCTCGACAGCTTCAACCTTCTGAATGGCAATCACCGGATCACCGGATACATTCGGATCACGCAATGCGATCTTTGAACCCACAACAACCCCGTGACCATCGGCTACGAGGTTGAGCACCGGTACGGGCCAGAACAGCCCATCGCTGGTACGCATGTCAGCTGCCACACTAAGCGCGTCAGCCTTATTCATAAACCCGGTTAGAGGCGTGAAATATCCGGCTCCCAGCATCACGGCATTGGCCGCAGCCGCAGAACTGATGATCAATTGTGGTAGTTTGACGGCTTGCGCTTCCAGCGCCGCGCGACGCGCCGAGTCCTCTACCAGCAGTGCAGTGAGGGAATCTGAACCATGAGGCCTGATCATTACTTAAAGTCTCCGGGAATAGGGTCGAGCCATCGATGAACGTGTTGATAACAGCCGATTGCCTAAGCGCGCTTGGCACCAAGCATTCATCGCTAACGCCAACATTAGCACCTTCGAACCCAGGCGCTGACTAAATTTTTTGATTAACCCATAAGGTTTAAGCACCCCAACAAAACCAAAGAACTCAGTAAGTCAGTGCTGGCTCAGTATTATCCGCGGCGCCGGTTCCGGACCGCCTCAGCCAGGCACGACAACAGTGGCAGCGTGTCCTCCCAGCCAATGCAGGCGTCAGTAATACTCTGACCGTAAGTCAGAGTCTCGCCAGGGACAATATCCTGGCGACCCGATTGCAGATGACTCTCGATCATGACCCCCATCAGACGGCGTTCGCCAGCGGCCAGTTGATCGCAGACGGCCCCGACTACCTGGGGCTGGCGCTGTGGATCCTTGTCGCTGTTAGCATGACTGCAGTCGACCATAAGGCGAACTGGAATACCGGCCTTGGACATCAGCGTTGCCGCTCGATCGAGACTTGGGGAGTCATAATTAGGCTCAATACCACCGCGAAGAATCACGTGACCATCATCATTGCCAGCAGTGGCATAAATAGCCGAGCGCCCTTCCTTGGTAAGGGTCAGAAAATGATGCGGATGTTGTGCCGCTCCAACAGCATCGACTGCAATCTTTAGATTACCGTCCGTGCCGTTTTTGAATCCTACTGGACAAGAGAGTCCAGATGCCATCTCGCGATGTAGCTGACTCTCGGTGGTCCGTGCACCAATAGCCCCCCAACTTACAAGGTCGGCCAAATATTGGGGGGTTAACAGATCCAAGTACTCGGTTCCCGCCGCGACACCCAGTTCATTGATATCAGCCAACAGTTTGCGTGCTTTGCGCAAGCCCCGGTTAATATCAAACGACCCGTCGAGGCCCGGATCATTGATCAGCCCTTTCCAACCAACAGTAGTGCGCGGCTTCTCAAAGTAGACTCGCATGATCAACACCAGCTCGTCTGCATACTGACTTACCAACGGCGACAGTCGACCAGCATATTCCAGTGCCGCCGAAGAATCATGAATCGAGCATGGCCCAACTACGACGATAAGACGGTCATCGTGGCCGTGCAGTATCTGGTGAATATCCTGGCGGGCCGCAAAAACTACTTCGGCCATCCGTTGATTCACGGGAAATTCGGCGACAACCGTTGCCGGATTGGCAACATCTCGGATGTCAACAATACGAAGATCGTCGGTTTTCGTTGCGTGCACTGTGATAACCCAGGAACTTTGCTTGCGTCACCCCCCTGGCGGCGCAAAACGGCGCGAATTATATCACCGCATGAACGCAAGCCGTAGTTCGTCAATCCTCCTCGGGGTGTTCGAAAGTCGACATCAGTTGTTTCTGTATCGCGGCTGGCGCGGGTTCATAGTTGGCAAACCCCATGCTGTAGCTACCCTCCCCACCCGTCACCGACTTTAGCCGAGACTGGTAATCAGTCATTTCCGCCAGAGGCACCTGGCCGCAGATCATCATGCGTCCTGCACTGACCACATCGGTACTAACTACCCGACCACGCCTTGATGAAAGATCGCCTGCAATGTCTCCCATATTGTCAGCTGGAACCATCGCCTCAATATTGACTACCGGTTCCAGAATCAGCGGTTTGGCGTTGGCAATAGCGTCCAGAAATGCCTTGCGCCCAGCGTTCACAAAGGCCACTTCCTTAGAATCGACCGGGTGATGCTTTCCGTCATAGACCTTGACCCGAACGTCCTGCATGGGAAATCCGGCTATCGCACCTCCATTAAGAACGCTGCGTACCCCCTTTTCCACCGCAGGAATAAATTGAGCTGGAATCACCCCGCCGACGATTTTATTGGCGAACTCGAAACCCGAACCACGAGGTAACGGCTCAATTTCCAAGAACACTTCGCCAAATTGGCCTGCGCCGCCGGTCTGTTTCTTGTGCCGGCAATGACCTTTGGCCGTTTTGCCAATGGTTTCCCGGTAGGGAATAGACGGCACCCCGGTCGTGACCTTGAGGTCATACTGGTCGGACATACGTTCAATAGCCAGGCGTAGATGCAGTTCACCAGTTCCGCGCAGAACCGTCTCGTTGGCGACCGGATCCTGCTCTACCCGCAGGCAGGGATCAGACGCGGTGAGGCGCAACAACACGTCCGCTATCTTTTGTTCATCGCCTCGACTACTCGCTGTAATCGATACACCAGCCATCGGCGCGGGAAGATTCAACGGCTCGAGGTGAATGAGATCTTCATCATGCGAGTCATGCAGTACATCATCGTAGGACAGACCATCAACTTTGGACACCAGCGCAAGGTCACCGGGAACTGCGACGCGCAACTCGCTGCTTTCCTTGCCCAATGGAATTGACAAGTTGCTGATTTTTAGAGGCTTACGGGCATCGCCCACGAATAACTGCATATCCTTGCGGACCCGGCCCTGGTGTACACGAAGCAGGGTCTGGCGCCCGACAAATGAATCAAAAGAGACTTTGAACACATGGGCCAGTACATGTTTTTCCGGGTCGGGGCTGACTTCAACCTTTTGGGCATCATCACCGAAGCCATTTTTAAAATGAGGAGGGTTTCCTTCGGCAGGACTGGGCAACAGGCGAACAATAAAATCCAGTAGTTCAGGAATCCCAATTCCGGTATGGGCAGATACGAAACACACCGGGACAAGGTGCCCCTCGCGCATCGCCTGTTCAAACGCATCATGCAACTGTTCCGCCGAGACCTCGCCCTGATCAAGGTAAATCTCCATGAGCTCCTCATCCACTTCAACCGCCTGATCTACAATCGCTGTGTGGGAACTTTCCGCTGAGGAAAACGCTGGCTCTCCGTCAGCTTTGAAGAAACAGTCTATGACCTCCTTACTGTCACTGGACGGCAGGTTAACCGCAAGACATTCGTCGCCAAAAGCTTCGCGTACCTCCTGGTAGATTGCCTCGAGATCAGCCTGATCATTGTCGATATGGTTAATCACCACCATACGGCACTGATCCTGACTCTGGGCCCAACTCATCATTCGGCGACTGGCGCTCTCAACACCTCGCTGGGCATTGATCACCACAGCCACTGTTTCAACGGCGGGCAAGACGCTGAGCGCTGCACCAATAAAGTCCGGGTAACCGGGGGTATCCAGCAGGTTGATATGGATGTTACGGTAATCGAACCCAGCGAGTGAAGACGAAAGCGAGTGACCGTGCTTTTTCTCAAGTTCATCCCAGTCACTAACCGTGGTACCTTTCTCGATTGCGCCCGGAGCCTTAATCGCACCAGCTTGAGCCAGAATCTGCTCTACTAACATCGTCTTGCCCGCGCCAGCGTGGCCGGCAAAAGCCACATTTCGAATATCCTCTGTCTGGTAATCCATTATCTTCACCCTCCTCGGTTATCCTTGCGTTTTATGCTTGCGTGCCAATTCCTATAATGATTGGTTTTTGAATTTGGCCTTCAATGTGCCGTTTTCTGTCTAATAACATAGTTATGACTATCACGTTCACCGAGCCAAATCAACAAGATGTTTGGGAAAATCGCTACCAGGATAGGAAAACCGCATGGGATCGGGGGCAATCCAGTCCAGCACTCAGTCACTGGTTTCCCTCGATGTGCCCGCCCCCGGCCCGGATACTGGTGCCCGCCTGTGGTTGCGGCCACGAGGTCGTGACACTTTGTGAACAGGGCTATGCCGTCACCGCTATTGATTTCGCACCAAGTGCGATCGAGACACTCAATACAAAACTCCATCAAAAGGGGTTGCGGGCTGATGTCATCCAAGCTGATCTGCTTGCCTGGGAGTCAACACAGGCATTTGATATCATTTATGAGCAAACGGCTCTTTGTGCGCTGGAGCCAGCCTTGTGGCACAACTATGCCGACCGTCTGTACCGGTGGTTAACTGCCAAAGGGCTGCTATTGGGCCTGTTCATGCAGACTGACCACGAAGGCGGACCGCCCTGGCACTGTGCCATTGAATCGCTGGAAGAGATTTTCCCAGCGACCCGATGGCACTGGCCACCCCAACAAGACCAGAGAGTTACGCACCCGAGTGGTTTTAACGAGTTAGCATTAGTTCTAAAACGTCGAAACTCGGTCAGATAAAACTATTTTCTGCCTTAAAATTGTTGCAACCTCAACAGCGGTTGCCTAAAGTTGCGCCATCTAAACCCACGGCGTAGCACGCTCAACGTAACGGTTCATATTGAGATCAACTGAATATTCCGGCCCGAACCCGGACGCGCAACCACACATACGCTGGATCCGCGTGGCATACTGACAAACTGATGCGCGAAAACAATAACACCGTAACCCCTACCCACTTTATCCGTCAGAAGATCACCGCGGATCTAGCGGCTGGCAAGTATCCTGAGGGTATAACGACTCGTTTTCCGCCCGAGCCCAACGGCTATCTGCATATCGGTCATGCAAAATCAATATGTCTGAATTTTGGATTAGCAAATGAATTCAGCGGGCGTTGTTTTTTACGCTTCGACGACACCAACCCCGACCGCGAGAGTCCGGAGTTTGTCAAAGCCATTAAGGAAGACGTGCAATGGCTAGGCTTTGACTGGGGTGACCGACTACGGCATGCGTCGGACTACTTTGAGCAGTTATACCAATGGGCAGTCGAGTTGGTTGAGAATGGTCATGCTTATGTCTGCGACCTGAGCGCTGAGGAAGTTCGTGCTACCCGAGGCACGCTCACCCTTCCCGGCAGCAACAGCCCGTACCGGGGTCGCAGTGCTGAAGAAAGCCTTGAACTTCTAGGGCGGATGCGCGCTGGAGAATTTGCCGACGGTAGCCGCGTTCTACGGGCGCGGATAGACATGACGTCACCCAATCTACACCTGCGGGATCCCGCTCTATACCGGATTCGCCACCAGACGCACCATAATACTGGGGATACCTGGTGTATTTACCCGATGTACGACTTTACCCATCCCCTGTCAGACGCTATCGAAGGGGTGACCCATTCGCTGTGTACTCTCGAATTTGAGGACAACCGGGCTTTGTATGATTGGGTACTTGAACACGTATCGATCCCGTCACGTCCTTACCAGACCGAGTTCTCCCGTCTGTCACTGGAATACACAGTAGTCAGCAAGCGGCTTTTGACCACCTTGGTCAGCGAGCGTGTGGTCGATGGCTGGGATGATCCACGTATGCCGACCCTCTCCGGACTGCGGCGGCGAGGTTATTCGCCCGCTTCAATTCGGGACTTTTGCAACCGAATCGGTGTCACACGCAATCAGCAGCACGTTGAACTCAGCGTGCTGGAAAACTGTGTCCGTGAGGATCTTGATCGGACTGCGGCGCGGGCTTTTGCAGTCACTCGTCCTCTCAAACTGGTGATCGATAACTATCCACAAGACCAGGAAGAATTCTTTGAGGCCGCCAACCATCCGGCGGACCCCTCTCGTGGCTCAAGGGCTGTGGGTTTCTGCCGCGAACTCTATATCGAACATGACGACTTCATCGAAGATCCACCGCGGAAATTCTTTCGCCTGTCTCCTGGCCGCGAAGTGCGACTACGCTATGCCTACCTGGTTACATGTACCAAGGTAATCCACGATGAGCAGGGCAACGTCACACAAGTGCACTGCACCTATGACCCTCAAAGCCGTGGTGGTAATCCATCTGACGGCCGCAAGGTCAAGGGTACCATTCATTGGACCTCAGCCCGACATAGCAAAAAAGCGCAGATTCGGCTGTATCAGCCGCTGTTCAAAGATTCACAGCCGCGCTTCTCTTCTAAGGAAGATCTTCACGATAGTCTTAATGAAAATTCACTAGTCACGATAGATGATGCACAAATTGAGCCAAGCCTGGTAGAAGCCACTGTCGGCACTGCCTTCCAGTTCGAACGCCTTGGTTACTTTTGTGTTGATCGTGATAGCGCACCAGAACAAATGATATTTAACCGAACTGTTCCTTTGCGCGATACCTGGGCACGGGTAAAGGCACGCTGAACGAAAACTATTCGAATCCGGTTCAATCTGGAGTTCGGATCAGACCCCACCCGGCGATACCCGGCTAAGCCGACGGGCTGTCCACCAGGAACCTACATTCTCTTGTAGTACCAGAGCGCTTGGCGTCACCACCAGAGTGAGCACCGTAGCAAAACTCAGACCAAAAACGATCGAGGTGGCTAACTGTGTCCACCACTGTGTAGAAGGCGCACCCTGGGTCACCTCTCGCGAAAGGAAATCTATATTAATACCAAGCATCATCGGCAACAGTCCCAGTATGGTCGTCACTGTAGTTAACATCACCGGACGCAGGCGCTGAGCCCCGGTACGCAGCACCGCCTCTACTGGATCTGCGATGGTCTGACGAAGTCGCGCATAGGTATCAATGAGGACAATATTATTGTTGACCACAATACCGGCGAGAGCAATCACACCAATGCCGTTCATAACGATGCCAAAAGGTGATCCGGTAGCCATTAAACCAATCAGCACTCCGACCGTAGACATCACTACAGCGAAAAGTATCAATAAGGCTTGATAGAAACTGTTGAACTGCGTTACCAGTATCAGCCCCATCACGAACAATGCCACCAAGAAAGCCTTGCCCAGGAATGCCTTGGCCTTGGCCTGCTCTTCATCCTCGCCCTTAAATGTCACCTGGATCCGAGGATCAAGAGGAGACTTTGCCAGCCACGACTCTAGTTCTTGCAATTTGGCGTCGGCCAGCACCCCGTCATCAACATCGGCTTTGACCGTGATTACCCTGAACCCGTCGACCCGTTTCAGCATCCCAGTTTTTTGGCGGGCCTCACGTGCCACAAAGTTCGATACCGGTATCGAACCTGCTGACGTGCTAACCCGGACCTCACTCAAGCCCGTGACAGTCCTGTCGGACTCAGGAAAGCGTACCCGGATTTCGATCTCGTCTGCACTGTCGTCAGGACGATATTCGCCAATTTTGTAACCGCCAGTGGTCATCTGGATCATATTGCCGACCTTCCCAATATCGACCCCGTACTTGGCGGCCTGGGCGCGGTCGACCTGCAGGGTCCAATCGATACCAGGCAATGGCCGGGAGTCTTCGATACTATTAAGCCCAGTCATACCGTCGAACTGGGCCCGAACTATTGCAGCGGCTGGTACCAGCAGTTCCGGATAATAGGAAGAAAGTTGTAGTTGGAGCGGCTTGCCGACCGGTGGTCCACCTTCTTCCTTGCGCAGGTCAATAATCACCCCGGAAAAATCAGCCAAGCGCTCACGCAATGTCTGAAAAATCTGGTTGACGCGGGGGCGGTGGCGCCAGTCAGCAAACTCCAGCGATATCGAGCCGACGATATCCTCGGCTTCTTCGCTGTTGGCATCACCACCCACTCGCGTATAAAAAGTACGTACGCCACGAATATCCAAAACCCTTTGCTCCACCGCCCGCATGATCTCATCCTGTTCATCTACTGACAGGTTGCCACGCGCACGGACCTGAATCTGAGCATTATCAGGCTCAACATCGGGGAAAAATTCGACCCCGGGGCCGACGCGTCCGTAAAGGAGGAGTACGCCGATAAGCAATCCTATTGCCAAAGCCATCACTTGGCCAGGTCGTTTCACAGCCTGGGCCAAGAGCCTGAGATATCGACCGGTAAATCCGCTGATACTGAAAAGATCACCACTTTCCCCTGCATTCAGGGTGCGCAAGGCTCGGCTACTGATGTCAGCCGGTTTACCAATTAAGGCCCCTACAGTGGGTACGAAAATAAGCGCCATCAATAATGAGGCGCTCAGGGTCATCAGCACTGTCATTGGCAGAAACTTCATGAACTCACCAACGATCCCAGGCCAGAACACCAACGGCAAAAAGGCCGCAAGTGTGGTCGCAGTCGAGGCAATGATTGGGGCGGCCATGCGCTGAGAAGCCTGCAGATAAGCCTGCCGGCGGAAAACCCCTTCACTCAACTTGCGGTCGGCAAACTCGGTTACGACGATAGCACCATCAACGAGCATTCCGACTGCAAGAATAAGGCTGAACAACACTACGATGTTAAGTGACACCTCCAGCAGATAAAGCAACAGCAAGGCAGTTAGAAAAGAACCAGGAATCGCCATTCCGACTAAGGCGCCACTACGTACGCCAAGCGCGGCAATAACAACCACCATCACCAGAATGACGGCACTGAGGACACTGTTCTGCAAGTCACTCAGCATCGTGCGAATCTGGTTGGAGCGATCCTGCGAGTAGCTGACCTTTACCGACTCGCGCAGTGTCGTTGGCCACTTGAGCTGTTCACCTTTGACCACCGCTCGGATTTTCTCAATCGTGGCGATGACATTTTCTCCCGAACGTTTCGATACTTCCAAGGCCACAGCAGGTCTACCGTTGACTCGGGCGTAAGTTGAAGGATCCCGGAAGGTGCGCCGGACCTGTGCAATGTCACCGACAGTGACCACTGAATCCCCGTCAGTTAAAACCGGCAAGCCAACGATATCCAGCACACTTTCGAACAGGCCCGGCACCTTGATCGAAAAGCGTCCCTGCCCGGTATCCTGTACCCCGGCGGCCACCAAAAGATTCGAGCCACTTACAGTAGCGGCGGCGAGGGCGGGATCAAGCCCGTAACTCTCCAAGCGCAAAGGATCAACGATAACCTCCACGACCTCATCTCGATTACCGGCGAGTTTTGCCTCAAGCACCTCTCCAATTCCCTCGACCGCATCCTTTAGATCCCGCGCGAGATCATAAAGAGCACGATCCGGCACATCTCCCGAAAGGATGACGACGAGAACCGGAAACAGACTGAAGTTAACCTCGTGTACTTCGGGGTCATCGGACGCTGCCGGGAGTTGGGTTTTCGCCAGATCGACTGCTTCTCGGACATCTTGCAGCGCGGTATCCGCATCGAACCCCGCCTCAAACTCCAGCAACACGTTGGCACCGCCCTCGTAACCGGACGAACGCATCTCCTTAACCCCTTCTATCGTCTTCAACTCCTGCTCCAGGGGTCGAATCAGCAGTCGCTCGGCATCTTCCGGAGATATGCCGTCATGGTTCATCGTGACATAAATGATCGGAATATCAATATCCGGCTCAGATTCTTTAGGAATATCCCGGTAGGCAAATGAGCCCGCTATTAGAATGAACACCAGAACGGAAAGCACTGTCCGCGAATAATTGAACGCTGTGCCAACAAAAGACATAAAACTAAGTCGTGATCTATTGCAGGTTACGGCTGACCGTCACCTGCTGACCCGCCGAGACAAATTCGTGCCCCACCGTGATCAGTTCGATCGTATCCGGCAATCCACCCAGCCACATACCATCAGGAGTGTCCGAGATCAGATCTACCGGTAGGAAACGTACCCGGCTACTGCTATCAATAATCTTGACTCCAACCCGACCTTCGTCATTCAGTGTAAGTACCGCAGGGGTGAGGCGATGCCCTGGAGTAGTGCCCAGATTCAAACTGATCTTGGCCGTCATCCCACTGGCCACAACAAGATCCTGATTGGACGCGGTGACTTCAACTTGGAAAGTCCGGGTTGCGGTATCACTCGCGTGAGCAATAAAGGTCACCGTACCGGTCAGTTGTTGACCGCCAGACAAAGTCAACCGAGCCGGCATACCGGTGTGCAGTTGTCCGATATCCCGCTCTGAGGCCTGACCACTGATAACGACCTCCGACAAATCCAACAGGTCCGCGACTGGGTCCCCCACATCGAGGTAGCCGCCAATCTCGACGAAACGCCGCTCAATGATCCCTGCGAAAGGTGCTGTTACCCTGGTATGACGCATATCAAGCTCAATACCTTGCAACGAGGCCTTGGCCGCTTCCAGCAGCGCCTGAGCCTCGGCCACCGTGGTCTTAGAGCTGAGTTTCTTTTTGGAAAGCTCAGACGCTGCGCGGTACTCGGCCTGGCGCTGGGCTACCAACGCCTTGGCCTGGCCCTGGCGGGCTTTGCGGTCACGGATATCAATCCGTATCACCAGATCGCCGGCCTTTAGCATCTCGCCTTTATCAGCCTGGACCACGACAACAGCACCGGCTGTCTGCGCCCGCAACTGTACGGAGCGCTTCGGCTGCGTTACTCCCATCAAGTGAAGTTCTCGTGAAACGGGAGCCGCAGCCAGGATACGTACCTGGACAGCGGGTGGCAGTACAGATTGAGAACCCGTGTTATCCGCAGAACCCGCCGATACATCCGGCGCCGACGTGGGCTTTGGGTCAACCAGCAAGCCCGAGCCAATCCAGACGCTGACAGCCAACAGCAGTGTGGCCGCAAGAAGAACAGATTTTCTCATCCTGGTATATTCCTTAGCGTCTATCGACCTGAGCGCAAACTTGTCGAAACTTAAATTGCGTAATAGTTACTCAATCGGAGCCGGCTCAAGAACCTGCGATTAGCCGACTGGCGCGGGGTCAGTCCCAGACCTTGCGCCACAAATTGTGGTTAAAACCGTCAGGTACCACAACCATCGTTACTCTCAGTCGCGGATCCTTTTAGCGACGAGATTCGAAAACATTATAACCTTGCGCCTTGTGAAGGCACTGGCATTACTCTCACTTGTGACATAAGTCAGTCCTGGGCTGACTCTGGAGATACATTTGGAAACATCAATTCAAATACTGGTCGGCTTCGTCTTATGTATATACGTGTTATCCAAGAATCCATGTCACCTAACCTCGTATTTAATCCAGCCTTGATCCGGCACTGCGATGATGCCAGGCCACGCTACACCTCCTACCCTACCGCTATGCCGTTTGCTGATCAGCGAGGGAGGTGATCTGAATGATTGAAAAGGGCGTCACCACAGCCGCTGATCTTGGCAGCGCCATCGTCCGCAGCTACCGACATTCAGTCGATCCATTGCACCTGAGTGACAGAGTCGGACTGAGAAGGCAACTGGTGATCGAATAATACCTTCACCAGACTGACAGGTGTGCCTCAATTTGAACGGCTCGAAATGCCTTCAATCTATGGTCCGGAACGATCTTTTCGATAAGAAAAGTAGGCGCGGCTTTCTCTGCTGGGATGACTCAGCAAGCCTGGTGGTACGCTGGGCGGACCAACCTCCATTGCCGGCGGACCTTAATACTTGGTAATAGTGAAGTTGCGTTGACCCGAGCAACCCACTAAAGTTGAGGCAGGGTCGTATAAACACGCTTGCTCTTATAAAGTATGGTGTATTTGGTTTTCCCAAGAAGCGTGATAATCGCAACCGGGTCGGCCTTTACGTCATGACCGAAAACCCTGCTCTATGACGGAGCAGACAAAAAGTGAGGATGAGATATGAAACTTCGAATTGCTCTACTTTCAGTAGTCGCTACTCTAACTGCCCTGCCAGCCGCTGCAGCGGATACGGTCAAGATTGGTTTTGTTACCACCTTGACGACTCCGGCCGGCGCCATGGGGCGAGACATGGTTGAAGCCGCCAATATAGCGCTCGACCACATCGGCCATAAAATGGGCGGCAAGGACGTTGAATTTATCGTTGAAGACGATGGTTTCAAGCCGGAGATCGGAAAACAGAAAACTGACAAACTGGTGAAACAGGACGATGTAGATTTCATCACCGGCTTTATCTGGTCACACGTCCTTTTGGCCTCGAAGAAATCAGCGCTGGACGGAGGGAAATTCCTTATCAGCGCCAATGCTGGCCCTTCACCGTTGGCGGGTAAAGCGTGCCACAAGAACTTCTTCTCTTCTTCCTGGCAAAACGACCAGAACCCCATGGCAACCGGCGAAGTACTTAACAGCAAAGGGGTCAAAAAACTTTATATCATGTCACCGAACTATGCTGCAGGGAAAAACATGGTTGCAGGCGTTGAACGCACTTTCAAGGGGGAAATCGTCGGCAAAGATATGACCAAGTGGGGCAAAGACATGCAGCTCGACTTCTCTGCCGAGCTGGCTAAGGCAAAAGCATCAGGCGCTGATGCGATCTTTGTATTTTATCCAGGCCCGGCAGGACCGGCATTCATTAAGCAATATGAGCAGGCAGGCCTACGCGGTTCGATCCCCCTTTACACCGTGTTCACGGTCGACGCCTTGTCACTGGCGCGCCTGCAAAAAGCCGGGCTCGGGGGTGTTCTGGGCTCATGGAATACGATGTTCTGGGCGCCAGATCTGGATAACGCCACCAATAAGCGTTTTGTTGCGGATTTCAAGGCCAAAACCGGACGTTACCCGACCCACTACGCCGCTCAGTCCTATGACGCGATCATGCTGATCAAGAGTGGTGTGGATGCTGTTAATGGCAATACGGACGATCAGGACGGAATTCGCGCAGCCATGAGCAAAGCTGATTTCCCAAGTGTCCGCGGGAAATATCGCTATGGGCCAAACCACTTCCCGATCCAGAATTTCTACCTTCGCACGGTTAAAGCCGATGCCAATGGGGACTGGTTTGTGTCATATGTATCTACCGTTCTTACAGATCACCAGGATAGTTACCACGATCAGTGCCATTTGTAGCGTTGTTTTCTCGTTTCTGATAGACGCCCGGCAGGTTGATTTAAAACCTGCCGGGCGTATTCCGACGCCTTCATTTGATCTTCTTCGCATCTCGGCGATTCAGAGATAACCATGGACTGGACACTGCTGACCGTACAACTGCTGAACGGTCTGCAACTGGGAATCCTGTTGTTTTTACTGGCGTCGGGACTGACGCTGATCTTCGGCATTATGGACGTGGTGAACCTGGCGCACGGCTCACTGTACATGACTGGTGCTTTCCTGTGTGCCACCTTCACGCAATGGTTTGACTCGTTTCTTCTAGGCCTTCTTGCAGCATTGCCGGCTATCGCGATTATTGGCCTGCTGGTGGAACTGATTGTGATCCGCCGTCTTTATCAACGTGACCACCTCGATCATGTCCTGGCAACGTTTGGCTTGATTTTGGCATTTGATACTTTGACACAAATGATCTGGGGACCGGATGGGCAGGTGATTCCACTGCCGGCCTGGCTCGATGGCCAAGTCATGCTAACCGCCGATATCGTGTTACCGACCTATCGACTTGCAATCATTACAACGGGTTTGCTCGTCGCCGTTGGCCTTTTTGTGTTGGTTACCCGAACGCGACTGGGGATGCGCATCCGTGCCGGCGCGACTAATCGAACTATGATCGGCGCGTTGGGAATCAATATCGGCATGTTATTTTCCATTGTCTTTGGAATGGGTGCGGTGCTGGCTGGGCTTGCCGGGATGATGATTGCCCCGATTACTGAAGCATCGATTGGCATGGGCAATCAAATTATCATTGTTGCGTTTGTGGTGATCGTCATTGGTGGGATCGGCTCAATCAAGGGTGCTTTCATCGCTGCAATTCTGGTCGGATTAATCGACACTATGGGACGCTCATATCTCGACGTACTATTCAAACTATTTATGTCCGTTCAGAACGCCGAAACCTCGGCGCCCGCGATATCGGCAATGCTGATCTACATTCTGATGGCTGTGATACTGGCGGTTCGACCAACGGGTCTGTTTGGGCCGCGCGGCCGTTGAGCCCAAGTAGCCTATGAGTTTGACTACCCTAACCCTGCGGGGCTTTGTCACAGCACTGACGCTTGTGATCCTGGCTTTAGTCCCCCCATTGGTGAATCTTACCGGTAACCCCTTTCTTATTGACCTGGCAACGCGTTGTGTCATTCTTGCGATCGCTGCTGTTAGCCTCAATTTGATTCTCGGTTACGGCCGGATGATCAGTTTTGGTCACGCCGCCTACATAGGTATTGGTGCCTATGCGGTCGGAATACCAGCCTACTATGAAATTTACAATGGGTATCTTCATATTCTAGTGGCGATGGCTGTATCGGCCGTATTCGCGCTCGCCACTGGTCTGGTCTGCCTGCGGACCCGGGGCGTGAACTTCATTATGATCACGATGGCTTTCGCCCAGATGGTATTTTTTACTTTCGTTTCGATAGAGGAATACGGCGGTGATGATGGACTGGTGATTGAAGTGAGGAGCGAGTTCAGCAGATTCATAAACCTTGAGGATGCGACAGTTCTCTACTATGTCTGTTTTGCTTCACTACTGGTGGTGCTTTATCTGGTTAAACGTATCGTTAACTCACGCTTTGGCATGGTGATCAGGGGTACTCGGGGCAATGAGCTACGGATGCAATCCTTGGGTTTTGATACTTTCAGATACAAATTGATCTGCTATGTGATCGCCGGCACGATTTGCGGGTTTGCTGGGGCATTGCTTGGCAATTTCACCAATTTCATCAGCCCTGAAATGATGGACTGGACCCGTTCGGGCGAATTAATCTTTATGGTTGTGCTCGGCGGCGCAGGCAGTCTATTCGGGCCGGTGCTTGGCGTAAGCGTATTTATACTGTTAGAAGAGTTTTTATCAGGGCTTTGGCTTTACTGGCAGTTAGTTTTTGGAATATTTCTTATCCTCGTGGTGTTATTTGCCAACGGCGGTATCGACAGTTGGCTTTCCGGGCGCAGCAAACGATCCCATGACAGCTAACGCTCTGCTCAGCATAGTCAACCTGCACAAATCCTTTGGTGGAGTTGCTGCAACCAAGCAGGTTTCATTAGATGTAGCAAAAGGAGAGATTCACGCGATCATCGGTCCCAACGGTGCAGGGAAAACTACGTTGGTCTCCCAGTTGGCCGGGGTACTACTGCCGGATTCAGGCCAGATCCTATTTCAGGGAAATGATATCACCCGGATGCCAGCCCACCGGCGCCCTCATCTGGGAATCGCACGGTCTTTCCAGATCACCAGCATTATCCACGACATGACCGTTCTCGAAAATGTTTTGCTGGCAGTTCAGGCCAAAGCAGGTCATTCCTACCGTTTCTGGTCCAGCAGTAGCAGTGACGCATCTCTGGTAGAGCCGGCTAGGGCATCGTTAGAGCAGGTTGGACTCCAGCACCAGGCCTCACAGATGGCGGGCCCGCTGTCGCACGGTGAGCATCGACAGCTGGAAATGGCCATGGTGCTGGCAACTAATCCCGCACTAATACTGCTGGACGAACCGACAGCTGGTATGGGGCAGGAGGATTCCAGTCGGATGGTCAGAACACTCCAGGCACTGAAGGGGTCACGCACAATTATTCTGGTGGAACATGACATGAACACGGTGTTCACACTGGCCGACCGGATTACCGTATTAGTAGAAGGACAGGTCATCGCTACCGCAGACCCGGATGCAATTCGCTCTAACCCAAGGGTACGTCAGGCCTATCTGGGTGAAGAGCTGAATTCGATTCCCGGTAAGCCGCACTCTGAGAACTCAATTACCGAATCACCGTCAGCATGTTAATTATCGAAAGCCTTCAGGCTCATTACGGCGCAAGCCAGGCCCTGTTCGGAGTCGACCTACAGGTCAATGCTGGAGAGGTTGTCACCCTGATGGGCCGTAATGGCATGGGGAAAACGACGTCCATCAACTGCATCATGGGGATTATTCCAACCAGTGCCGGCCAGATCACTTGGGAAGATCAAGTGATTACAAACCGACCCAGTTATTATATTGCACAGGCGGGGATCGGACTGGTTCCCGAAGGTCGGCAAATTTTCCCGAATCTCTCGGTCATCGAAAACCTGATTGTCGCTGCCCGGGCAGGATCCAGCGACAGCGATCCCTGGGACAGTACGAGGGTGTTTCACATGTTTCCCGCTCTGGCCGCACGCCGGCATGGGCTTGGCAATCTTCTTTCGGGCGGTGAGCAACAGATGCTCGCCATCGGCAGAGCGCTGATGACTAACCCACGTCTTCTCATTCTGGACGAGGCAACTGAAGGACTGGCGCCTCTGGTACGCCAGGAGATCTGGTCCTGCCTTTCTCGCCTCAAAGGA
This sequence comes from Gammaproteobacteria bacterium, assembly GCA_014239255.1. Classification (GTDB taxonomy): domain Bacteria; phylum Pseudomonadota; class Gammaproteobacteria; order Arenicellales; family UBA868; genus UBA868. The sequence continues at coordinate 62,390 of JAAZZE010000006.1, forward strand.
GATGGTCTTTCGATTCTGGTGATCGATAAGAACGTTGCCGACCTGGCTCGAATCGCCGACCGGCATTTTATTATCGAAAAAGGGGAAACGGTCTGGTCCGGCCGGTCGGAAGCGTTGCTTGCCAGTGAGGATATCAAACGCCGCTATCTGGGTATTTGATCGAGTGTTGATGTGGCGGTATTACCATCCACGCCGAGTTGTCGTCACCCAACTCGAATTAATCCTGATCTCCGTTGAGACTATGAAGAACTATCTAAGTCGTCATCATTGCCGAAGCTGCAATCATGTGGTA
>JAAZZE010000070.1 GCA_014239255.1 Gammaproteobacteria bacterium
ATTAGTGTGGCGCTATGATTGTTTGGCCTATCTATTTAGTTTTAGTAAATACGTTGTGCACGTCGCTCTAGTCTGCCGCAGAAGAGCGCGAGGGAATAACAGATACAGAAATAGACTCCCGCAACAAACAACCAGATCTCAAACACATATTGTGTCGAATAGGCGACTTCTTGGGCTAAAAAGGTAAGCTCCTGAATTGAGATCAATGACACTATTGAGGTGTCCTTTATAAGAGTAATGAACTGTCCTGCGAGTGGGGGAATCACTCGTTGGACTGCCTGAGGAAAGACTACCCACCGCAACGTCTGGAATCGGGTAAGCCCGATTGACTGGCCGGCCTCTGTTTGCCCTTTGTTTATAGACTGGATTCCTGCTCGGATTATCTCTGTAATGTAAGCACCTTCGAAAAGGCCCAGGCAGATTACCCCGGATATAACGTTCGCAAATAATTCCGGTGGTCCAATGAGTACCTCAAGGATGGCAATAGTTTGTGGCGATGCGCGGACTGAAATCTCGTCAATTCCAAGAAGGGGGACAAATTGCGAACTTAGGAAAAAGAAAAACACAAAAATAAAGACTACTGGCGGCATATTACGAATGAATTCAACATACAACCTGCTTACAGTTCTAAATAGTAGCCGCGAGCTCGTACGCATGATACCCATACAAATACCAATCATGCTCGCTAGAAGCATTGACCAAATAACCAATCGAAATGTGGTGGCTAATCCTTTGAGTAAAAGATTAGGGGCGTATGCCTGCTGTTCTTCGTCCCAACGTAGAATGTATTCCCACAAAAATTCCCAGTGCCAATCGTAAATCATGACAGTGTCGACTTTGTGGATTACAAATACTACAAGAAAGATCGCACTCCCTATCACACCTGCATCAATGATGCGAGTTAATCGACTTTTTGATTTAACGCGCATCAAAAAAGACCAAAGATGATTAAGTTTTACATCAAGATTTGGGTATGGGCTTCGAAACCGATGGCAAGCCCAAGCAAATGGGCTTGCCATTAGTTTTCAAATTCTGGAATTATTTCTTCAGATTGACCTGATCCGCCCAATCCATGGTCGTAAACCAATAGGTCCAACGTTCCTGCAGCCAGCCATTACTTGTGTTGACCATGATCCAATTTGAGAAAACATTCAGCGCATCAGGATCACCCTTTCGTAAGCCAAAAGCCTCATTACCCTCTGTTAGCTTGTCGAGTGTCGGGTTGAACAAAACATCGGCATTTTGAGCCTGCCAAAGAGTTGGCTTAGGGAAGCTCGTTAGTACTGCGTGGGCATTACCGTTCACGACTTCCTGAAGGACCAGCGAACTGTCATCGAATTGTCGTAGTTTAGCTTTGGGGAAAAGTTTTTGGGTGTCGGTGCATGATGTTGCCCCACGGCGACAGGTAAAGGTTACCTTCGAGCTGTTGTAGCCATCCGGCCAGGCCAAGTCGCCCGCTAACTTTTTGTTAGCCACGATACCCATGCCGGAATGCGCATAAGGCGCTGTGAAGTTGATCGTTAGGTTACGCTTTGGAGTAACACTCATTCCACCAATAATCGCATCAAAATTACCAGCAATCAGTGCGGGAATTATCCCTGACCATGCAGTGGGCACAAATTCGATCTCAACACCAAGATCCGCAGCCACTTTTTTGGCAACATCAATTTCGAAACCAATTAATTCACCCTTTTTGTCCCGCATTGCCCAGGGGACGAATGTTGCCATTCCGACCTTCATTTTACCGCGCTTCATAATGGTCTGGATGACACTCTCAGATGTTAATTGTTGTTGCAGTTCACCTGCAAAAGCAGAGACAGGGGTCAATAGGATGGCTAGTACAGCCATAGTGCCTATGAACGTTTTTTTTGTGATTTGCATACTTCCTCCTAGGTTGAAAAATGCTCGAGGACCAATTCCTTGAGCAAATTGAAGTTAAAAAGTTATTGCCCCATTCAGCTTGTCGAAATAGACCGCTTCATGTAAAGCTCAAACCGACTAATCATTATCGAAAGAGATACAGTAATCAGAAGATAGATTGCTGCCACTGTAAGCCAGACCTCAAATGCCATAAATGTTTCAGAAATAATATCCAGGCCAGACGTTGTCAGATCAAATACTGCTATTACACTTACGATGGCCGAATGTTTGATTAGATTTACGATGATCCCGGCCAACGGGGGCAGAATGATAGGCAGCGCCTGCGGTAATATAATATAGCGATAGCTAGTTGCCTGTGTTAGTCCCAGACTAAAACTTGCTTCCTTTTGCCCCTTTGGTACTGAAAGGATTCCGCCACGAATAATTTCTGATGCGAATGATCCTTCGAAAAATGAGATGCATAACACTGCGACCCAGAATCGATCTATTTCGAATATTGGCCCCAAAACGAAATAAAAAATAAACAGTTGAATAAGAAGCGGGGTGTTTCGAACTATTTCGAGATAAATAGTAGCCAAGAGCCGTCCTGAGTATGAATCAGATAAACGCAGGAATGCCGTAATCAGTCCAATAATGAGGCCCAAGACAATACTATATGCGCCAATCTCAAGAGTCACCATTAACCCGTCAATCAGAGGTCCGAAAATAAGTTCTCCATCTACAATTCGATAAAGATATTGAGGAATTCGATGCCACTGCCAAACGTAGTGCATCTGGTCGGCGCCTCGGAGGAGTAGCCAGGTTACCCCTCCAGCCAATATGATTAACTGGAAGATATCTGATACTCCTGAAGTCTTCCGCCGTCTAATCGATGGCACGTTGATCCGTTTTGATTGTTGACGCATCTGTCCTTTCGACATTTTCTGAGATAAAGTTGATCTTAGGCTATCAGTAAAACAAAGGCTACGCTTTAGCGATTTCTAGTCGCTTGACTAACCAATCTTGAAAATACCGAACGTTTGATTCCCAGGTGCGAGAGAATCGCACATCGTCAGCAACAGGCGAGTTTCGCGCTTTTTGCTGGAGTTCCATGCAGTGATGATCCTGCGCGCGAATCCCGCGACGGCCCGTAATGGACCGATCAGGTCCAAGCCAGCGTTCGAGGATTTTATCGACCTCAGGCTGATATTTCTCGAAGCCCAGAATCCCCTGGGGAACAAACCACGCCATCTTGGCAAGAGTCTTATCTGGCGCAATAGGGGTATACACCGCCGGTGCAAATTCCACTACTCCCATACTGGCAGTAACATTTGGCAATATTGCGTTTGCAATACTCGAACGTTTATTGATGTCTTTCGCATCCTTTTTGTGAGGCATTGACGGAAGCAGGCCAGAAGACGGCCGTGCAGAAGTCTTGCGAAAATCATTAGGCCGGAGCATCAGACAATTATTACTGGCAATCATGTCCGTGCATGGGTTGCCCGTCTGCATGTCTACCTCTTCTGACATCTGGTCGAAGACTCCTTGATGGACCCATACATGGTGATACACCTCCCAGTTTTCCATCACCAATTTCCAGTTAGCGTCGAATTCCCAGGACTCGGTGTGAGCCAGTTCCATTGACTCCAGGTCAAAATGGCCCAATTCATTTTGCATATCTGCTAAGTATGTCTCAAGGCTCGACGCCATGCCGCTAAGGTTCACGAAGACAATATGATTCCACACTCCACTGCGGACTGGCACGAGACTTGCTGAGTCGGCGGCAACGGGACATCGTTTCGCGCTAGAAGTGCCGTCCCAGAACGGTGTGGCAAGCAAGCGGCCATCTAAGTCATACACCCAGCCATGATATGGACATTTGAAATGTTTTAGACCAGATTTTTCGGACTCAAGTACAAGAGTTGCGCGGTGCCTGCACACGTTATGGAGAACTTGAATACGATCTTCGTTATCTCTGCATAAGATTAAAGGCAAGCCCCCTACCTCAAGTGGGACCGCATCACCGGCAAGTGGCACATCAATATCAAAACCGATTCCGACCCAGACATCCGGAAAAAGATGCTTCTGCTCTAGAGCAAAAAAATCGTAGTCTGTATAGATTGATGCCGGTAGTCCCCGCGCAGCATTAAGATCTGGATCGCGGAGCCTGGCTATTTCATTTGAGTGAAGAAACGCGCTAAGCAGTTTTGGTTGGAGTGGCGCGTTCATTCGATCTAAATCCTGTTGAATCCGACAGATGATTCGTAGAAAAATCAGTAATATTGCACACCATAATATCATACGAATTTATAAAAAAAGTTATACTTATTTCCCTGCCATTTACCGGCACGCTACTGCTTGATGTCCCTAAGGATAGAAAATGAATCTAAAAAAGAAATACGTGCACTTTGACCATTCGCCAATCGGTGGAGCCCTTGGAGCTGTTGTTACCGGTATTGACCTGTCTGAAGATCTCGAACCCTTGGTAATTGCAGAAATTCGATCTGCATTAAATGAATATCTTGTTCTGCTTTTTCGAGATCAGAACCTTACGCTAAGTGCTCATCGTAAATTTGCCGAACATTTTGGAAACCTTATTCCTCATCCTTATGTCCACGGCGTTCAAGAAGACCTGGATATATTTGAGATCGTCAGAGAGCCGGGTGAGGACTACAGCTGGGATAATTTCTATCACTCAGATCTGATGTTTCTCAAGAAGCCGCCCATGGGATCGGCTCTATATGCTAAAGAAGTACCGCCATATGGTGCTGATACCGAGTTTTGTAATATGTACCTGGCTTATGAGTCTCTCTCAGATGGCCTTAAAAAAGTTGTGGACTCGTTAAAAGTCGTCAACGAATCTGGAGATACAACTCAATGGTCAGCAACTTATGGAGGCATGCATGAGAAAAACAACGAAGAAGGATGCGCTGTTCATCCTTTGGTTCGAGTGCACCCGGAGACTCGTCGTAAGTCGTTGTACCTAAGTCCTGCGTTTAGCACACGGTTTGAGGGGATGACAAAACAAGAGAGTGCGCCATTGATGGACTACCTTTACTCACATGCCACCCAGTCACGGTTTGGGTGCCGACTGCATTGGCAGCAGGGCTCTCTTGCACTTTGGGATAACAGAGTGTCTTTGCATCACGCTGTAGCAGATTACTTTGGCGAAGTTACGGCTCATCGGCGCGTTATGCGAAGAGCAACCATAGAGGGCGAGGTTCCGATCCCTGTTGGTTAGCATTATGCCAGGTGTGGTTAAGCTCAATCGCACATCCGTTTTTGCCGAAAAATCTGGTAACTGTCATTATTTCAATCTACAGGGATAGAGTTTAATTAATGATTGTCAATATTTGTGGGAGTAGATATCTCAATCTCACAGACTTCGCGTGAATGAGTCGCTGAATTTCGTTCAAATAACTACCGGAGACGAGGAAATGAAAAAAAGCGCAAAGGGATTAATGCACCTAGTCCTGACAATTGTCGTGGCCTTACTTGTGTATTATGTATGGCAATCAGGATCAGCCTAAGCTCATTGATGGAATGCAAAGAATAGATCAGATGAGAAAAGTTGGTCCACCCCGAAAAAAGGAGACTTAAGTAAGACATCGAAAAATCGGATTTCGCGACCTAGAAATAAGCTGTTTATTGTTAGCTATGCCATGATGTAGCAGTTACTACAAATACCGGATCAATAGGAACTGCCACAAACCCTTAACGCCGCAACCAGATACCTACATGGGCGACGCTGAAGTGATATTTTCGCTCGTGCTCACGAATCAGGAATGGCTGATCCTGCATATCGATGATTTCAAAGTCGTCTCTCAACAGCATCTCGATAGTATCCATGGATGTGACTTCCTGATCGTTGCGGATGAATCCACCCAGTCGTTCGCCTGAGCTCGTAAAATCATCCCACCAGGTAAAGGGTGAACATATGATGACCTGAGCACCCGGATTGGTTATCGCTGAGAGATGAGCCAGAGCTTTCTGGGGGTGTGGCAGTCGATCCAATAGGTTCGCGAGTATAACGACATCGAATTTACCGATAGATTCAGGCAGCTCTTCGGCATCGGCCTGACGGAACGAAACACGTTCTCGATCAATCTGGCGAGGGAGTTGTCTCTCCACCAAATCGCCTAACATGCCTTCCCGCGTTAACTTGAACTTTACTTTACCCATTAACTTGATCGACTTTGCCTGCGCAATAAACTGCTCCGAGTAGTCGATGCCGATCACTGATTCACAATATCGTGCTAACTCAAATGTAACCCGACCTACAGCGCATCCCAGATCGAGCCCTCTGCTGTTGGAGCCTATTCTTTGTTTATCGATGCAGTTCACTAATCTTTGGTGAAACCCGAGTGCTTGTTTCGGACCGAACTCCCAGTTCAGAATATCTTCATCATCCCCATAGTGGAATACTAGGTACTCGTTCAGTTGGGTCTGACTGTCATAGTAATTTGGCACGGAGATGAATTTTCTCGATTATCTGTATAGTCAGGGCTTAGTTAGATTTAATCCGATGGCCTGTTTCTACCGCTTGCGGTCTGAAACCACAGTTGCGCGTAGTCAGCGTAACTCGACTCGACAAAAAGGTCGTAATGTTGGTACTGCTCAATAACGTGAACCGTCGCGCCACACCGCGCGAACCCGCAGCGTGTGCATTGACCTGTCTCCAAACAACCGATATTGAGACTGATACCTTGGCGAAGAATCTGACGGGCATCTTCACCAACTATAGAAAAGCCCGTAAAATGATCACTGACGATTGTTACTGCAGCATGCAGATTCTCTACTGCACCGCACAACAGCCCGAATACCCGCTGCTCGTCACAACTGTCCGTGCGTACCCACCACTGGTCGGAAGCCAAACTCAGGACAGCAATATCTTTACCCAACGCGGCTTGATTCGGCCTGGTAGGCATCGCGAGGCCTAACACTGCTTCAAATCTCGCGATGACCTCGCCTGTGCCACGTAGATTGATCAGGCCGACGTCATCAATAATGAAAAATTCTGCCTGATAACTCATCCACGCATCCTTTTTCCTTTAGGGTCATAAAACACGGGTTCGGTTACAGTTGCCATGTAACGATTTTGCAGACCTGATATGAGCACTCGCTCTCCGTATCGCTTCCGACCATCCTTTAGTAGCCCCAACGCAATTGCACGACCTAACGTAGGACTGAAACATGCTGCGGTGACATGCCCCTGAAAACCTGATCGACCACCCTGGTCGTCCTCGGGCAATAAAGCCGATCCGTCGGCCACTAATGCCTTGTTATCTTCTGGCAGTAGGCCAACTACTTGTTGGCGTTGTCCGCCAAGCTTGAGATCGCGCTCAAGACTCCGTTTGCCGATAAAGTCAGGCTTACCCATATCAACAACCCAGCCCATTCCAGCATCAAAAGGATTGGTAATGTTGTCACCTTCAATTGCCGGGGAAACAAAGCCTTTTTCTATCCGCAGCACACCACTTGTTTCAGAGCCTATAGGTGTGATGCCGTAGTCCCGACCTGTTGTCAAGAGCGTGGTCCAGATGTTCAGCGCGTGTCGTCTGGCCACATTGATCTCAAAACTTAACTCACCGGTATAACTCACCCGAGCCACGCGAACCGGTACCCCAGCGAGTTGACCTTCGCATATATCTAGAAATTTAAAATCTTCATCAAACGCTAGGTCGGTATCCACCTGCTGCAGCACAGTACGAGCAAGTGGTCCGCAGATACAAATCGTCGCCCAACCAGCAGACACGTTAACTAGATAAACCTTGAGATCTGACCATTCTGTTTGCAACAAACGGTCGATATGAGCGTAAACAGTTGCTGCCGCACCAGTACCGCAAGACATTAAATATTGGTTATTGTTTATACGGAACGTTACGCCATCATCCATAAGCCGGCCGTCCTCACGAAGCATAAGGCCAAACCGGCCCCGCCCCATTTTGAGATCATCAAAACGATTGGTGTAAATTCGATTCAGCAGTTCTGCAACATCGGTACCATGCAGTTCAAATGTGCCTAAAGGGGTGCCATCGTAGATGGCACAGTCGTTACGAGTTGCAAGCGCTTCACGGATAACCGCCGCGCTCATAGTCTCGCCAGCCTTGGGGAAATAAAAAGGACGGCGAAAGTTACCTCCGGCTTCGTCCATGGCTGCGCCATGTTTTATATGCCATTGTGTGATCGGGGTGGTTCTTGCTGGGATAATCAGTTGGCCACGCTCACTCCCTCCTATAACGCCAAAACTGATAGGCGCAAAGGGTGGCCGGAACGTGGTTGTACCAATAGTCTTTTGATCTTTTCCTAATTCTCTAGAAACCAGTCCGATCACGTTCGGGTTGCCAATCTTTCCCTGGTCCACTGCCATACCTGCTGTTGTATACCGTTTGACATGCTCGATGGATTGGAAATTTTCACGCACCGCCAAGGCAATATCCGATGTTGTTACATCGTTCTGAAAATCAACAAATGCCTTGCCAGGCGATTTGTTATCCGGCCAGCTAACGTCAATGTCGTAAGCTATCTCGCCTGACGCGACAGCATTGTCTGCTGGTTGGGCACATTGTCCACTAAGATCACGAACAATAGTCTGCGCGACGTCAGTTGCATCATCTATCGACTGGGAAATAGAAAAGATGCCCTTTGCGCCACCGATACAATTCTCGTGCTGCGCCGGCTTCCCCGGCACAAAAGTGGCTGTTGCTTGATCAAATACAGGTTTTCCGCCGGCATGGGAATGCAGGTGCACTAAGGGATTCCAGCCCCCAGAGTGGCACACTAGATCACAGGAGACATTTATCACACCAGCAGGTGTTGCGACAGAGACCGAGGAGACGGCGCGCCACCCCTTCACATCAAGAATCTGCGAACCAAGCAACACCGGGACCGAATGCGCCTTTGCAAGGTCTTCTTCTTGCTCACTTATCTTGGGTCGAGAATCTACGATTTTCTCAATTTTTACACCCGCTTCGCTGAGAGTGGCTATATGAGCGTATACAGTGGAGTTGTTGGTATAAATGACTGCCCGCTGGCCAGGCACAGCGGCGTAGCGTGTGATATAGCGCGCGACCGCTGCACATAACATAATACCGGGTTTATCATTATTCGAAAAAATTAAAGGCCGCTCTACTGCACCAGTTGCAATCAAGACCCTGTTAGCCCGGATATGCCAAAGTCGCTCCCGCACCCAGGATTCTTCTGGTTCATGCTCAGCGACAACAACAAGGTTGTGGTCATAGTAGCCGGTAGCAGTACTGCTTCTCAGCCAGGCAATGTTTTCTCGGTGATTGAGTTCTGCAGTAACGTCGGTCGCCCACCGTGACCCGGATTTGCCATTAACCGTGGTCGACTCAAAAAGAAGATGGCCACCGGGCTTTGGATTGGCGTCAATGATCATGATTTTCAACCCTGACGGTGCTAACACCGTCGCCGCACTCAATCCGGCAGGACCAGCGCCAATAATCAGTACATCAACATAGTCAAAGACCCGCTCGTAATGACCCGGATCTTTCTCTTTTGGTAGGGTTCCCAGGCCCGCCACGCGTCGAATAAATCTGCTGTAAAAATCCCATGGTCGAGCCATAAACGTTTTGTAATAGAACCCCGCTGGAAACAGGGGTGACAAGACATTGTTGATGGCAGCGAGATCAAAATTAGCACTTGGCCAACAATTCACACTTTGGGCCTTGAGACCTTCGGTCAACTCTATCTGGGTCGCTCTAAGATTAGGCTGGTCGCCATCGCTGACGAGTTGAACCAAAGCGTTTGGTTCTTCAGAGCCACAGGTCAAGATGCCGCGAGGCCGGTGATACTTGAAACTGCGAGCAACAATCCGAACATTGTTAGCAATTAGGGCAGAAGCGAGGGTATCTCCAGCAAACCCTTGATAGCTTTTACCATTGAATCTGAAGCGCAAAGGTCGACTGCGGTCAACGATGCCTCCGTGCGCCAGCCGAGTCATACCGTGTCTTCCTTGATGGGATAGATCTTATGCGTTACGGTATCTCTAACAATCTGGAACCACTTGGTGCAGCCGCTGACATGCCACCACCATTCTCGAACCTCTCCTTTGGAATTAGTACTGTTGTAAAGATAATCTGTCCAGTTATCGTCGCTCACCAGTCCTGGATCGCGGGGTCTTTTCCGTTCGGCTTCACCCCCACAGACAAACTCATTTTCATTGCGAGGGCCACACCATGGGCAAGGTATCTCTAGCATCTCGCGAATCCACTCATCGGTTGGATGAGACGCCCCCTTCCTGAAGCAGGCGGCCAGAAGCAAAGCGATGAAGCCCAAGTTTCTCAGCTAGCGGATGTGGTGAATCAGTCGCTATCAGGTGCGCAAAAGTCTTGGCGGCTGCGGGGATTGTCTTGAAGCCACCTGAACCAGCGACATCAACATAAAAACCTTTGGTATCGGTCTTCGATATGATGGGGCTGCCATCGTAGGGTATGTCGAGCATCCCTGCCCAATGACGCAACAACTTTAACCTTCCAAATGTGGGAAAAACTTCAAGCATGGAGGTAGTTGCGTCTTCAACGATGGAGAAGGTTCCACGTTGGGCGTATGATGGATACGGATCGCAACCCTGGCCGACGACAATCTCGCCCTTGTCTGACTGCATGAAATAGGTTCCATGGTAACTTCTGATCACCACAATCTCGTTCAAGATTGGTTTTATTGGTTCAGATACCCATGCCTGCAAGGGTTGAGTAATTATGGGTAATCTTTGATCGACCATCGACGCAACCACGCTCCCATGGCCGGCAACAGCCATGCCTATTTTTTTAGTGCGAATAAAACCCTTTGTTGTTTCCACTCCAGTTACGGCACCGTGCTCCTTTCGAATACCAGTAACCTCACAATTTTGAATAATATCAACGCCACGGGCATCAGCCGCGCGAGCAAAGCCCCACGCAACCGCGTCGTGTCTCACCATCGATGCCCTGGGTTGATAGACACCGCCCCGGATCGGTAAACGCATATTTGGCGAGGGATCAAACGCCGGTATTCTTCGCTTAATTTGATCGAGCGACAGCATCCGATATTCCGCCCCGTAAATGTGCATCGTATTGGCCATCTGCATCGCGACACGATTCGCTGCGGAGCTTTGGATAAATGTGATCATTCCGCGTTTACTAACCATGAGGTTGTAATTCAACTCACGGCTCAGCTCGTGGTAGAGGTCAAGTGACATTTCGTGGAAGGGAACGCTATCTTCGCGCAGAAAATTAGAACGCACTGTCATCGTGTTGCGCCCTGTGTTACCTCCTCCTAACCAACCTTTCTCAAGAACAGCTACTTTTGTTATGTTATGGTCTCTCGCTAAAAAATGGGCAGCGCCCAGGCCATGACCGCCGCCACCGATAATTACAATATCGTACTCTTGCTTCGGGTCGGGGCTTCGCCACATCTTTTCCCAATTCCTATGCCCTGTAAATGCATTTCGGGCTAAAGAAAATATTGAGAATTTTTTCATCCAATTCTTGAACTGCTTAAATACTTCGATTCACCTTTACAGCTTAAATGGTTGCTTAAAGGAACATTGGGCTTGCTCATTTGAAACCAATGGCAGATTCGGTAAAGTTGACAGAAATCCCTTCGTTGTAAAACAAGTAACCCACAACTATCACCCTAAGAACATATTCATGTTGATGCATTTGCTTTTAAAGGCAGGTTTTTTCTCTATCCTATTAATTTGTCAAAACAATAAATCTGTTTAGAAACAATCTTAGACTGGAAGGAAAATCTCATTCACTTCGTCTAAGTTTTCTAGGGTTCGCTCCGTGGGCTGGGTATAGACAAATGAACGATGCATCAATCGTTTATCACGTTCATAACATGCTGTTGGTGTACCGCTATGCAACATTGCATGATTATCCCAGATAAGAAGATCACCTGGGATCCATCTATGACGGTAAACATATTTATCTTCCGTTGCAATTGCCAGTGCTTCTTGTAACCATTGCTCTCCAACGTTAAGACTTACAGAATTAAATTCGATTGGGTCGAAATTCATGTACAAAACTGCCCGTCCCGTGACGGGGTGTACTTGCACGATGTCGTGCCAAACTGGGGGTAGCGCGAGACGCTCTTTTTCCGTCAACGGAATATGAGAGTCCCGATCTTTTTCCAGCAGAGGATCATTATGTGCATGAAAGCTACATAGCATCTTCAAGTCACTCAGCTGATCCCTTAGAGATTGGGGGATGTTCTCGTATGCCGTACTAGTACTGCATAAAAGGGTATCACCACCTTTCTTTGGCACCTCAACTGCATAAAGGAAAGTAGCGGCATCTACGTGGCACGCTGAAGTGCCGTCAGTGTGCCAACCAAAACCGCCTTGAACAAAAAATGCCGCGTCTTTTCCATCAGCGTCTTTAGCGTTACCGATCGTCGAGACTTCGGGATTCTCCTTTAAATTAAACTGCTTTCTGGTCTCGATCTTAGGTCGACCAAATCTATGGGCTAAAGCTGCCTGGCAGCCAGGGGACATATCCTGTCCTCGAAACAGCAAGACCGAATATTCGAAATAAAGATCAAGAATCTTGCCGAAGCAAGCATCATCTATTGGACTCGATAAGTCGATATCGAGTAACTCGAGTCCAAAGTTAGGCATCAATGCTTGTGTATCCATTGCTATCCGTTTCTTTTTTAGTACCGTTGATATTATCCCGTTATTTTATTTCTATGTATTTGCTCTTCTAGAAATAGTCGTGCTGTTTCAGCCGCAGCGAAACGACATTCGTACATTGAGCTATCTGAAAAAAAGCGTTATGAGGTGTTAATACCAAACGACCTCGTAGCCACGAAGTCTGCTCACGCCACGCGTCAAACAATGGGTGAGAGGAAGGTGGCTCGTCCGGAAGTACATCTAGTCCGACCCCAGCTAGGTGTCCCGAGCGAAGTTGATCCTCGACAAAATCAACATTCTCTATCAGAGCGCCGCGTGCCGTATTAACAAGAATCAGACCAGATCTCGCTTTCTCAAGTAACTTGCGATTGATCATGCCGCGAGTCTCAGGCGTAAGTGGGCAATGGAGCGTTAGTATATCGACCTGACTTACCAGTTCATCTAGTGACGATGCTCTTTCAATCTGTAGGGCTCTAAACATTCCGTTACTTACATATGGATCATAGCCAATAACACGGTAACCGAATGGGGCGAGGCGTCGTATAACACTTATGCCGATACGCCCGACTCCGACAACTCCAACCGCAGCACGGGGGGAGTGCAGCATCGGAGATAAATGATTCTCTTGCCAGGTATCAACATAGGATCGAGCGAGAATAT
>JAAZZE010000071.1:0-10000 GCA_014239255.1 Gammaproteobacteria bacterium
GCCAGGGTTTCTAATTGCGACAGGTGCCTGGCAACAGATGCGGGATCTTCAAAAACCCACTGTTCAATATTGACAGTTTCGGCTGAGCCACCCTGGGAAGTCCCTACTTCCTGAAAAGACGCAATTAACCACCGTCCATCCCTTTGGACTATCTGATATTGCGCACGTTGCAACGGATCAATAATCGAGGACGAATCCGGCGAATCAGATTCCTTCTTTAGGAAACCGACGTTGATAAATACCCCTGACTCACTATTTTCACTCAAGGATGTGATTTGATATGGTTCTACACTTAACTCCTTGCCATGATTCGTGCGTAGGAAATCAGCATCCTGGCTTGACTCGCCGGTAAGCCAGAAATGAGACAGGCCAGCCTCGTTGGCCAGTGCGATAAAGCCCAGATCGAAGTCATTACCATAAGCCGACCTGGCATAGTTAACGTAGTCGCTTAGCCACAGCCCGACCCGTTCGATATTTAATTTCATCCGTATCGGCTCAAAGTCATCTATCAGCCAGGTTTTGTTTGGCTTTCTCAATAGGTAACGACCTGCCACCAATACCCGCGGTGAAGGTTCAGTATCTGTGCTAAGCCCTTTTTGGAAGTGTACGATGACCTCTGCAATCTTCCCTTTCTGGGTAGCATTGTAAAAACGATAAGGCAAGCCGACGTTGCCCTGAAGAAACAGAAGATCAAGGTCTGCGTTCTTTGTGATGCGCCAGAATTTGGTCTGTTGCCGTTGCAGGCGCCTTCGTTCACTGGCGTTTAGGTCCAGGCTCAAGGTTGCGGCGGGGATCGCAATGTCGAGATAAAGGCGCATGACAGGTTCAACGAGAAAAGAAGCTCGATGTAGCATTTTTCGGGCATAGGAACTGCCGTGAACTGCCGCTTCGTAGCAGAGCGTTTGGTTGTCTAACTTTTCGAGCCATTTGTCAGCGCGAAGCACCTTTTTGCAGGCACTTTCGACTGCCTTTAAGTCCTGGTCAGCAATTGCCATCCGACTAGTATTGAAGCAGGCTAGAACAAAAACCATCAGTATTGCCAAGAATCTGTTCATAGCATGACCTTGTGAGTGCTTTATGGCATTGCCCCGGAGGCAAAGGAGCTTAGGAAGTCAATATGTTCTGGCTCTAGTTTGAAGTCAAATCTGCTCTAACTTCTGTAGCGGTACAGCAATAACCTAATCTTAAAGTGTTCGTCGCCGCTATCCGCTATGGATCCTCCAATTCTTATCTTAACCAAAAACCCGAATCAGAACTATGCGCCACATCACGATTTGTTTCATGTGATCCGATCACAATACTTCCGGTGTGACCACCCTCCCATCTACCTCGTACTTAGGTCTTATTAGGTGATAAAGTGCTGATTCTTGATGCGGATATTCCACAACTATGGCCTCATTGAAATTGACGAACTTAGGCCTGACTTAGTGGAGACGCAAATGAAAAGACTGAATAGCAAGCTAATGAGAGCATCCGAATTAATTGTGTTGGGCAGCATATGTCTACTGGCAACTGTTTGTGGAGGAGGCAGCGCGGCAAGTGGATCCCAGCCAGGGTATGTAGGTACATGGCATTTGCTGACCCAGACTCTGCTTGCAAGTGGGGTTGCTACACCGGTTGTAATGGATATTTCAAATCAAAATGCGTAACTTGTGATCAGTGAAAATCAATGGGTGGCCAAGGATAACGATCCAACAAGCGGGTGTAACAGTGTGACCCTCTCACTTAGTGTTACAGGTAGCTCATGGGCTTCCACAATATTGAGTAAAGATGGTAGTTGCGCCAGTTACACAGGACCGGATTACACTGGAACATGGTCAGTAAATAACGGTATATTGACCTGGACAATCGAAACACTGGTCTCCTGGACTGCGGAGTAGGGAAGAGTTTCCTTTACCTGATTCGCTTTACGAATCGACGCCATGCGACTATTACAAAGCGGATCGTATTTTCATCTAGACTGTCAGGCTTTTGCCTCAGTTGGCGAGATAACCAGATGAGATTTCTCTCAACCCAGCCACTCGTTGCGCGACGAAGTTTATCCGAGTGGGGGAAGATTTCCTACTTCTGGTGGGACTAGTACTGTGCCTTCCCGCGTGGGCTGAACCGGAAGAATCACATCCACTGCGCCCCCCAGATACCTCGAGTCCACATGATATATTGAACAGCTTCCTGCAAAGCGGTTTTGCGAGGGGTTGTTACCTCGAAGACGCGATGATTTCTTCATGTTGGCAAGAGATCAGTTGTCCGTATTCCCATACAGCAATGCGTACTTTGTAATTCAGTGAAAGTGAATGCACCCAGCAAGAGTCCTTATTAAAGTTTGAGTTAACGATGTTTTGTTCTTAAAATACGCATCCCTGATGGGGGATCGTCTAGCGGTAGGACTGCGGACTCTGACTCCGCCAACCCAGGTTCGAATCCTGGTCCCCCAGCCATATTTTGTCTCGGCCTAAAAGGACGACTGTCAACAAGGCAGTGTTGGAGATTATGGTTTACCAAAACATCCAGGCCCGCCAGAACAATAAGGAGTGAGCCCTTGAATGTTTCGCCTAATTGGCCGCAAGAGGTCTTTAGCGTACTGATCGCGCAGGGTATAGACCTGGTGGCTCATGTGCCTGATGCAGGCCATACCGCATTGATCCGGTTGGCTGAAGAACGCGATGCGGTTGATGTCATAGCCCTGACCACTGAGGAAGAAGGGGTTGGGTTGCTGTGTGGTGCCTGGGCCGGCGGGCGCAAGGGCGTGTTGTTGATACAGTCCAGCGGTGTCGGTAATTGCATTAACGCGTTGGCTCTGCCTGTGATTTGTCGCGCTCCCTTTTTTACGATAGTGTCGATGCGCGGCGAGTGGGGAGAATTTATACCGTGGCAGGTGCCAATGGGTCTTGCCACTCCAAAGGTGCTTGGCGCAATGGATGTAGAGGTGTTCCGCGTGTCTGAAGAGCAACGCGTGGCCGAGACGGTCAGCGCAGCGGGGTCTTTTGCATTCAATACACGCCGCTCAGCGGCGGTGTTACTCTCCCAGCAGATGTTGGGCGCAAAACAGTTTAAGGAAGGTTGAGATCATGTTCGAGCGCCGTACATTGGTTAACCACCTCCTAAGGCAACGCCCAGACAATGCTTTGACGGTATCCAGCTTAGGCAGCCCAACCTGGGACATCGCATCAACCGGTGATGACCCGCTTCACTTCAGCTTTATTGGAACTATGGGTCAGGCTGCACCGTTCGCATTAGGCCTTGCAATAGCTCAGCCCAATAAACGGGTGGTCTTGTTTGCTGGTGACGGAGAGCTTTTAATGAGCCTGGGCATCCTGGCAACGATAGCCAATCATCCCCCGGGCAATCTCGCGATCGTGTCGCTTGATAACGAGTCCTACGGTGAGACGGGTGGCCAGCCAACCGCAACTGCCGGACCAACGGACCTGGAGGCGGTCGCTAAAGGCTGCGGCTTCTCGCAAACTTGTACTGCGAGTTCTGAAAAAGGTTTGGACGCAGTCTGTGATCAGATCTGGACAGTAAAGGGGCCGGTCTTTATTAACCTAAAAATCGTCGCCGGACCTTCGCCACTGGTTTTTCCGTATTCCTTTGATGGTGCGACAGTTATGAACCGATTTCGCGACGCGGTTAATAATCCAGAGAAAAGTTAGATCTTATGCCGGGCTAGGAGCAATTCCATGCTCCGGAGCAGGGTCAGTTGTCGGTTCGAACTCAATGAGACGCCAGTCACGTCGCGCTATACCCCGGTGGTCTTGATATCGCAATAATCAGCGCGAGTAAGACCTTTCAGTTGATCCGGGGAGAGTTTAAACACTGTATTTGGAGTTCCACCCGCGGCCCAGATCTCATCGAACACCTGCAGATCAGCATCCAGGAGCACTTTGGGTGCAAGTTTGTAACCGACAGGTGGAACCCCGCCGATGGAAAAGCCGGTGTTCTTTTTTACAAAATCGGCGTCGGCTCGGCAGATGGTGCCACCCACGAGCGTAGTGAGTTTCTCTTCATCAACTCGATTAGCACCCGAGGCAATAGCCAGAACAGGCCTGTTATGCGGGCCGATAAAAACTAACGATTTGGCAATCTGGGCGATAGTACAGCCGATTGCCGCCGCCGCCTGTGCGGCACTGTGAGTGGGTTGATCGAACTCGAGCACCGCGTAACCGGACCCAAGAAACTGCTGTACCCAAAGAGCAGTGGGATGTTGCGCCAATCGCATAGCTAATTAATCTCACACACGAAGTAGGGATAGTCAACTGCAATAGAGGATATCATTAAGCGTTCTTGTTTAACCACGGACGACCCTTACCGTACGATGAATAAAGCGCTTCAAACCGACCCGCGTACTTCAGAGTACCGACTGGTGCCAACCCGGCTGCAGGAAAAGATTGCCTCCGGCAAGACACGCTGTAATCTTTGTCTTTGGCGCTGTGGCTTGCATCATGGTCAAAGGGGTTTTTGCCAGGCTCACGTGAACCGTAATGGCACCTTGTACAATCTGTCTTATGGCATTATTTCTGCCATGGATCTGGGCCGCATAGAAGAAAAACCCGTGAGGCATTACCGACCCGGGACCAAAGTTTTGTCGGTTGGCAGTTACGGCTGCAGTTTTCGTTGTGGCGGTTGCCACAATCTGGATATCTCCTGGGGTACTGATGCACTCGACTCTCTCGCCCGGGGGGAATCGCGCGCCGCCTTTGTTCCCCCTGAGACGCTGGTGCAGGCAGCGGTCAATAGCGGCGCCGATGGCATCGCCTTTACCTACTCCGAACCGGCGGTGTGGCTCGAATATGTTCTCGATGCCGCAGTCATTGCTCACCAACAAGGTCTATACACGGTTTATGTCAGCAACAGTTTTGTGACCGACGAAGCGCTGGCATTGTTGCGCGGGCAGATTGATGTGCTTTGTTCAGACATCAAAAGTATGGACGATACCTTCTATCGGAATATCTGCGCCAAGGCGTCTGTCGAACAGGTGCTCCAGTCAATCAAAACAGCAAACAAGTTGGGAATTCATGTTGAGACCCGAACCAACGTGATACCTGGTTATAACGACGATAGCGCTAACCTTGCAGCGATTTCCGACTGGATATACGACAACCTGGGCGCAGACAGCCCGTGGCATGTCACCCGCTTTCATCCGGCGTATCGGATGGCCGACGTGCCTTCGACGCCGGTCGATACCCTGGAACACGCCGCCGACCTTGGGCGCCGATCGGGCCTGTCTCATGTTTATGTCTATGCTGATAAGGGTTGTGACTGCGCCGCTGAGAACGCACCGGTTTCGGGGTACTTACCCAAATGGACAGCCTTGCACGAGGTCAACAAGTGTGTGGAATCCTGCTGCGGCGATGAGGGCATTCTGCTGGGGCGTTACGAGCGTGAGGCCAACGCCCAGCCTGATGAGCGTTAGAATACGCGATTGGTTTTCCATTTAAGGTTTTCTGATGATCAAAGCAGGTCTTATAGGTGGCACCGGTTATACCGGTGTGGAATTAATGCGCCTATTGAGTACTCATCCGGACGTGGAACTGGCGATGATCAGTTCGCGTTCGCAAAAGGGCGTACCCGTATCAGATGTATTCCCAAGTCTGCGGGGTCGTGTCGACCTGGTTTTTTCTGATCCGACCGAGGCAGACCTTAACGCCTGCGACGTGGTGTTTACTGCGACTCCCAACGGCGTCGCGATGACCCATGCACGGGATTTGATGGAGAACGGAGTGCGGCTCATTGACCTTTCCGCAGATTTTCGCATCCGCGATGTGAGTGAATGGGCCCATTGGTATCAGCTGGAGCACGCCTGTCCGGAACTGGTCGAAGAGGCGGTTTATGGTCTGCCTGAAATGAACCGCGAGCGCATCCGCGATGCGCGTCTGGTTGCCAACCCGGGTTGCTATCCAACCGCGGTGACGCTCGGGTTTTTGCCATTGCTGGAGCAGGGGTTGGTGGACCCTCAAAACCTGATTGCTGATGCCAAGTCGGGTGTTTCAGGTGCTGGGCGCGGCGCGGCAGTGGCAACACTTTATGGCGAGGTGGCCGATTCGTTCAAGGCCTACGGAGCAGCGGGGCACCGGCATCTGCCCGAGATCCGCCAGAGCCTGGCGCATGCGGCTGGCGAGAAAGTCGGCCTCACATTTGTGCCACATCTACTGCCCATCATTCGGGGGATACATGCAACGCTGTATGCTCGATTGACGGACACCACAGTTGATCTTAGTGAACTTTATGCCCAGCGTTATGCCAATGAGCCGTTTGTCGATGTAATGCCGGCGGGATCGCACCCCGAAACCCGCAGCGTACGGGGATCTAACTACACGCGGCTTGCCTGCCATCAGCCTCAGGATGGCGGGGTCGCGGTCATTCTTGCAGTTGAGGACAATCTGGTTAAAGGAGCTGCCGGGCAAGCAGTGCAGAACATGAATCTAATGTATGGCTTTGATGAAACGACGGGGTTGCAGGCCTTACCGCTCTCGCCTTAACTGCATTTTCCCTTTTTGGTGCAGGGTTGTAACCGCGGCCGTTAGCCCGCATATTTCACTCATAGTCACCACTCACTTGGACAGTTATGAACAACACCAGTGAATTAATTCTGACCAATAGTGCGGTCACGAGGCTCAATACACTGATTGAGTCAAAGGCAAACCCCGAGTTGCGCTTGCGTGTATACGTGCAAGGCGGCGGGTGCTCCGGATTTCAGTATGGTTTTCAGTTCGAGGAAGCGGCGGCGGGTGATGATCATGAATACGAACGCGATGGCGTGAAAGTTGTAGTCGATCCACTCAGTCTGCAGTACCTTTTGGGGGCAGAGGTAGATTTTATCGATGACCTGATGGGCACCCGATTCGTGGTCAACAACCCGAATGCGAGCACCACCTGTGGCTGCGGCGCTTCTTTCGGGATCTGAACGTCAGGGGCGATAGAGCGCGCCTAGTACCGCCGGGCGAGTCGCCCCAGTAACCGCCGGGATGTTGCCCGGCCGCTGCGCCAGTCGCTGGTGCGCCAGCCAGGCGAAAGCGCAGGCCTCTACCCACTGAGGGTCCATCCCAACGGCAGCGGTGCTGTCGATGGTGAGGCCATCAAAATCCATGCGCAACTCTTCTATCAGTGCATCATTTCTAACCCCACCCCCACACAGGTAGATTCGCTGTACACCAGGCAGGTGTTCACGTACCGCAGCCCAAATTGTGCGACTGGTGAGTGCACACATGGTGGCCTGTACATCGGCAGGGCTTTCATGCCCTCTCAGTAAACCTTCTAGCCAATCCACGTTAAAGTACTCAGGTCCGGTAGATTTAGGGACCGGACGGGAAAAATATGGGTCGGCGCAACAGCGCTTGAGCAAATCGACGTCAATGTGACCTTTGCGTGACCATTGACCGCGATCATCCAGGGTGCCTTCATTATGTTGGCGGTACCAATGGTCCAAAAGTGTATTGCCCGGGCCAGTGTCAAAACCACGTACGGTGTCATTTTTCGCCAATAAGGTGACGTTGGCAATGCCACCGATATTTACAATTGCTCGATCCTCGATATCAGATCCAAACATGGCGCGATGAAAAGCCGGCACCAGGGGCGCGCCCTCACCGCCAAGTGCGATATCAACTGAGCGAAAATCGCTGACCGTGGGAATGCCGGTACGGGTGGCAATGACCGCACCTCGTCCTAGTTGAATCGTAAAGTGCTGTTCGGGCCTGTGGCGGACTGTTTGACCATGACAGCCTATGGCGATCGGCGGAGTTTTTAGTTCAGCCATGAGCTTTTCTGCACAGTCCGCAAAGGCATTGGCCATATCGATGTCCAGGATTGCCACCTCATCAAGCCGGTCGTGTGTCCCAGTAGAAACGGCCTGGATACGTTGTTTCAAAGTATCCGCCAGGGGGATGGAGACAGTCGCGAGAATACGCGCTTGATGCTCGTCGACCTCTGCGGCAACGCCGTCGATGGCGTCTGCGCTGGTGCCAGACATCAGACCGATGTATACGCTACTCATCAGGGGGCTGGGGATCCCGGTCTGATCTGGGTGAGCCCGGGGAAGGCAAACGGCACTTAGGTCTGGTGGATGCTTTCCAATCGCGCAATCCAATCGTTGGCATGCTCGATGAAAGCTGGCTTTTCTTTGGAATTAACTGATGCCGTACGGGGAGTCTTGAATGTCTGGGGGTTACGTGGCTTCCCATCCACATGGAGTTCGTAGTGTAGGTGTGGCCCCGTGGAGAGACCAGTGGTGCCAACGTAACCAATTACCTGACCCTGTTTTATCGACCTCCCTTTCCTGATCCCTTTTGCATAGCGCGATAGGTGACCATAAAGCGTATGGTATTGTTGGCCATGGCGGATAATGATTGTTTTCCCATACCCTCCCTTGCGCGAAGCACGGACAATCTTGCCATCTGCCGTTGCGATTACAGGGGTTCCGCGCAATGCACCGTAATCAACTCCCAGATGCGGTCGACGAATTTTCAGCACTGGGTGTAGTCGGTTATAGGAAAAGCTCGAGGTGACTCGCGGGTTGGCGATCGGCGAGCGCAGGAAGGCGCCCCGCAGGTTTTTGCCATCGGACGTGTAGTATTGCCCGCTGCCGTCACTTAGGGTATGACGGATGGCATGGTGGGTGTTTCCACCTGTCTTAAGACTGGCCGCGAGGATTGGGCCATTACCTACTTTCTTTTCATCAAGAAATCTTTCTTCGTAGACCAGTGTCAATAGATCTCCCTTGCGAATGTCGGTAGAGAAATCAACTTGCCATTGAAAAATTCCGGCCAGACGGTAAGTGACCGAGTCGGGCAGTTGGGCGCGGTGGGCGCTTTGATATAGGGAGTCGGTTATCTCAATGACTGCCTCGCGTTGCTTGATCTGAAATTGCCGCTTGACCATCTCTGCCTGGTAGCGACCGTTCGCTGACTCGACTCGCAGATAATGGGCAATGTCCGGCTGGTACTGCAGGGACAGAAGATCATCGCCATTGCGACGGATTTTCAGGTAAGGGCCGGGCCGAAGATGGTTTAACGGTTTCGCGCCAGGCAATTGGCTGATCGCAATTGCCTGGACCGGATCCAGATTCAGGCCCTTGAAGATGCGAACCAGTGAGTCGCCTTTGACAATCTCGATAAGTTCCCAGGGTGACACGGCTTCGCGCGTTGTCGTGTTAGGCAAAATGGGGCTTACAACATCGGGGGCAGCAGCGACCGTCGGCGGGACCGCATTACTTACAGCGATGACAGTGGCAGAACTGGCAAGTTTTGCCACTGGATCAGCAGTAGGTTGTGCTATCAAAATCGAAGGAGTTGCTGTCGCCCCTATCGACAAATTAGGAGCATCAATGCCTTGTGTCTCCTGAACCTCGAACACCTTGGTCAACACCAACGGTGAGGGGAGTGGGTCGTACTCAAGGACGCTGGTAACTTGGGCTTTTAGCGCGTTTTTTGAGCGTTGAACCGAGGCGTCGGGAGACCCGCCAAGCCAGACAGCAACCGCAACAACGATAACCAGGGTCGCCACCCAGTGCGAGTGTGACCCTAGGGACCGCGACCGGCCGCGTGTGGCTCGACTCAGATAACGCAGGTCTTGCCCAAAAATTGGAAGTTTCTTGCTGATCATATCGGCGTACACAAAAAAAAGCGCTTTTTGCGCCAGTCCAGGTGGTACTGTAACCGCGCCTTACTCATTCGTCAAAACCATTTCCGCCCCGATCTTAAAGTAAAACCTGAGATTAATTCGTAATAGAGGCTGCTATCGTTTCCCAGTATCAGGCCCACT
Organism: Gammaproteobacteria bacterium; assembly: GCA_014239255.1. GTDB lineage: Bacteria > Pseudomonadota > Gammaproteobacteria > Arenicellales > UBA868 > UBA868. The sequence goes on from JAAZZE010000071.1 coordinate 9,754, forward strand.
GCCCGGGCAGCAAACCGGTATACAAGGTTTTCGCTCGGACTGTGTAGATGTGCGACTGCTTCTTGGCAAGTGGATTTCCCATGTTTCATTATCCGAAGATCGTTGGGAATTGAGGCAGGACACCATTTTGACCGTCACACGGGTTGATTGACGGCGCTTTGGTCTGATACAAAAATGAGTGGTGTCAGCGAGTAAGGTGCCTGATCGGGAAAAACTCCTGTGGCTGAGGTCTTTTAGGGTTTAAACC
>JAAZZE010000072.1 GCA_014239255.1 Gammaproteobacteria bacterium
GCACAGTCCCACTTTCTATCCAACGATTTTATGCATCTTTCCAGGGGGAACAAACTCTGGCATATTTTTATAAACTTCTGCTATGCTGGTTGTCATTATTTCATTTGTGGAAATGAGAACCACGCATAAAACGAAGACTTCTAAAAGAAACCCAATCATAGAGTTCGGCGCAAGACGCCGGGTGAAAGCATAGGAGTAGTAATGAACAGATCCATTCATCCTGCCGTTGGTGCGGGGATCACATCACACCCTACCACCAGAAATATTTGGAGCTACATCAGTAACCATCCAAAACCGGGTGGAAAACTCACCTGTAAATGTGCACATAACCCAGTTGTGGTAAAAGTGACTGCACCAGCTGCTCACAATCACCTGTGTGGGTGCACCAAGTGCTGGAAGCCAGATGGCGCATTGTTTTCACAGGTCGCCGTAGTACCCCGCGACAGACTCAGCGTCACTAAAAACCAGGAGAAACTCAAGATCCTGGATGAAACCGTATCCATACAACGTCACTCCTGTCGTGAATGCGGCACCCATATGTTTGGCCGGGTCGAGGATCCGAATCACCACTTTTTTGGGCTTGATTTCATCCACATTGAGCTGTCTAGCGATGATGGTTGGCCTCCAATACAGTTCGCTGGGTTTGTGTCTTCCATAGTTGAATCCGGCACCGACCCATCTGAACTTGATGACATCAGGAATCAGATCCGTGGCCTTGGTCTTCAAGACTATGATGAGTTTTCGCCTGAACTCAATGCCTATATTGCCTCTAGGGCATCGGATTTGAGTTTCAAGAATCAAGTTTTCTAGCCGCAGCCTCAAAGGTAGATACCATGATTGAATTTTTATATACCAACGCCTGGGGAGCTTTTATTGTTCTCCTGATGTTTCAAATTCCTTTTCTTATCGTCTTCTTTCATATCGTCAATAAGAAGGCTTTTACTGACTCAGTGCCGAGTAAAACCAATCCGGAAAAGTATTCGGTCTATAGATATGGCTGGATTGTATTGGTACTGGTAGCATTTTTTGCCGTTAACGGCGCCAGCATCAAATATATGCCAACCATAGTGGAAGCCAATGCGGCTACCGATAAGAATATTAAAGATGTTCAGGTAACTGCCCTATCCTGGGCCTTTCAATTCAGCGAGAGAGAATTCAAGGTAGGGGAAACGGTGCGCTTCAAGGCAAAGAGTACGGATACCGTACACAGCTTTGCTCTGCATCATCCAGAGGGTCATCTCCTGTTTACCATGATGCTGCTTCCTGGTGCGGGAACCGAAAGTGCCTTGGTTCATACGTTTACTGAGCCAGGAGAATATACCGTCCGTTGCCTGGAGTATTGTGGAATAGCGCACCATGCAATGAAAAACACGTTTACTGTGAACTAATAATTTACTGGGGAGAATCGAATGTCCGCAGCAATCAATATTATCGATAAAGTGCCATTTTTCGGTGGCATGTTTCGAGTAGAAAGCAATGAATTGAATCCCGTCAATGCATGGCCCTCACTGATAGCCATGACCTCTTTCGTCTGGTTTGCCATTGCCGCGATACTGGGCGTATCCATGCCCGCTATCCAGTTCATGGATTTGGGGGCAAACTGGTACTACCAGAATATCACTCTGCATGGCGCCGCCATGGCGTTTCCTTTTGCATTCCAACTGATGGTCGCCATGAGCCTGCATCGCGCTGGCGCCTGCCTGGGCAAACGAGCCGATGACATTTTTGTATCGCTGTTTTTCATCTTCATGAACGTGGGTGCATTACTGCTTACCGTTGCCGTACTGCTTGGGTTTCATGTGACTTATACCGTTATGTTTCCCCTGCCGGTTGTGGGCGTAATGATGGGGCAATGGAGCATGGGAACCCTGGTACTGGGCTTTACTGGTATCGCCCTGGTACTTACCTCCATGATCTTTATCTATCCAATCAAGATTCTCAGAATGTCCTTTTTTGAGCGGACCGATAGTACCTTGCAGGTTGCCGAGCGCTCGATGAAGGACCCCGGCATGATCGGCATGGTTATGGGGGTATTGGTGCTACTGGTGACAGGAACGCCACTGATGATTGTCGCAGGCTCGTTGTTACTGCACCTGTACGGGATTTTCCCTGCAGCATGGATTGGCTGGGCTGCAGATCCGGTCGTGTTTGAGTTTGTATTCTATATATTCGCCCACAATCTGATGGAAGCCATGGCGATCATGATTATCGGCGCTGTATATTCGACCTTGCCGCTGTGTACAGCTGACGGTTCGCGCAAGTTATACAGCGACAAGATTGCGATTCTCGCTTTATGGATCTTGCTCGTAACCTCGGTTACCTCCTTCTTTCATCATTTCTTCACCATGTATCCGGCACTCCCGGCCACCTTCGCCTATCATGGGAACATCATGAGTTTTGCCACCGGTATTGGCGGCGCCCTGACAATTTTCACCATACTGGCGACGATCTGGAAACATGGCATTATTCCAACCCCCGCCCTGTTTCTTATTCTAGGTGGCTTTGTCATGTACATACTGGATGGGGTATCGGCAATCATAATCAGTAATGTGGCATGGAATTTCAAGCTGCATGGCACTATGTGGGCCGGTGGACACGCCATGGTGGTTCTGATTGCCATCAGTGCTTTATGGATGGGGATTCTTTACTATCATTATCCACTAATGACCAATCGGACTATTGACGACAGCACGGCCCGGTCCTGCATCAAGTACTTCTTCATTTCCTATATCGGCCTGTTCTACACCTTTTTGGCCGCCGGTGCGGCGGGTATGCCGCGCCGAAACGGAGCCTGGGAAAGTGACTGGTATATCTATGGCATCTTTATGCTTATCTTTGGCGTGATGATGTTATATGCATTCTTGTTGTATTTTCTGAGCCTTAGAAGATCCAAATCCTTGGACTACTGATCTTCATCCTGATCTGACGGGAACAGCGAATTCGATAGATTTCAAATATTTTAAGAGTCTTTCGAATTCGCTCGTCGCCCCGCCAGCTTCTATCTTCCATTTCAAACCCTATCCGGCGCAACCGCTCATGCGGTAACTGCGGCACCGTACCGGTTGCTGTTATGGCTTCTTAGCCTTGGCCCCATCACCCTGGAGGGAAAAACATGGAAACCCGTGCTGCCGTGGCACTTGAAGCCGGCAAACCACTCTCGATTGAAACTGTAAATCTTGACGGTCCGCGTGAAGGCGAGGTGCTGGTCGAGATCAAATCCACTGGTGTCTGCCATACCGATGAATTCACCCGATCTGGGGCAGACCCTGAAGGCCTCTTTCCGGCAATCCTAGGTCACGAGGGTGCCGGCGTGGTGGTGGATACGGGCCCAGGTGTTAGCGGCCTGAAAAAGGGTGATCACGTGATTCCCCTGTACACTCCCGAGTGCCGACAGTGCGAATACTGCACTAGCGGTAAGACTAATCTGTGCCAGGCGATTCGCGAAACCCAGGGCCAGGGCTTGATGCCAGATGGCTCAAGCCGTTTTTCCCTAGGCAATGATCGGGTATTTCATTACATGGGCACCTCGACCTTCGCTCATCACACGGTGCTGCCGGAAATCGCGCTAGCAAAAATCCGTGAAGACGCGCCTTTCGACAAAGTCTGCTATATCGGTTGCGGGGTCACCACCGGTATCGGTGCGGTAATCAACACCGCCAAAGTTCAACCTGGGGATAACGTGGTGGTATTTGGCCTTGGCGGTATCGGTCTCAACGTACTTCAGGGAGCACGCCTAGCCGGTGCGGATATCATCGTCGGTGTAGATCTCAATCCTGCCCGTGAGGAACTGGGGCGCGCATTTGGCATGACCCATTTCGTGAATCCCAACGAGGTCGAAGGCGATCTGGTGCCTTACCTGGTCAACCTGACCAATGGAGGTGCTGAGTACAGCTTTGAGTGCATCGGCAATGTAGACGTCATGCGCGTTGCACTGGAGTGTTGCCACAAGGGCTGGGGCGAATCCATTATTATCGGCGTGGCTGGCGCAGGGCAGGAAATCAAAACCCGGCCATTTCAACTGGTTACGGGGCGTGCGTGGAGAGGCACTGCCTTTGGTGGAGCCCGCGGGCGCACTGATGTGCCCAAGATTGTCGACTGGTATATGGATGGCAAGATCAATATTGATGATCTCATTACCCACCAGATGCCGCTTGAGAAAATCAACGATGCTTTTGATCTGATGCATGCAGGCGAATCCATTCGCAGCGTAATCAACTTCTGACCAAACGTCAGGCTTTTGTCAAAAAAACATCGATTTAATCTGCGGGTCGGCAAGCGTCACGCGTAGCTCACTTGGATTCTCCCCCGCAGTTGGGGAAAATCGAATCTGGCCTTTAGCTTGCGGCCATCTGATTGGTCTGTTGATCTAAAGGAGCATCTCTGACTGCCTCAACGTTAACAAAGCGTCTTGAGGAGTTCCATATCACCAGCAAACTGCTGGATGACATTGCAATTGCGGCAAAAAGTGGATTAAGCATGCCAGAGATGGCGATTGGTATCGCAATTGCGTTGTATAGCAGCGCCCATACCAGATTCTGTCGAATACGACGACGTACCGACTGAAGTAATTCAAAGGTAACGAAGACTCGATCCAACCGCTCACCCGGTATGATCACATCTGCGGCATCAGCCGCCAGTGCAGTGGGCGCACCAAAGGCGATCCCAAGATCGGCTTCGGCTAACGAAGGCGCATCATTGCTGCCATCGCCAATCATCACGACGGTTCCCTGGGTCTTTAACTGCCGGATTACCGTTGCCTTGCCTTCTGGTGGAATACCCGCAAAGGCCTCGTCGAATTGCTCACGAAAAGACCCGGCCGTTTCTGCACCGGTCAGTAAGACGACACGCGCCATTGTACGCAATTTGCGCACAGCCTGAATCCACCCGGGCCTGGGCTGATCTTCGGTGGTGATCAGGCCATGAATCGTCCCATTCCAGCCCACATAAGAAACGATGGCCTGGTCAGACACGGAAACCGCGGGGAACTCGGGAACGTCCCATCCCAGCAACGTGAACAATGATCTGCTACCAACCGCCACCTGTTGGTTCTCGACATGGGCCACTGCGCCCTTGCCTGGATGAATCTGAATGTTCTGCGCCTCGTAGGCAGAGTCCAGCCTGGCGATGGCCTCTGCGATAGGGTGTGGCGACAGCCTTTCCACCGCCGCGGCATACTGGGCGACCTGGGGTGGTCCCACTACCTGATCCACCGTCATATTGGCGGTCGATAAAATACCAGTCTTATCAATCACAATCGTGTTGATCTCATGTGCTTTCTCAAAGGCGTCAGCACTGGTGATGATAATGCCGTTCTTCAACGCAATGCTGACACCAACGGCTGAAGTCAAGGGAATCGCCAGGCCAAAGGTGCAGGGGCATGACACAATCAGCGTGGCCATACCCGCAAGCAAAGCCGTACCCATCGATCCACTACCAATATAGATCCAGGAACTGACGCCCAGTGCGAGAAACATAACTAACGGCACAAAAAAACGGGCTACCCTGTCACCCATACCCAGTGTTCCACCTGTGGCACTCTGGGCATTCCACAATACGCGGGCCAGGTTATTAAGCTGGCTCTCAACCACATGGCCTACTTCTACTACGATAGAACCTTCCACATTACGGGTTCCACCCATGACGCGATCACCGGTGCCATGATCAACCGGGAACGGCTCTCCCGTCATCAGTGACTCATTGACTGCACATTGCCCCTCGACGATGATTCCGTCAGCGGGGATCAGTTCACCCTGGTGGACAAAGATGCGCTCTGATGGACTCAATTCACTGACGGGTATCATCTGTAGACTTTCGTCCCGGCAGACCCGGGCCTGAGGCGTCCAGGCATCCATGATACTGGTGAGTGCCTGGGTCGCTTCCTCCTTCGCCTCGCGCTCGAAATACCGTCCTATCGTTACGACTGCAATGATTGTCGCCGCAACGTCGAAATACAGTCCCAGTGTGCCGATAAATAATTGGCCAACGCTGTAGCCATAGGCGGCCAGAATTGCAATGACGAGCAAATTGTCCATGTTCAAAACACCAGTTCGAAGTCCGACCCAGGCACCCCGAAAAATAGGCGCAGCAACATACACTATCATGATGGTTGTCAGAAGAAGCAGCACCATGGGCACAGCGCTATGCACCAGCCAGCGTACCGGCTCTAGGTCTGCCATATCGATCAGGCCCAGATGTAACGGGTAATAAAAAGCCAGGTAAAGCATCATGACAGTGGCAGCAAGGCTTTCCCCGGTAACGAGCCGCAGCATGGGCATGCGGTAATCATAATTAGGCGCCTTATCCTGGCTGAACCGTGCATGGTAGCCGGACCGGCTAATCAGTTCGGGCAGATCAGATTCATTCACCTGTCCTGGGTTATAGATAATCTTTGCCGTCGCCGTGGCGTAGTTGGTTTTGGCCGCAACAACACCGGGAACTTTCAGCGCATGCTTCTCAATCAGAAATTCGCATGAGGCACAATGCATGCCATCAATACGTAAGAAAGCCTCTTCGCCCTCCGGCTCCTGCGCCGCTTGTGCAAACCGAGGTGCAGGAGCGGGCAATACGGCGTCGTCGAAAAAAAAACGATACACCTCTCGACAGCCAATACAGCAGAACGCGTGACCTTCTTCTTGAATATCGGGTGTGGCAGGCAATCCACAGAGTGTGCAATCCATCATCTATGGCCGTGTGGACAATTAGGCGTAGTTACAACCAGATGCGGATGAGTATTCGGGCATAGTGATCCAACAACAGAAAGCCGAACAGCATGCTTAAGTAAAAGATCGAATATCCAAAAGTAGGTCCGGCATGACTGTCTCCTTCCTCCCTGAATAATCGAAAGGCATACCAGATAAAACCGACGCCAAGGGAGAGCGCCCCGGATAGATAAATAAGGCCGCTCATCTTAATGAAGAAAGGCACCACACTGATCACAACCAGCATGATGGTGTAAATCAGGATCTGCTGCTTGGTAAACGCCACGCCATGGGTCACGGGCAACATCGGCACTTCGGCTTTACTGTATTCCTCACGACGCTTGATGGCCAGCGCCCAAAAATGGGGCGGCGTCCACACGAAAATAATCAAAAATAAAAGCAGTGCCTCGGTATGAATCTCTCCCGTGACCGCAGTCCACCCCAGCAGTGGTGGAGTAGCACCTGCTGCTCCGCCCAGCACAATATTGTAAGGTGTATTGGGTTTCAAAAAGACGGTATAAATGATCGCGTAGCCGATCATCGAGATAAATGTAAGCCAGGCGGTAAGCCAGTTTACCTGGGTAACAAGAATCAACATTGCAACTGTTGCCAATACCAGGGTAAACGATACGACCGAAGCGGGCTTTACCTGATGTTGAGGCAAAGGTCGGTTCTGGGTACGCGCCATTACCGCATCGATTCTTCTGTCGATCCAGTGATTGGCAGCCGCCCCTGCCCCTGCCGCCAGACCGATGCCCAAAACGGCGAAAAACGCTCTGATCCAGGGCGGATCACCTGCAGATGCCAACAATATTCCGACGACCGCCGTGAACACAATCAGAGAGACCACCTTAGGTTTGCAAAGAGCAAAGTAGGTTTTCCAGGAAGCTCCAGCGGCGCTGTCTTTAATGACGCCTTCGATCATTTCTCATCCTCTTGGTGGCTGATTTTTTCAGTTGATCTTAGTTTTTTCTGCGTCGATGCATTACATATTTTGCCCACAGATCACCTGGTGTATTTTACAAGACGGTCTATGACAATAGTTCATTTATTGGGTATTTTCTGGTTCGAAATAAATATTAAAAGAAGTAGAGGCTCTCAATCCCGCTTCCCTAATCTGAATCAACCAAAAGAGTCTTTGCGGGCTCATATATGAAAACCACTACCCTTGCGCAACACCCCAGATCTCAATGGTCGAATCTGTATCCTGCATATGTTCGACAGGGATTAGGGTTAATGGCGGGAGAATACCCCCACAACAGTCTGTCAGAAGCTGAACCAAGGCTTCAGTCTCGGCACATTCGGGCAAGCTGCGGTAGTAGCAGACAAGCAGTTTAAGATCCGAAGGGTCACGCCCAAAGGGTCGGAGCAGGTCACTGATATAACTCATGGTAAAGCATGCCTGAGGCAGCAGTTGTCCCGGATGCACTCTCTTGCCGGTATTTGAGAAAGGTTGTGCTGGTACTTGACCACCTAGCCAGATCATGTTGCGCAGTTTCTGAGCCTGTCGGTAAGGGAGTTCAGCCGGCCAATCCCAAACCCGTTCAGGCCAGGCGTCTTCTCTTGGAATGTATTTGTCGTAACTGTTGCGCCGTTCACGCATTGCGAGTACTCCCACCCGTGTCATGGTCTGATCCTGCTCCCCAAGATGACAGGGGATAACGGTTGCTGGAGGCCCGGGCTCTGCGAAGTAGGATGCCCTCGCTTTCGCGAGAGGCGTCCACTGTTCGCGGGTCGTACCCTGGTAGTAGCCCTCCAGCTTGACCGCATCCTGAAGAGATGCACCGACTGCCCTCAAACTGGCATTGAGTGAACCCATGATGACATGAGACTGGGCAGCACCGTCGAGGCCCCCATCATAGGTTTCGACACAATGTGCGGCTGTACGGTTGGCGGTTGCAATAACCTCGCCTGCCCGCAGTGCCGTTGTCACAACTGGGGACCCTTGAGCGTCAACAGAGGCAATTTTCAGTTCACACTCCTCGACGCAATGCACCTCATCGCGCCAGCCCCGCTTGGCAATTGCCTGAAGTTGAATCTTTTGACTGGCAAAAGGCTGCATTACGACAGGGACAATGGAGATCACCGGTGCAGGCCTGTTAGGCAACGCTGCCAGCAGCATCTCGACTACCGAGACCTCGCACACTTGCTCGGATAAGGTCACAAACGCCTTAATTCGAATCACATCAACCAGGCCGCAGTTCTCCTGCCTGAAAGCCGCTTCTATGTTCTCGACTGCTCCAGTCAACTGGCATTTCAGATCATCTGGGTTACGGATCTGACCTTCTTCATCAAAATCACCCGCCCCACCAACGAAAGAGAGTGAAGCAGCTGAGGCAGCAACCTCGTGGGTGCCATCGATAGGTAAAGACCAAATCAAATTTTTCCCTGTCATCTTTCACTCCTAATCAGATGAACAACTTTAAGACTTTTAGCTTGCCTTTTAAAGGCTAGTATCAGTAGAGTTTTTATCGTCTGAACAACGCAGAAAAGTAAAACAGGGATAACTTACATATATTTTGGTCCAACTCTTACTAGTATCCCTGAATCTAAAAATCACCAACAGTATGCCTTTCACATAACAGAGCAATTATTGAGCATCTACAATGCTAGTCAAATTAGTCCGTCCAACATCAATAGCGAATCTACAACGACTTGCGCCCCTTTGGCGAGAGAGTCAGGGCTTGCGTACTCTTTCTCATTGTGACTAATACCTTTGCGACATGGCACGAAAACCATGCCGGTGGGGCAAAAAGAATTCATATATCGAGCGTCATGTCCTGCACCGGACGGCAGATATTTAAATGAGTAGGTTCTTTGTTTTGCACATTCTTCGATAACTTCCTGCACCACATTCCCAAACAACGTTGATGGTGCGCTCCTAGTCTCTACTACCTGAGTAGTACATCTTGTGGCAGTTTTTTTACATACTTCGGCGATCTGATCTCCTAATATTTGTAAAACTGTGTTCTCAGGATGTCGAAAATCTATAGTGAACAGCACATGGCCAGGTACAACGGCTAGAGAACCTGGCGATACTTCAAAACGACCGATCGTAAATCGCACTTTATCCTCAGGATCAAAAAATATCTCTTGCAACGCATTAACAACTTTGACCGCGTCCATGAAAGCATCTTGCCGATTACTTTCCGGGGTCGTACCAGCATGAGCCTCTTCTCCAGTAATCCGTACCTCAAACTTTCTTGTACCCTGAATTCCAGTAACTATTCCAATATCGATATTTTCGTTTTCAAGAATCGGCCCTTGCTCTATATGTAATTCTAAATATGCTGAGATTGGTGTTCCGAGTTGTCGCTCTATTGCCCAATCAATACTCGCCCTAAGCGTATTGACTGCTATTGCCATCGACACCCCTTCATCATCTGTGGCCGCAAGCATTCGTTCGATTGGTGTCTGACCCACATACACAGCTGAACCCATGTCAGACGGGCTAAATCTAGTCCCTTCCTCATTGTTCCACACAACAACCTCAATGGGATGCCGGGTACAAATTTGAGCATCATCAATAACTTCAAGGGCTTCCATGGCGGCCAGGACACCAGAAATGCCATCGAAGCGTCCTCCTGTCGGTTGGGTGTCACTGTGCGACCCGCTTACTAAGGCATGACATTGAGGTTCTGATCCGGCTCGTCGCATAAACTGGTTCCCATAGTCGTCTATCTCTACCTCAAAGTTGCGCTCTCTAGCCCATGATGCCAGTTCGAGGTGCAGTTCAACATCTGGAATCGTTAATGCTGCTCGATTTACACCACCTCTATCGGTTGAGCCAAGTTTTGACATATCGATATGTCGACGCCATAAACGCTCAGGATCAACTCGTAGTAACTTATGCTTGTCACGGCTCATTGGCAATTCTTCTATCAAATTACTGGCTTCATTATCACTGCAGTGATAACTATGTTGTATTTCGTGTCACGTCAACTAGGCAGGCATGAACAATCGGCCCCTGCGCCAATTGGAAAGTTTCTTTATCGAGTGGAAGTGTATTTTACCTGACGCTAATACTCGGCTTCAGGCCGTCACAGTAGAACATGGTATTTGCTTTACTTGCCCAGTTATCAGAACCAGAGATCTTATCTGGTCAGGTAGTTAGAGTATCTGAGATATTCCTCGAAATATTTGTGTATTGTCTGATTCCCGGGCTGGGTCAAAATCTTCCTAGTTGCGCTTCATCTTTCCAAACGCGAACGCACAGCAAGCAAAGAGCATTGCACAAAGAAGTTGGGTAAAGCTCAGGTTCCCGAGAATAATCCCGCTGTCGGCACGAAGAAACTCGATAAGGAATCGGCCTAGTGTGTAGCCCGAAAGCGTCGCGATGGCGAGGTATCCCGGTAGCAGTGTACGGGATTCCATTGTCCGCAGCCCAACCCAGAGAACCAGAAGATAGGCGAGCTCGTAAAGCTGAGTAGGATGTACCGGCACTGATTCAATTGCGCCCGTTCCGATCAGGCCCAAAATAATGTGCTGTTGATAAGCCGGACTACCTTGAGGGAAGGAAACTGCCGACCACACCCAATCGCCGGTCAGCCAGGGGACGGTTTGGACCGGAGTCGCTAACAGGGATTCTCCAACCTCGAGCTTTGTTGCGACATCCCCCCAGCAACAGCCGGCTAAAAAACAACCGACCCGCAAACATACCAACCACAAAACCGCTGGCAACGCGAACAGATCCAGCATCCGACGGTAGCCGAGTCCGGTAGCCCGGCAATAAACAAATAGCGTCGGCGCTGCCACGAACAGTAAGCCGAACAGACGGAATCGATTCTGGTGTTCGCCGGCATGGCCGCTAATCAACGCATCACCCAGACTGATCATAGGTAACAGCCAGACACCTAGGATGCTGATCAGGAACACCAGGGGTACTGCTAAATCAATATGCGACGGATCGACGCCCTCAACTATTGCTCTTCGTCGTGCGTACCACCAAGCCATGAATAGACCGAAGACTAGCATTGCGCCATACGACGTGATCGGCAGCCTATCGGACCATAGTGGTAACACGACTAATTATTTAATGTAATCCCGAGCTTTTCCAAAATAGCTGATACGGGTTCGTAGATTTCTATGTTCAATCGCTGGTAGACAATTGTCTCAGTTTCGAAAAGTTCTGGGTTATTGATATTTTGCCGGATAATACGTTCTGCTTCGTAACGGGATTTAACCTTGTCGAGGTCGTTAAAGTCCCAATCTATATGGACTAATGAGAATCTATCCCGGGACTCTCGCTTGACACCCATTGGTAAATAAAAAAACTTAGCCTCTTCCTTTTCGGTTTCGTCTAGCTGCTCTGCGTTGTAAGCGCTAAACAGTAACCACGGTTTCCATGTCATAAATTCTTTGTTTTCCAGATTTGTTAACCAAACTTTCCAGAAATAGACACTTGTTGGTTCCAGATACGATGCTTCTAATACCTCTGCTATAACCTTTGACAGGTTCTCCTTATCGAGTCCTTCCAGGGTTTCTGGTAGGCCATCGATCTTGGCTTCCTCATTTTTCTTCAAAAAGATAGTGGTACCGATCCATGTACGCTTATCGTATGGGTCAAGTATTAGTAATTGGTGATCACTATCCGCTAGTTGGTGGCCCGTTGAAGCCAACCATATCCCAGTGAGTTTTGGATCAACTACGCTTTTTTCTGGATTGCCTATGGGTACCTGAAGACCAAGGCACCCAATAACCACGACCAAAGCAGGCAACATCGCTAAGGTGAGTAACGCACCTATCCCCGAGCGAGTCGACCTCGCCTTATCTGATCCGGTGCCAAACAGCTTTAGTAGTCTCATCTTCTCCTCATTGTCATATCTTAGCGGCTTACTATACCGCCATACGACCGGGAAAGAGCTCTGTTGATGACCGTATCGTAAATAGCTGGCTCGCGGGTAGAGTCGACGCTTTGCACTTTGGGGTAAACCATGTTGCGACTCGGAATAATAGGAACAGGGAGCATCAGTCGTGATGCACTGACGCCAGCCATCGGTGAAGTTGGTGGCGCCACA
>JAAZZE010000073.1 GCA_014239255.1 Gammaproteobacteria bacterium
GTTAGGCGCTCGTCTAGTATTAATTAACCTGGCCGCTGGCCCATTGCTGGTCGTACTACTGGCAGGAATAATATTCCGGTATCGCAAAAGGACAATCGGTCGAAGAGCCTAGCGTCAGAGAAGTTTATTTGGTGGCGGCTCTTCCCTCGCCCTTGTTGCGACTGGAAACTTAAGCGGCCACCTTCGCTTGCGGAAGATCAGTCGATTTCCCCAAAGCCTCTTGTATCTCATGTTTCGACTCTATAAGCAGATCTGCCATAGCTTGGGCCATAGGTAGAGGTGGGGCTACTTTTTCCCAGATCAGACCAACAGGCTTGCTGATGATAGGGTCGATCAACTGAATTTCCCGAGTACCCGGAAAGGCATCGTTGGCGCGACTGAACCCATTGGGAACAATAGTTGCGAGATCACCCTGCATAACATGGAATGCCAGCTGGAAAATTGAATTGCATTCAAGTTTTGGTGACGGGTCACAGTCGATACTGGCAAACGCTTCATCCATGACCTGGCGTTCTTTCATGTTTGGAGAAAGCAGGCAAAGAGGTAGTTCGGCGGCCTCTTTCCAGCCAATAGTTTTCTGTCGTGTCGGTAACATGTTTTTTGGAATCATCAGGCTCAGTTGTTCTTGGTACAGCACCATGGTGTTTAGCTTTTTCAACGACTGACCTTCGAGGTAGGTAATGCCAACGTCGAGTTCAAAGTTTCGTAATTCGTTGAGCAGATTGCCTGAGCCCACGAACTGAATATCTATCTCGACTGCTGGGTATGCTTGAGTAAAGAGTTGGCTGATACGGGGTAGAACTGGAGAACTGGTTGGCATAGCACCAACCCGGATTTTGCCATTGAGATTACGCCGCATAATGGCGAGATCTTCGATCATGCTTTTCCGATCAGCCAACAGGCGCTTGGCCCAACTGACAACCCGCTCACCTTCAGGTGTGAACCCCTGGTAACGCTGGTGACGAAGGATGATGGTTACGTCGAGCTCAGATTCAAGTTGCTGTAGCGCGCTGGATAGGCTTGGTTGCGATACATGGCAGCGCTCGGCTGCACGCCCGAAGTGACCTTCCTGTTCAAGCGCGATCAGATATTCAAATTGCCGTAAAAACATCGCTATCTCCCCTGTTCTTTGCCTTATCGGAGCCTATTGTGCTCAGAACTTCTGATAGGCTGTATCAATTATTTCTTATTATTGTTTAAAAATAACTATCTTTTTCTTATTATTCAACCATTTTGAAACTATGGTATATAGATTCTGAATCTGGGAACCTACCCATAGAAAAGGATCCCTACCTACAAGGTTCGTGCGGGTAGTTGATTTAAGTCATAAAACCTCAGTCATGCTGAAAGTAGTATTAAGCGCTCGAGTTAATTACTTGCCCGCAGGCTGAACCGCTTATGCCCATAATCCATATTGAAAAGTTTTCCAAAAGATCGTCAGCCGACATCGGCAGTTACAGTACCCAATTTATCCGTAATAGGCAGTACAACCGGGTTAACCGATTGCTTTGCGACGACATAAACTGCCCGCGCTGCCACGTGAGTTACTCCTGTGCCGCTTCCCGTGGTGGCCTGCAAGGATCGATTTTGCTGTGGCCCGGCACAAACCTGATGATATTAGCGATCGCGGCTTTACTGACCACTTTGGGGTAGTTGATAAACCGCTTCAAGATGACTATTTTTTGAATCCTCCCTCGCGTTAGGATATTCGATGGGGATTAACGAGGGGTAATGCATCACTGTCATGCTCAACCACCCCATCGTTTTTCGTTTCTGCCCTTCGTCACCGCGGCCGTAGTCGATCCAAAAGGGTGCTTGCAACTCGATAGCCTGGCTATAATGGCGTCCGGCCTTGCGCGTCTATGTCGCTAAGGATGATAAGCCAGCGGTAGGTGCTGCTGGGGATTCTGATCACGGGTTGGCGGGAAAATCTCATGCTTAGTACAGTGGCTATGGCCTTTGCAGGTGGAGTCGCGATCATTGTTGGCGTACTGATCGGTGCTATCGGGATCGGCGGTGTTTTGTTGGTCCCAATGCTCACTTATGCTCTTGGTTTTGGCATTCATGTGGCGATCGCTACGGCGATGTTTTCCTACCTTTTCAGTGGCGCAGTAGGCGCTATTGAATATTCCCGGCGTGGCTCTATACAGTGGTCCATGGGCCTATGGTTATGTCTTGGTGCAATGCCTGGAGCTTATTTGGGTGCGCTGGCCACTTGGCAGACACCGGGCGCTGTTCTCGAGGGCATTATCGGACTGTTGGTTTTTTTATCGGGACTTCAGGCTTTACGCCCGCAGGCTGAAGATGCCGGTGCAGAGAACTCTTTGAGCCCGGTTTTCCTGCTGGTTATTGGAGTAGTTACAGGATTTGCTTCATCAATAACTGGAACGGGTGGTCCGCTAATTCTGGTGCCCCTATTGATCTGGCTGAAAGTTCCAGTTCTGACTGCCGTGGGCCTAAGCCAGATTATTCAGATTCCAATCGCGCTACTGGCAACGGGAGGTAACCTGACGTTTGGGCATATCGAGTTTGGGCTGGGCCTTGGTATTGCGGTAATGCTAGCGGCCGGAGTCATTGTGGGTGCCCGCGTTGCTCATCATGTGTCACGCGATACTTTGAAGCGGTTCATTGCTTTTGCCCTATTGCTCGTGGGCGCGGCTATGCTGATCCGTATTGTTGCCGGACTACTTTAATTCGCTATCAGCGCCTCGGAGGTTGCCATGGAGCGGTTTGCCGATGCGGTGTTATCGAATCAGATTTGGAATTGATACTGGCTTGCTTCTTCGCCGAATCTTCGAAAAAGCCTGTCTTGTAGCGTCATCCCGATCCACAGCCAAAACGGCTCAGACCTGGAGAACTGCTGGTTACATCGCCCTGTTATATCCCTTTGGCGGGAGGCGTGTTAGGTTTAGGCTATGTGAATACAGCAGATGTTGAGGTCACTGGGAGCATTCCAGGACCCGATTTTTCACAGTTGCCCATTTTTTCATCCCGGCAAAAGGGTGGTAGGAGGACGCAGGACAGCTGATTTGCTGCCGTGCGAGTGAAGTCACTATCTTTGATCTGAACTATTGACCGTATATTGGTAGATGCCGGCTTTCAGTAGTACAAGCCGATCTCTATCATTTGATAAGTTAATACTTTTTGACCCGAATTTGATGGCTGTCTACTATCAATGGACCGCTGTAGTATTTCGTGACCGATTACGGTTTCTGCTGTTGATGTTACCGGACTGCTTTTAGCGGCCGCAATAAACTAGAACTCAAGGAGATAGCACATGGCTGACGACAAGCCCCGCCGGAAGGTCACACTAAATCAGTTGCGACGTAAAATGCGCGAAGGTGAACAGATAGTACAGATGGCGATCTATGACTATCGCAGCGCGGTAATTGCGGACCGACTGGGGATCGATATCCTATGTGTGTCGGACACTGGTGGCATGATTCTGTTTGGGCATAAGAGCACTGTTACAGTTACCTTTGACGAAGTGATGATGATGGCTAAAGCCATCGACCGCGGCAGTCAATATGGGTTACGCATGGTTGATATGCCGTACTGGAGTTTTCACATTTCACCGGAACAGGCCGTAGAAAATGCAGGCCGGTTCGTGCATGAGGCGAGTGCCGAAGTAATGAAATGTGAAGGCAACCAGTATCATGCTCGTAACATCGAAGCGATCAATCGGGCAGGTATCCCGGTCCAAGGCCACATTGGTATTACCCCGATGCGTATGCCGCAGCTCGGCGGATTCTTTGCTCAGGGCAAGACAGCCGTCCGCGCAGAAGAATTAGTCGATGATGCTTGGGCTATGGTCGATGCAGGATGTTTTTCGATCATGTGCGAGGTAACGACCCAGGAGGTGAACGAGTACTTGGCTCAGGTATTGCCAGTTCCGGTAATCAGCCTAGGCGCGGGCTTGGGAGCGCATGGGGTTCATATTATTACCTCAGACCTATTCCATCTTTACGAGGAACACACACCGCGTCATTCAAAGATCTACACCGATCTAATACCCATTATCGAAGATGTGTTTATTCGGTACCGGGATGAGGTCAAGGCTGAAATATATCCTGGGCCTGAGCACACGGTGTATATGAGTGATGAGGAAGCCCTGAAGTTCGCTCGTAAGATGAAGTGGGAGTCCAAACTGGAGCAACTCGATACCAAGGCGAGCAAGGCTTCCAAGCGCAAGACCGCGAAGAAAATATCATTGCCGGCAAAAAAGACAACTAAGAAGGCCGCCAAGAAGAAGGCTACCCGGAAGAAAACAGGCCGTAAGTAGCCCGGGTCTTGCTATTGGGTAGGATGGGAATAGCCCTCGGGACAGGCGTGAGTCTCAGTTGCGAGGGCTTAATTCCAGAATCTCGAACTCGGCAAACCGCGAATTATTGCCGGATTTGAGCAGGAGATTCCAATTCGTCAGCCGAAATCGGACTGAGAAATCTCGGTTGTCTCTTACGCAGTGTATAGATTGTTTAGATCTATCAAATTATTGATTTGAATGATTTTACAAATCGCTTTGTCGCCTTTCTAATTATCCATAAGGCACATTTTTAAAAGACACGGTCAAGGTGTCCGGCTGCGTCAAATACCAAGGGATCAAACGATATGCCAGCCAGAAATGCTAAACAGTGGGCAACAATTCCTGGGAAGTTAGCCCCGGGAGAATATGTCGACAGTCGAATCTATTCCGATAGAGACATCTTTGAAGAGGAGATCGCCAAGATTTTCCGCAAGGTCTGGATGCCAGTTTGCCACGAGTCCGAATTACCCGACCCCTATTGTTTCAGAACCACGACCATTGCTCGAGAGCCGATAATGGTTGCGCGAGGCCCGGATAATGAAATTCGCGCCTTCCTGAATGTTTGCCCGCATCGCGGCAACATGATCGAGAATCGTCCATCGGGGTCTTTCGAAACTGCAGCTCCCTCCGGGGCCCCGAAGCACATGACCTGCATGTTCCACGCCTGGCAGTTCGATATGAAAGGTAATTGCGTGCATATGTCCCGGGCCGACGAGGGCTACCAGGATCGTCTTGCCTGCAGTGATGTGGGTTTGCGACGACTCCGCTGCGAAGTGAAGTATGGTGGCTTTGTTTGGGTCACACTAAACGATGCCATAGATCAGAGCGTAGAGGAATGGGCTGGAGGCGCTTTTGACTGCATGCAGAAATCATTGGATGCCGAACCGCTGGAAGTTTTTCACTACCACAAGGCAATCATCCCATGTAATTACAAGCTCTGGCACGACACCAACTCAGAGTTTTATCATGACTATCTGCATTACCACAACCGGGTAACGGGGTTTAATGATTCGTATTTCGCTCGAAAGAATAAAGGGTTTAAAAATGGCCATGTGAATGTGGGCTCTTTCGAAGTTCAGTATGATCAGTACGAAGGCTTTGAATCTCGAGAAGAACTTTCGTTTCCGCATCTGCCGACCAATCATTGGGAGATGATCGATTTTTTCCCAGGAGTGAATTTCAATCTGCGTGGTTCGGCACTGCGCTCCGATATCATGACACCCCTTGGTCCCGATAAAGTCATGATCGAATTCCGTGGTCTGGGTCTGAAGAGCGACACTCCAGAAGAGCGCCTGATTCGACAAAGGCACCACAACACGATCTGGGGACCATTTGGCCGAAATCTTCATGAGGATCTTCTGGCTGTCTCGACGCAGCAATCGGCTATGAATGAGTGGGCAGACAAACGCCGCATTCTTCATGGCCGGCATGAGGTAGATGCTGACGGCGATCCGACCATTCATGATGAAGAGGGTATGCGCCATTTTTACAGCGCCTGGGGCAAGTGGATGGATCGGTGGCCGGGTGATCCCGAGCTGTCTTATGAAGAAGGCCACAGTAAAGAAGCGGCATAGACTGAAAGCCTCTTTTGCTAGGGGGCTGATGTAGGGATCGATTAGGCTTACTTGAGCTGGTGCTCTGAGTAATCCCAACCGGAGAGGCGAAAACGCCTGGGTTATGAAGGGAATGATCAACAGGAAAGGTTATGACTGAGCACAATGTTACTGAGGATGTAAAGAGCACAATTTACCGGGCGAGCCTGTACCTCGACGAAGGCAAATGGGGGGATTGGCTGGGATTGTGTCACGAGGATTTTTATTATGCGATCAGAGCATTCAGTCCGGAAATCAACTACAACATGATCTATCTGGATGGTAGTCGTGCAGATTTGGCCACGATGACCGAGATGTTGCCCAAGCACAATTCAGATCACTCACCCCTGTCTCGGCACACTGTGGTTTATACGGTCGATGTAGATGAAGCTGGGAAGACAGCATCGGCGATATCATCATTTGCGGTGCATCAGACAGAACTGGATGGGATTAACTCTCATGTGCTCGCCGGCGAATCCAATGTATTCCTCGTGGGCAAATACCGGGATCAGTTCCGCATTGATTCGGGTCGACCACTCTTTGTCGAACGCATCGTTCAACTCGATACCCGCCGTCTTGATAAAGGGTCGCACTGGCCCATTTAAATCACACAGATCTGCCTAGGGAGTGTTGGCTGTACGCGACCCTGCCGGCATTTGAGCGTTTGAATACTTCTTCACATTAATCACTAAAACCAGATGAATATCTCCAAAGATGAAGCCTGGTTTCGTGTATGTGCAACTGCCGACCTGGCCGATGGCCAATTGCAGAAACATCTCTCTGGCGAGTTCGCAGTAGTGGTCGCAAGAGTCGGCGACGAATTTCGAGTTTTTCCTCCTTTTTGCCCACATATGGCCGAACCACTTCACGAGTCAGGCATCTGTAAAGGTGATACGCTGACCTGTTCCAAGCATCTATGGCAGTGGAATATATTGACCGGCGAGCAGCAGGGGCCAGCCGAGCGGCCGTTGTTGTTATACCGGTCAGAGTTGCGGGGTGATGAGGTATGGGCGTATATCGAAGAAGAACTGACCTACGATTTTGATGAAGACGATGATGATGATTTTGAGTGGTAGGGTAGTTGTTTGCTGTTATCGATTTTTATAATGCCCGGGTGGGATTTTGGCTAACGTTACTTTTCTGAATAAGCAGGGCCGGGTGACGGTCGAATGCTCAGAGGAGGAAACGTTGCTACAGGCCGGATTACGCCAGGGAGTCCCGCTTCCCTATGGCTGCGGCGCTGGTGTGTGCTCTACCTGCGTTGCTCGGGCAAGGCCAGGTACGGTGCGAGACGGTTGGCCTGAGGCGCCGGGCGCGAAGAACCTCAAACGGGGAAAAGGCGAGTGCCTGCTGTGTCAGAGCACTGTTTCGGCCGACTGCGAAATCCTTGTCCCTGGGAAACTTGTTCTGACTGAAACCACTGACCAGAAGCCGTTGCATCAATCCGCACGACTGACAGGGGTGGAGACGGTGGCTTCCGATGTGGCCACCTTTCAGTTGGAACTCGATAAGCCGATCGATTTCATTGCCGGGCAGTACCTTTTGCTTCGACTGCCGGGGATGGTCGGGTATCGACCCTATTCGATGGTCAACTTTGACAGCAATACCAGAAAAGTAGATTTTGTGATCAAGCGGTTTCCAGGCGGAGGATTTTCAGAAGCGTTATTTGTCGGTGGGGCCTCAGAGTATCGGGCCGATGTATTTGGGCCTATGGGCCTGGCCACTTTTGATCCTCGGGAAAATCGTGACCTGATATGTCTTGTGGGCGGTTCCGGTATTGCAGGAATTATGTCTATCCTGAGCCAGGCGGTCTTCCTTGATTACTTTAAGAAGCATCGATTGACTATGGTATTTGGTGTGCGCCGGCTAGAGGATTTTTTCTTTATGGAGGAACTCAAAGTCGTGCAGCAAAGTGCCCCGGAGAATATTCAAATTCATCTGGCGATCTCTGATTCCCAGGCGGGAGGTAGCGTCGCCTCACAAGTCCATGGATTCGACTTGCATTATGGTTTCGTGCACGAGGTCGCCGAACAGTTGAGTGGCGACAATTTTTCCGAGCGGTTGGCATTTCTCGGTGGTCCACCCGCGATGCTGACCGGTTCCCTGGCCCTGCTCTTAGGCGTAGGGACACCTGTGGCAGATATCCGCTACGACAAATTTGGTTGATTCTGAATCGGTGAGGTTTCTCGGTAAGGGCAAGCCTACGCAACTGACGAGATCGACTCTCCCGCTTTTTTCTCAAGACGACGCTGATGCAAGGGTGGCTCGGTATAACCGTTGCAAATCTGTCGACCATTAAAGATCAGATCGCAGGCTGCTTTGAAGGCAATGCCGTCACACGAAGGTGTCATTGCCTGGTAACCAGGGTCATCGGCATTTTGTCGGTCAACAATAGCCGCCATGCGCTTTAATGATGTCATGACCTGCTCCTCGGTAACGATGCCGTGGTGAAGCCAGTTGGTGATATGCTGGCTTGAGATACGCAACGTGGCACGATCTTCCATCAGTCCGACATCACGGATGTCGGGTACTTTGGAACAACCAACGCTCTGGTCTATCCAGCGGACCACGTAGCCGAGTATTCCCTGACAGTTGTTGTCGATTTCATCTTGAATGTCCTCGCCCGACCAGTTCGGATCTTCGCACACGGGAATGGTCAGGATATCGTTAAGGCTGGCATGCGGTCGGTTTGTCAGTTCGATCTGGCAAGACAGCACATCGGTTTCATGGTAGTGCATCGCATGCAGCGTGGCTGCTGTGGGAGAGGGTACCCAGGCCGTGTTGGCTCCGGCCCGGGGGTGATCACCTTTGGAGCGCATCATGGCGGCCATTTCATCGGGCATGGCCCACATGCCTTTGCCGATCTGGGCGTGTCCGGGCAGGCCACAAGCGAGGCCTATGTCCACGTTCCAGTCTTCATAGGCCCGTATCCACGGTTGGGCTTTCATGTCGGCTTTGCGGATCATCGGGCCGGCTTCCATCGACGTGTGAATCTCATCACCGGTGCGGTCAAGAAACCCGGTGTTGATAAAAATCACACGGTCGGATGCTGCCCGGATACATTCTTTGAGGTTGACGGTAGTGCGCCGTTCTTCGTCCATGATTCCGATTTTCATCGCCCCGGGTGCCATGCCAAGCAATGTTTCGGTACGTTCAAAAAGTTCCACCGCAAAGGCCGTTTCGTCAGGACCATGCATTTTTGGTTTGACCACATACATAGAGCCTTTGTCCGAATTGCGAAGGTCGCCAGTGCCGTTGAGGTCGTGCAGGGCAATAAGTCCGGTTACCACAGCATCCATAATACCTTCGAAGATTTCATTGCCTTCGCTGTCGAGGATTGCGGGGTTGGTCATCAGGTGGCCGACGTTGCGTACCAGCATCAATGCCCGCCCTGGTAGCGAAAATGTGGTGCCGTCAGTCGCGGTGTAGTCGCGGTCTGGGTTAAGAGTACGCTCGAAGGTATGCCCGCCCTTGCTCACCGTTGTAGACAACGTGCCTTGCATCAGGCCCAGCCAGTTGCGGTAAACCGCTGTTTTGTCAGGGCCATCTACAGCGGCAACTGAATCTTCGCAGTCCTGAATGACGGTGATGGCCGATTCCAGTATCACATCGCTGACCCCGGCGGGACTCTTGCCACCGACAAGGTGCCCACGGTCAATCACGATCTCAATATGCAGATGGTGGTGTTGCAACAGGATGGCACTGGGTGAATCCACATCGCCACGGTATCCAGAGAATTGCCCGGCATCTGCCAGGCCGGTATCGCTTCCGTCAGAGCCCCGCGTTTTCAGTTCGCCATTGTCAACAAAGTACAAGGTGACGTCGCTGTGCGAAAGCCCATCAAGTGGAACCACCCGGTTTAGAAAGTCGTTGCCATAATCGACTACCCGTTTGCCGCGAGCTGAGCTGTAGCTGCCGCTTTGCAGTGCGCCATCTTCGTCACTGATGACATCTGTCCCGTACAGGGCGTCGTACAGAGAGCCCCAGCGTGCGTTGGTCGCGTTCAGGGCATAGCGCGCGTTGTTGACCGGTACGACCAACTGTGGTCCGGGTATAAATGTGATTGCGTCATCAACGTTCGTGGTGGTCACCGCAAAGTCTGCTCCCTCGGGAACGAGGTAACCGATCTTGGAAAGAAAATCGCGATAGGCCGTCGGATCATGGGGCTGCCCAACTCTCGCGCGGTGCCAGTCGTTGATGGCGTGTTCCAGTTCTTCCCGATGGGCGAGTAGTGCTCGGTTGCGGGGGGTAAGATCGTTGATGATTTGGGCAAATCCAGTCCAGAAAGCATCAGTTTCTAGTCCTGTGCCAGGCAATGCCTCGTGGTTGATCAGAGCCAGCAGGTTGTCGTCTACGGCAAGGCCGTGGACCGTTGTACGTCCATCCACAAAGGTGTCCTCTTCAACTATTGGGGGAATTAGATGGGGGCAAAATCGGTTGCCAGAGTTTATCCACAAATTTCTGTATTGTGGATTAATCTTCCACAATGTGGGATTGGTTAATGCTTCATGTTAAGAGAAAATCCTTCTCCTGTTAATGCCGTAGAACAGTACCAGCCCCGTAAAGACGAGCAGGAGTAGGACGAAATAGTCCAGAAAACCGGTTTATTGGTTTAGGGCGCTTTGCGCGATCTTACTGTCCTGAATCCCAGCGATTGTGATATGGCGTTGCCGGCGTTGACCAGAGACTCTACCCACCTGATATCGCGGCGTTCAATAGGGGCCGACACTGAAAGACCAGCCGCGACCTGAGAGGTGCCGTCATAAAGCAACACGCCGATACAGCCTACCCCGGTTTCGGCTTCTTCATCATCCAGTGCGTAACCGTTTTCCAGAGCACTGGATGCCTCTTTAAGCAAGCGTGGAAGTACGGTGATGGTATTGGCCGTATAGGCTGGCAGATTTGTGCGCCGGGCGTAAGCCGAGCAGGCCTCGGTACCCGCCGCGCCGAGCATCAATTTGCCTACCGCAGTGACATGTAACGGCGCGCGGCTCCCGACCACCTGATGGACATGCATCATGCGGTTAGGTGTGGCACGTTCGACATAGACTACCTGGTCACCTTCACGAATGCTGAGATTAACGCTTTCACCAAAACTGTCGCGCAGACGCTCCATTACGGGCAGGGCGATCGCACGCAGGTCCAGCTTACTGTGCAAGCGGGTACCCAGTTGCACCAGCCTTAGTCCGAGCCGGTAGAGATTGTCCTGATCTTTTTCTACCAGGCCGTTTTGCATTAATGATGAGAGAATCCGATGAGCGGTGCTTGCATGCAGGCCAGTCTCGGCCATCAGCACTTTGAGGCTGACCGGCTCCGAATATCGCGCGATCGCATCAAGCAGTCCTGCGGCCCGGTCAATGACCTGTACCCGCGTACCCGGTTCGTTCGGCATAATGCTAATGTGATCGCAGACAGGTTTGATTCATATGGGAATCTTAACCTGTTGCGCAATTTCTAGGGATGGATGTCGCCGGTTGAGCGCCACCATGGGTCTGATCACGAAACCAAAGCGGGCTTGCGAGGCCTGCTTAACAGTCGCATAGGGGAGGATAATGGATTACGCACCATTTTTTTTGTTCGCCGTATTTATGGTGGGCACGCCTGGTCCAGCAAATATGTTGCTGATGACGTCGGGAGCGAACTTCGGCTTTTGGCGAAGTCTGCCCTTCGTTGCCGGAGTCACATTCGGTAAGTTGTTTGTCAACCTGTTGTTGGGTTTGGGTTTGTGGCAGTTGCTTTCGGCAAATCCCGTGGTGTTACTTGCCCTGAAGATTGTCTGTGTTGCTTATCTTGCGTGGCTAGCACTGCGAATGTCCGGTTTTATGATGAAAGGGCGAGAACTCAAACGCCCCGAGACTTTCTGGTCTGGATTACTGGTTCACCCTCTTAATCCGAAGGCTTGGGCAATGCTGGTTTTCGCCTATGCCCATTTTTCCGATCCATCCCAGCCCTGGGCTATGCAAGTCATTGTCATCAGCGCTACCTTTTTTGTAGTGCAAGTGGTTTTTCATACGCTTTGGTGTGCTGGCGGTGCACTGGTAGTCGCTGCACTGGGCGGACGTCCGGCTGAGCGTTGGTTGATGCGTGGGCTCAGTGTCCTGACGGTACTGGTTGTCATCTGGGCGGTGGCATTGGATGGCTTGGTATGACTCGATCGGGGGCGACTGTTGATAGACTCAGTAAACAGGAAGTCGGGCAGCGCTATCCACTTTTTTCGACATCTCAACTACGAAAGTACGATCGTACGCATTAAAGACGTTCTGGCCAGGTTCAAGGATTTTCTGAGCGACCTCGGCGGTTCGGGAGAGATATTGCCCGAGT
>JAAZZE010000074.1 GCA_014239255.1 Gammaproteobacteria bacterium
GTGACCTTTGATCTGGAGTCTGTGCTCCGCCAACGATCTTTCCGGGCGCTACTGGCTGCGGCCAGACGACAGTTACCAGGAAGTTGCTCGCGAGGAGCCGGTTGATGAAGCCTTGTTCAGCGAGTTTGATCCATTGTTTGCCGATACCTACTTTGAGCAGGTGCACGCAGCGTTGAATGCACGTTTTACCGTTGGCCGTATGCGGGTGCTGTCAAAAGGGTTGTACAACTGCAACAGTTGGCACCGTGATCCCGAACCACGGATTCATATTCCGATCATCAGCAACCCGGGGGCACTGTTTGTCGTCAACCATCACGTGACCCACTTACCTGCTGATGGCTCGGTCTACTTCACAGATACCCGGGGGTATCACACTGCCTTAAACGGTGGAGAACACCGGCGGGTACATATCGTTGCGGCGGTGTCGAAAAACCATGAAACAGATCACTGAGATCTTCTGATCCCAGCGGTAGTTACGACGGCCCGGCACAACTGCATTCGGCACGATCGCAACCACTGCAACTACGAGCCGGCCCATCTATAACAGAATCTCGGGCCTTCGGCAGTTTTTCGGGCGCATCCGCTCATCAGCTCTGGCGTTGTTATGAAGGCGGCTATTTCACCGGCTGCGATAACAATTTCAGGATCGAAAGCGCTGCTCCCATCGGTTAACAACGACACCAGCCAGTCCAGCCGCGGCCAATGCCAGAAGGTAAGTGGCAAAACCCAACAGCGGTAACAAACTCCAAACAACAAAATAAAACGCCAAAAACGCAATCTGCCCTTGCATCATGCCGCGCATCACCGCGAGGCCGCCCGCGCTGCCATGCTCGCGGTGGGCTGCTGCGGCCAGCACGCCTGCCACAATCAATACGGTGCCAAGTAACCCTGACAACATTGGCCCAAGCATAGGGGCCAAAACAGTAATGATTAATACCAATGCAGTGGTTACCGCCATGCGCATCACCAATACGGAATTGGATGAGAAAGCGGGTAGCGGTAATCGGCTCGACGAGCCGGCAAATCCCAGGCCCGCAATGATCGACCCCATGCTAAGCAAAAAAATCAGCAACGGATCCGGATTAAAAAGTGCCAGACAAAAGGCCATCGCCAGATAACAGCCCTGGGCTGTCGCCTGACTGGCAACCCAACCGCAACCAAAGTTGACAGCAATACGGTAACCGACAGCCGTCGCAGCGATCGCCGGCATTGCGTACAGCGTCCCGAGCGCTGCCTGGATCGAGAAATCGGCTCCGTATTCAATAAACAGAAAAACCGAAATCGGGCCGGTTGTCACCGGCAAACCGGCCACCCAGCCTCCGGCAGTGGTACCCCAGCGACGCGATACCCATCCTGCGACCCCAACAATACAAGGCGTGGCAAACAATTTGAAAAGCAATAACGTCATGCAAGAATCAATATGCCAAGCTCAAACCAGCTGAGGGCCCACTATGTCGCCAAGCCACATCGCGCAACCTGGGCCAAGACACTCTACGCCATCGACAAGACTCCGGCACTGTTTGGGCCAGAAAACAACCGACACCCCTTTCGACAACCTCTTAAGACTGCAGCAACAGCAATATCCCCCAGGCGATCAGGGCCACGCCGGTTAACTGACCAAACCATACCCCTGCCGGCAAAAGCTTCTCCAAGAGCACGTATAGCGCAAGCCCGATGATCCAGTACAGACTCATTATGCCGCCGTAAAACAACAAGGCCATAAGAAACCAGCAGCAGCCCAGGCAAAACGCGCCGTGGGCAAGACCCATGGTGAATGCGCCAGCCCGGCCCGGCCGCCAATGTGAGGAAAGAAAGCCGATGGGTGAACGGCAATGCTTAAGGCAGGCCTGCTTTAACGGTGTCAGCTGCCAGATACCTGCCGCGATGAGTAAGACAGCGCCAAAAACAGTACTCGTTCCCACCATCATGGCCGACAGAAGTCCAATTGATTCAAGGCCCCACTGAGCGCCGGTGGCAACTCCACTGAAGGCCGCCCACATCACAGCATATCCAAGCGCAAATACCCCCGTCGACACGTAAGGAGCGCCTTTCTCTTTCTCCTTACGCATCATGCGAGCGAATAACAACAACAGGGGAGCTGCGCTAGGGAGCATCATGCCAAGCATCATGATCCACCACATGAAGAAGGCAATAACAGCATATCCAACCGACCACATGCTGACCACCAGGGCGCCATTCATCCCAGACATCTGCATACCAGACTGGCTGGACCCACCCAGCCCAACGGCATGGGTCATCCGGGTCATCTCCATGGCGCTCATTCCCATGCCGGCGCCCGCAAGCACGTAGGCCCAACTCAATACGATGACCGCACCCAGTGCAATGACTACAACCAGACGATCGCGGCGGAGCACAGACTCCAGATCAAAGGTCACTACCCGCAAATGATGGGCCTTCTAACCGAACAACGGGAAACGACGCCGGGACTCCTCAAGGTCGAGACTCAAACCATTTCGATCCCAGGCAACGTAGGCAAGTGAGCTGTGGCGTGAACTTAAGTCAAACTTGATATCGCCGATTCCCTTGGCTGAACCGCTTGCTCCCTCAGCCTCATGGAACACCCACCCGTGGGGCAACGTCGTGATGATCCGGTGTTCCTCATCAGTAACCGGGTTCAGTAGGGGTTGCGCCTCGGTGCGCACCACACCGGGCACGTCGATACGCGCACGGCGGTTGCTGATATCCCACTCCCATCCAATCTCGGTGAATATCGGGTCATGGTGATGATCAATGATAACGCTGAAAATCTGGAACATTGTCCCAACGGGCTGATTCTCCCCAGTCAGGATATAAAACAGCGCATCGCGCTGCTCGTCGGTAGCACGGCTCTCCAGGATTGGCTGCATATGCCCATCACCGTGATGGATAGCCCGGGGAAAATAGAACGTGGCTACAACAATCAAACCATCCAGGCTGACGCCGTCGCACTCCCCTTTGGTAATCTTAAAACCAACGGCTCCCGTACAATCCCCTCGGGTTGGGGGGGCATTGGATTCACAAGGGCAACCGAAATCGCAACTACAATACTCGATGTACTCTGCTTCAAGTGACCACTCTTTTACCGTCATTACACATCCCTCCATTATTTTTCCTTGGGGCTAAGAATAAGTTTCTTTCCCTCATGCGTCTAGGGGTGAAATAAAGTGGTGACATTAGAAGGTTTTTCCTCATGCCTGCTTTTCTGGGAACAGGCCTAAACAAAAGCAAAGCATCAAGCGAGATACATGGGATAGCAGAACCCACCAAGATCAAAAAACGGCACTTTAGAGCAGGGTTTCAAGAGCACTACACCGAGTAAGCAGGCCCCGGATTACACCACGATGTTAACGAGCTTACCGGGCACCACGATTACCTTGCGGACTGCGCGCTCCCCAACATGACGCGCAACTTTGTCATCAGCCAATACCGCCTCACGGATAACCGCCTCGTCAGCATCCGGGGCGACTTCTACCTGGCTGCGCAGTTTGCCGTTGACCTGTACTACGAGTACCTGCGTTGCCGACACCAGCGCATCCTCATCGACCTTAGGCCAAGGCGCATCCAGCAATTCGCCGGGCATCTTCAGTTCCTGCCACAGCACATGACTAAGATGCGGCGTAATCGGCGCCAGTACCCGAATCAGAATACCCAGCACCTCACGCATCACGGCTATACGCACCGGGTCTGAGCCCGGGTTAAAACGCTCAAGGGCGTTAAAACTTTCCATACACGCGGCAACCACGGTATTAAACTGGTGGCGCTCCATGCCGCGGTTAATTTTCTGCAGCGCCCCATGAAAAATTCGGCGAAGAGACTGGCTCTGCTCATCGAGAGCCTCAGCAGCGGTGCTATCACCGCGCAACGTCTCACGGTGGCTATAAACCAGTGTCCAGATCCGGCGTAGAAAACGCTGCGACCCGGCAACCGCGTCGTCGTTCCATTCGAGCGATTGCTCGGGAGGCGAGGCAAACATGGTGAACAACCGCACCGTATCGGCGCCATAACGGTCGATCAGGCCCTGTGGATCAACGCCATTGTTTTTGGACTTGGACATGGTCGTCCAGCCGGTCGCCGTCAGCGCAGCACCATCGGTTGCGCGTTTCGCATCTATGGTTTTACCCTTGGCGTCTTTTTCGATCTCAACTTCATCGGGGCGTACCCAGACACGGCCCTGCTCGGTACTGTCATGATAGTAAGCTTCAGCCAGCACCATACCCTGGCATAGCAGTTTGGTGGCTGGCTCGTCACTGCTGACCAGCTCCAGATCGCGCATCAGCTTGTGCCAGAAACGAAAATACAAAAGATGCATCACGGCGTGCTCGATGCCGCCAATGTAATGATCAACCGGCAGCCAGTAATCGGCGCGCTTATCCAGCATCGCCTTGGCGCCTGGGGTGCAGTAACGGGCGTAGTACCAGCTTGATTCAACGAAGGTGTCGAATGTATCGGTCTCACGCTCCGCGTCGGCGCCGCACGTTGGGCACGATGTCGCGCGCCAATCGGGGTCGGCCTTGATTGGTGACTGCACCCCCATGAAGGTGACATCTTCGGGCAACAGCACTGGCAGATCAGCATCCGGTACCGGCACTGCGCCGCAACTATCGCAGTAGATCACCGGCACAGGGCAGCCCCAGTATCGCTGTCGCGAAACCCCCCAGTCACGCAGGCGATAATTCACTTGGCGCTCGCCGATGCCCTGATCTTGCACATACCCGGCGATGCGTTCAAAAGCGCTTTGAAAATCCAGGCCGCTGAATTCCCCGGAGTTGACAGTGACGGTGTCGTCCTTGGCTGGCCACGATGCCGCAGAAACATCTATCACCTCGCCATTGGCCGGAGCCACTACCTGAATAATAGGCAGGCCATAGCGGGTAGCAAAGGCGTGGTCGCGTTCATCGTGTGCCGGCACCGCCATAATCGCCCCGGTACCGTATCCCATCAGCACGAAGTTGGCGACCCAGACCGGTATCTTCTCGCCGCTTAAGGGGTTAATCGCATCGATACCAAGCGGCACGCCTTTTTTCTCGATGGACTCAAGTTCCACCTCGCTGACACCACCGCTGGCACATTGCGCAATAAATGCGGCTACGCTCTGATCTGCCTTAGCGGCCTCAATCGCAAGCGGGTGATCGGCGGAAACCGCCATAAAGGTAGCGCCGAATATTGTGTCCGGTCGGGTGGTAAAAACCCGCAGAGGATCGCCGTCCGCGGCCAGAGCAAAATCAACTTCCAGGCCACTGGAGCGTCCAATCCAATTGCGTTGCATGGTCTTGACCGAGTCCGGCCAGCCCGGCAGGTTGTCCAGTTCCTCAAGTAGTTCGTCGGCATAGGCAGTGATACGAATAAACCACTGCGGGATTTCGCGTTTTTCGACCACCGCGCCGGAGCGCCAGCCTTTGCCATCGATAACCTGCTCGTTCGCCAGCACCGTCTGATCGACCGGATCCCAGTTGACCACGGCGTTCTTACGGTAGGCCAGACCTTTCTCCATAAGCCGGGTAAAGAACCACTGCTCCCAGCGGTAGTACTCGGGCCGGCAGGTGGTAACCTCGCGTGACCAGTCGTAAGCAAAGCCCATGCGCTGCAACTGTCCGCGCATATGCTCAATATTCTGGTAGGTCCACTGCGCCGGGGGAACGGCGCGCTGGATCGCGGCATTCTCGGCCGGTAGGCCAAAGGCGTCCCAACCCATCGGCTGCAAAACGTTGCGTCCGAGCATTCGCTGATAACGGCTGATGACATCACCGATGGTGTAATTGCGCACATGCCCCATGTGCAGTTGGCCCGATGGGTAGGGCAGCATGGACAGGCAATAGTACTTCTCGCGATCTGGGTCTTCTGTGACCTTAAAACTGTGCTGTTCCAGCCACCAGGCCTGGACAGCCGATTCCAATTTTTGCGGTGAGTAGCGCGGCTCCATGGAGATCCCTGATAGGGCCGCAAAACGATGCGGCAAAACTAAAGCGTCAGTAACGGCTAGACGAATCGTCCTGATTGTTCGGGGCAGGCCAGTCACAAAAAGGAAACGGCCGTTCGTCGGAATTGAAGGTCAGATACTGCAGGACGGAGTAACTGAACGCGTTCAAGTCAGCGGTAAAATCATACAGACGTTCTGCCCGGCTGCCTTTGACCAACTGATGTACAAACTGGAACAACATACTGATGCCGACCAACAGGCGCACCACAGTATAGGCTATAAAAAAGTAGATGATCATCAGCGCCAGACGCAGCCAGGTCTGGCCGCTGCGCATACGGATAGAAAGTTCACTGGTCATGGCAGGATCGGTCTACGCCGGTCATGTTTCTTGCTCCGGCAAAAATAGAGGATGCATTTTACACCATTGCCTATGACTGCCATGCAATCGCGGCCTCGTTGAGGTCAGTGCGCCAACTATAGTTCACGGCCGGCTGTCCAGATCTGGTAACAGCACGGGTATGCCCTGCCACCAGCGCGAGGATTTGGTTTTTTCTTTTGCGCTGACCTGGCTTGGGGAGCACGATTGCATGCCTGCGGGCTGTGTGCCGATCACGAAGGGCATCGCATCACCCACGGTACAGGGCGCATCAACCAATGAAGGTGCGCTGCGCACCCAGGTAATATTCTTGGGCTGATACAACTGCACGGGTCGCAATGGCAGCTGGCGCATCAACCGGGCCCAGACCTTAAGAGCCCCGCTGGCACCCGTCAGACCGGTTGGCTCATTGTTATCCAGCCCTAACCACACCACCGCCAGAATATTACCAGCATAGCCGACAAACCAGCTGTCCCGATAACCATCGGTGGTGCCCGTCTTGCCGGCGAGCGCCAGTGACTTAGGAAATTCCTGCGCCAGGGCGCGCGCAGTACCGCTGCGAACCACCTCCTGCAAGGCCCGGTTCAGCAGAAAAACTCCGCTGGGATCCAGCGCCAGCTGTGAGCGCAAAGGATAACGGGCAAGCGGGCGATCATCGCTGTCGGCAATCCAACGGATGGTGCGCAGCGGCGCGCGATGCCCGCCTGAAGCCAGGCTCTGGTACATCTGTGCGATCTCCACTGGCGCAAGATCTACCGCGCCCAGGGTAATCGATGGAAACGCCAACAAGGGGCGCACAATACCGGCAGATTGCAAAGCCTTGATCACCTGCTCCAGGCCCACCGTCAGACCAAGGCGGGCCGTAGTAACGTTATAGGACTGTGCTAATGCATCGATCAGCTCAACCTGGCCGTGATCCTTGCGGTCATAGTTGCGCGGCCGCCAAGGTTTCGCGCCATTGGCACGCCACTCAAAGGGGCTGTCATCAAGGATACTTTGCAGGTGGTAGCGGTGAGGTCTGGACAGAGCAGCAAGGTATACCGCGGGCTTGAGCAAGGAGCCGACGGGGCGGCGTGCATCCAGCGCCCGATTAAACCCGCCGCGGCTGCCGTGGCGCCCACCGACCACAGCGAGCACTTCTCCGTTATCAACCTGCAGTACCACGATCGCTCCCTGCATTTTGCCTGCTGGCAGCTTATGGGCACTTTCCAGATCAGCCAGCGTGTGTTTGAGCGCACCTTGGGCGGCGTGCTGAATCAGCGGATCCAGCGTGGAATGAATCCGCAGCCCCTGGGTTTGCACAATGGCCGGATCAAAATGGCGCTGCACCTGGCGGCGCACGTAATCAAAAAAGGCTGAGTCGCTGGTGCGGGTACTCCCAAGCGCCGACGCCAGCCCCAAGGGGGAGTCTTGCAGGCTTTTCAGCCTGCCAGGATCGATCTGTCCGGCCCGGGCGAGCTCGGCCAGCACCAGGTTGCGCCGATGGCGGGCACGTTGTGGATGGCGGCGCGGATCATAAGCACTCGGCGCCTTGACCATGCCAGCCAGCAGT
Organism: Gammaproteobacteria bacterium; assembly: GCA_014239255.1. Lineage (GTDB taxonomy): Bacteria > Pseudomonadota > Gammaproteobacteria > Arenicellales > UBA868 > UBA868. The sequence continues at coordinate 7,846 of JAAZZE010000074.1, forward strand.
GCCAGCGCCGGTGCTGGCAGTTCGTCAAGCGGGCGGCCGAAGTAATGCTCGCTCGCCAGCGCAAAGCCATGAATCGCCCGGTTGCCAGACTGGCCCAAAAACACCTCGTTGACATAGGCTTCGAGGATCTCCGATTTACCATAATGCCATTCCAGCAATAACGCCATCACAGCTTCAGTGGCCTTGCGCCGCAGTGTGCGACTTGGCTCTAGGTAAAGATTCTTCACCAGCTGCTGGGTCAGGGTGCTGCCTCCAGCCACCACGCGCCCGGAACGCAGATTCTGCAGCAGTGCACGCATCACCCCCAGGGGATCGATGCCATAGTGATCCATAAACCGGCGGTCTTCCATAACCAGCAGACCTTGCAGCAACAGGCTGGGTACCTCGTGTAGTGCCACCGGCGCACGGTCTTCGTGACGCAGCGGCAGGATACTGCCAAGGCGAACCGGCTCGAGCAGCGCCTCGTCGAGCTGTTGGCCATTGTCCGCAGTCAGCGCACTGATACGGCCATGGGCAAAATCGACCTGCACCCGTATCGGCGGAACCTGCCCCCGCATGCCATTGAAACCACGCAGATACACCATGGCTTGACTCTTGTCTAAGCGAAAGGTGCCGGGGGAACGGGCGCTGGCGTCCTTGCGATAGCCACGTACTGCAAGTTCGCGCTCAAGCACCGCTGGATTTAGGGGCAATCCTTCGTGCACCTGCCGTGGACGCGAGTAAACATGTGCCGGCAGCGACCAACGGGCGCCCTCGAACTGGTGGCGGACTGTAGTATCCAGGCGCACCACCCACACCGCCCCAGTGCCGAGCGTCGCCAGACCCAACAGAACCACTGCGCTGCGCCAGGCGATACGACGGCCTCGGCGCTTTTTAGAACGCGCCACGATAGCAGATGCGATCAGTTAAAGTGTTCAGAGTCGGTCCGGTAATGGCTGGCGGCACTGCCAGCAGATCTCAAAGGTAACAGGATTCGATTCACCACAGTCCTGGCAAAGCACAGCCTGATCCGGTGCCGACTCGTAGTCTGCGATCAGTGAGCGAGCCATCCCCAACTGGTGGGCGCGTTCGACCCATACCTCAGGCCAGGTCTCGGTTGCTGGTAATTCGCCCAATGCGCCGGCTGCGTGATCATTAAAGACCTGGGCACGAACCCCGGCCGCCTCAAGCATCTGCGCCACCAGCTGGGCCTCACCCAAACCAGACGCCGTGAAAACCCGTCGCACCGTTATCGAGCCGGTTCAGTCGGTATAAAGATGGTGGCGTGACCAGGGCAGGGTATTGTTGCGCTCGCGCGTAAACAACACCTGGAACAACTGCAAAGCGCCAATAAGAAAAGCGGCCTGGGAGCCAGCAAGATACAACCGCCAGGCCCGACCGAACTCATCGTCAAACTGATTGAGCACTTCGTCATAAGCGCTATCGTAGCGTGCGAGCCACTCCTGCAGCGTGCGAGCGTAGTGCAGGCGCAGGTTCTCGACATCAAGCACCGAGAACTGGTATGGCTCAAGGATATCCATCATTTCGCGCAGGCTCGGGGGATAAGCGCCCGGGAAAATGCGTTTTTCTATCCAGGCGTTCATCAGTTTTGGCCGGTTACGGCCGATAGCGTGCACCAGAGCGCGGCCATCGGTCGCAAGGCACCGGTCAACCACCTCGCCCAGCGTGGGATAGTTCTCCTGCCCGACATGCTCAAGCATGCCCACAGAAACAAAGGCATCAAACTCACCGCTGATGTTGCGGTAATCATCCAGTACATAGGTGACCTGGTCAGCATAGCCCTCGGCGCGAGCACGATCCGAGGCATAGCGCACCTGTTCGGCCGATACGTTCCAGGATGAAACCCTGGCGCCGTAATGCAACGCCATATGACGAGCCAACCCCCCCCATCCGCAACCGGCCTCTGCCACCCGATCACCTGGGCGCAACTGCAGCTTGCGGCAGATATGATCCATCTTGGCTTGCTGGGCCGCCTCAAGGCCCATCTCAGGCTGCGGAAAATAAGCGCAGGTGTACTGCATCTCGGCATCGAGCCACAGCCGGTAAAAATCGTTGCCGATGTCGTAATGGTGATGAATGTGCTCGCGGGAGCCATCGGGGGTATTGGCACGGGGCTTTCGCTGTTGCAGCCGCTTCACCAGCTTTACTGGCCCCCGCACCTCAGCGACACCTCTGAACGCCTCTACCAGGAACTCAACCAGATCACCTTCGACCGTAATACCGCCACTGGAAAAAGCGTCGCCAAAACCTATCTCGCCGTAACGAACCAGCTGCATCAGCGCCGCCTGATTGTGAATGGTGGCAGTGGCTAGTGCTTTACCCTGGGCTGGGGTAATTGAAAACCCGTCCCACAGTGCTACGGTGAAACGCGGTGAACCCATCGACTCGACCACGCGGCGCAATACATACCTTTCGTAGGCGCGCGAGGCTTGTCGTGTGCTGGCCTGGGCAATTTTGGAAGCCAGGGGTTTATCGTTGCCAAAAACTGGGTTAGAACTCGCCATTGCGCTGCCAAGCGTGCAAAAGTCGGTGAAAATAATCGAAGTCTTAACCCGAAATGATACCCATCAGGCCAAGTCCGTCAAGATGATCGTTGTATTAACTTTTCCTATGCAAGATCTTGTGGCTGGCGGGGCCAGGCATTCAATACTGCGTGCACCAGGGTTGCCAAGGGGATCGCGAAAAAAACACCGAGTACCCCCCACAAGCCACCAAAGATCAGCACCGCAGTGATAATGGCCACCGGGTGCAGATTATTGACCTCGGAAAATAAAGTCGGCACCAACAGGTTGCCGTCCAGTGCCTGAATGACGAGATAGGCGATAAACAAGGTCATAAATTCACTGCCAAAGCCCCACTGGAACCAGGCAACAAAAACCACCGGTATCGTTACCACGGCGGCACCAACAAAAGGAATCAGCACAGACAAACCCACCAGTACCGATAGCAGCATGGCGTACTGCAGTCCCAGTAGGGAAAAAGTCACCAGACAAGCAAACCAGACGATCAGAATCTCCCAGAACTTACCCCGCACATAATTGCCGATCTGGCGATCCACCTCAGACCAGACCTGGCTCACCAGCTGATGCTCGCCCGGCGCCAAGCGGCCCATCCAGATAACAAGCAACTCCTTGTCCTTCATCAGGAAAAATATCAGGATTGGCATCAGAACCAGGTAGATCAGTACTGTGATCAGTCCCATGACCGAGGCCAGCGAGACCGACAACAGCCTTTGTCCCCAGGATGTCAGTTCGGTGCGGATCAGTACCATGATCTCGTCGATCTGCTGGGCTGAGGCAATCTCGGGATACTTCTCGGGCAGCTTAAGTAACACTTCCTGGCCGACGTTCAGCATGTTCGGGATCTGCTGCACAAACTGGGTAGCCTGTGTCGACAGCAGCGGCAATAACCCAAACAGAATAAGCATCACAAAAAACAGAAAAGCAGCATAGACCAGCGGGACTGCAAAAACACGCGGTACCCGCGATCTCCCCAGTAAGACGACCAGTCCTTCGAGCAGGTAAGCGATCACCACCGCTGCCAGCAGCGGTGCCAGCATGTTGCCCATCAGTACAACGATCACAAAAAGCGCCAACAGGAATAGCGTCAGAAACACCACCTGCGGGTTGCCGGCCTGTTGTCTGAACCAGTCGGTGATCATCTTCATGAGTACACCCCTATATCAAGCCATGCCACGCCGTGGTCTGCTTACGGCGTCTCAAGTCTAACCCGATAAAATTTCAAAATCGTGGGTTATTTGCGCTACCGAATCGAGCATCTTGGTGGCTGAGCAGTACTTTTGTGCCGACAAACTGATGGCGCGATCAACCCGTTGGGGGTCAAGCTGCTTGCCGGCAACCACGAAATGCAGGTGAATACGGGTAAAAACTTTGGGCACTTCACCGGCCCGCTCGGCATCAATCTCAACGCGTATATCGGTAAAGACCTGACGCGCCTTGCGCAGGATCAGCACTACGTCGATCATCGCGCAGCCTCCCAGGCCCAGCAGCAGCATCTCCATGGGCCGCGAACCCAGGTTCTGGCCGCCTACATCAGGGGAGCGATCCATCACCACCTGGTGACCGCTCTCGGTTACTCCCTGTAGTGAATCATCTTCTTTCAGACGTACTGTGGCTTGCATGCTTAGTCCTTTGTGCCTTAAGCGTCGAATAGTAATGAAAGATGTGCGCCCGGATCCTCCTGGCGCATAAAAGCCTCACCCACCAAAAAGGCGTTAATGCCCGCCTCACGCATGCGTG
>JAAZZE010000075.1 GCA_014239255.1 Gammaproteobacteria bacterium
GGGCCTGGTGTTCGCGTGCGATTACGGCGCGGCCATCGGCGACAAAAGGGGATTCGGTCATGCCGGGAAATTACTCAAAGGATTGCTGATCTTGCGAATACCACGGAGCATAGGGTTCAATCCGGGTTATTCTAAAGGAAAGGCTTGAGCGAGATGGTCTAACGTTCTTTGATGCAGACTTCATTGCAAATTGGCACTCGCGGGTGGATTTATCCCGCCTGGGATGAGGCATTTTATGATCCGGATCTGCCGGTGGAATGGCAACTGTCCTGGTATGCTAATCACCTGCGTGCCGTACTGGTTCCGGCTGATACTATGCATGAGGTGAACATTGCAAGGGCGCAGGACTGGGTCGAGGACACGGATCCCGAGTTTCGTTTTGTCGTTGAAATCGGTCCTACAGGTCCTGATGAGGGTGAGGATCAGGTAAGAACCTCTTTTGCCAGATCACTTGCCCAATCATTTGCCGGGCAACTGGATGCGCTGCTTTTCACATCCCAGCCGGGCTCAACTCCCGATTGGGCAGCCCTGGACACGTTGCGCCAAGATTTTCCGGAAGTGGCAATCTGTATCGACGGAGTAACTGTCGATGCGATGCCGGAGGGTTATGGTAACTGCTGGCATGTTGGGGAAGGCGCATCTTTGGTGCCCTCACCTTACACGGTTACTTTTTGTGCCCATGGAGCGCTACCGATCTTGCGGGAGGTCATCCAGACAGTGCGGGACACGCTGCCTGGTGGTGGCGCCCTGATACTGACCGACCCAGAGCTTGCGTATCACCATGCCAAAGAGGCACGCATGATTGCTGACCTGCTAGACGCATGATGGGACAGTTCGCTCGGCGTTACGATGCGTGGGTGCTCGGCCGACCACTGCTGGTGCTACTGAGTCTGTTGCTGGTGCTGGGGTTTTTTGTCTGGCAAGCGCGTGATTTTCGCCTTGACGCCTCGGCAGATTCCTTGCTGCTGGAAGATGATCACGATCTGCAGGTATTTCGCGAGCTGTCGGATCGTTACCGCTCACGCAGTTTTCTGGTGGTTGCACTGACGCCGCATGATGGGGTGTTTACGTCGGCTACGCTCCAACGCATTTCCCACCTGGCCGAAGATCTCGGTGCAGTGGGAGGCATTGAATCGGTGGTTTCCCTGCTTGATGCTCCGCTGTTGGCCCAGGGAGAGTCGTCTTTGATGCAGCTTAGTGGCGACTATCGTACTCTGCGTGACGCCGGGGTTGATCTTGCAAAGGCCCGCGAGGAACTGATCGCCAGCCCGGTGTTTTCTGAGCTTGTTATCAGTGTCGACGGCGCCGCCACGGCGCTACAGTTGAACCTTGAAGATACTCCTCGTTTTCGCGAACTTCAGGATGAAAAACGAGCTCTCGCCGCACGAGTACGTGACGGCATAGCCAATCCCGCTGAAAGGGCGCGATTAGATCAAGTTCGACTCCAATACCAGGCGCTTAAGGCAAGTGTAGACCACAGCAATCACGAAACGATTGTTCGCCTGCGCCAGATCATGGAAGGTTACGACGATCTTGGCCAGTTGTACTTGGGCGGCGTTTCGATGATTGCTGATGACATGATCACGTTTATCCGCAAGGATTTAATGATGTTTGGTTTTGGGGTCTTCGTTTTTCTGGTTGGTATGTTGAGCGTCATTTTCCGCTCCGCGCGCTGGGTATTGCTGCCGCTGGCCAGCTGCCTCTACGCGGGCGTGACGATGATCGGGCTGCTGGGATGGGTTGGCTGGCAGGTCACTGTCATCTCATCCAATTTCATATCGTTGATGCTGATTCTGACCATGTCGATGAATGTGCACCTGGTGGTACGCTACCGCCAGTTGGCTCTGGACCGGCCGAGATCATCACATCGTGAGCTGGTGCTGGCCACTATGTGCAAGATGGTGTGGCCATGCTTTTATACCGCACTGACTACTATTTTGGCCTTTGGTTCCCTGGTATTTAGCAGCATCAAGCCAGTGATCGACTTCGGCTGGATGATGTCCATCGGTCTGGCAGTGACTTTTGCTGTTTCCTTCTTGCTCTTTCCGGCGACGCTAACCCTGCTTGGCTCGGCGCCATCGGCTGGGCGGCCTGCGCCGGCAGCCTCATTCACCGGCTGGTTGTCACGCCTTGCAGCCGAACGCGGCTTTGTGGTGCTGGGAGTATCGTTAGCGTTAGCGTTGTTTAGCGCCGTGGGTATTACCCGCCTTGAGGTGGAGAACAGTTTTGTCAACTATTTCTCCACCGATACTGAGATTTATCAGGGATTGAAATTGATCGATCGCAAACTGGGTGGGACTACACCGTTGGATATCGTGGTGCGTTTCGAAGACGAGTCGGTGGCAGAGGGTACAAAGAGTAATGACGAGGACGATCTGGAGCTGCTGTTGGGTAGCGTCTCACAAGGGGATCCGGCGGATTACTGGTTCACGAAGCAAAAGATTGACACGATCAAAGCTGTGCATGACTTTCTTCAGAGCCGCTACGGTGTGGGCCAGGTATTGTCGCTGGCCTCGTTGATCCGAGTGGGTGAGGCGATCAGCGACGAAACCTTTGATACTTTCGAATTGTCAGTGCTCTACAAACGGATGCCTGAAGCACTCAAGGAAACGCTGCTTAGTCCATACGTTTCGATAGAGAATAACGAGGCGCGTGTAACGGCGCGAATTCGCGACTCGCTAACCGATCTGCGCCGCAACGATCTGTTGGAGGGTGTCCGTTCGGGCCTGGTCGAACAGGTGGGCTTGTCAAAGGACAGTTTCCAGTTGACCGGGTTGGCGGTACTTTACAACAATATGCTGCAGAGTCTGTACCGCTCGCAGATATTGAGCCTCGGCCTGGTGATGCTCGGCATTGCGCTAATGCTGTTGATCCTGTTCCGCTCATGGAAGCTCGCTGTGATCGGTATCGTACCTAACCTGCTGGCGGCAGCGATTATCCTTGGATTGATGGGGTGGGGTGGTATCCCATTGGATATGATGACCATTACTATTGCTTCAATTACTGTGGGCATCGCGGTCGATAACAGCATCCATTACATCTACCGTTTTCGCGACGAGTATTCCCGTTTGGGAAATTACGTGCAGACTTTGCACTACTGTCACGCCAGCATCGGTCGGGCCATTTTCTATACTGCAATTACTATCATTGCGGGCTTTTCCATATTGGTTTTGTCGAATTTTTTGCCGACAATATTCTTTGGCTTGCTTACCGCCTTGGGTATGGCCTTAGCGTTATTTGCTGCCCTGACCTTATTGCCTCGACTGATCCTACTGAGTCGACCTTTTTGATATTGACAGCAAAATGCCATTTGTGGTCGCTGTCATAAATCCGCACAATAGCGGAATCCTCCGATCTGTTTGAATGAACCACCTGACTTGATTACATCTCTGTCTTTGTTGTGGCGTTACTGCATGTGTCCTGCGCTGGTGGGGATAGCGCTTGGCGTCATAAGTCCGACTGTTCAGGCTGCCCCTTCTGCGGACGAGATGATTCGGTCCACCGTGTCGGGCTTGATTTTAGAGCTTAGCGAACGGCGCTTGGAGTTGGAATCGGATGAAGCCGCGTTGTACACGATGGTCGACAAACTCGTAGTGCCGCATATTGCACTGGCCAAGGTCTCCAAGCTGATTCTCGGTGGTCACTGGAAAAGCGCCAGCGAGGCGCAGCGCCAGCGCTTTACAGTGGGCTTCAAAGATCTGCTTATTCGCAGTTACGCTACGGCGATGTTCGAGTACACCGGTCAGGAGGAGTTGCGTTACCGGCCTGTCAAACTAAAAGGTAGCGGGCGTATTGCTGTGGTGCCGACTGATCTCGTGATACCGGGACAGGCACCAATCCCTGTGGATTATTACTGCTTGCGTGAGAAAAGCGAGGCCTGGAAAATTTACGACATTCAGATCGATGGGATCAGTCTGATCTTGAGTTATCGCAATCAGTACGGTCAGTACATCGATACCAATGGTCTGGATGCGCTGATAGAATCACTGCAGTCAAAAACTGCTGAATTCAAGTAAAGAATTCGGGTTAATTTTTCAGGGGTAATTCAAGATGGTTAGACCAGAAGACATCAAAGGCTGGATTGAGAACAACCTTGTCGGCGCCCAGGTTGAAATATCCGGTGATGGACACCATTTTGAAGCAGAAATCGTTTGTGCTGGGTTTTCGGGAAAGAACCGGGTACAGCAGCACCAAATGGTTTATGGCGCTCTTGGAGATCGCATGAAGGCTGAAATCCACGCGCTGTCAATGCGAACGCTGACGCCGGAAGAGAAGGCGGCACTGTAGGAATAATCAGTAGGTACTGGATAGAAATAGAAAAGGAGAACACTATGGATGCAAACCAAAGAATCAAGGAAGTTGTAGAAGGCAATCGGGTGATGCTCTTCATGAAGGGGAATCGCGATTTTCCGCAGTGCGGGTTTTCCGGACGTGCGGTGCAGATACTGCAAGCGTTGGACACCGAGTTTGAAACCGCCGATGTACTTGCTGATGACGAGATTCGCCAGGGCGTAAAAGACTACTCAAGCTGGCCGACCGTCCCGCAACTGTACATCGGTGGCGAGTTTGTCGGCGGCAGCGACATCATGATGGAGATGTATGAAAACGGGGAGTTAAAAAAGAAACTGGAGCAGGTGCCGAGTTCATAGCGGTTACTCAATAGATTGCGATCAAAGGCGCCCTTGGGCGCCTTTGTTGTTAGTTACGTTAGAATATGCCGGTTGCAGACGGGGCCAAAAAGAGCCCCGCCAGAACTTCATTTTCACCTGCCAAACATCATACGCCGCATTGGACAGTTTACTTATCAGGGGCGGCAATACGCTATGTGGGACCGTACGCGTCGGCGGCGCCAAGAACGCGGCCTTGCCAGTGCTGATCAGCTCCCTGCTGACTGACCAGGATCTACATGTGGCCAATGTTCCACATTTGCGCGATATCACAACTACCTTGGAACTGTTGGGCCGCCTTGGCGCCAGGATTCAGGTAGATGAAAAATCAGTGATTAAGGTTAATGCGGCTGGACTGACCTCCCGCTGCGCGCCCTATGAACTGGTCAAGACCATGCGTGCCTCCATCCTAGTGCTCGGACCACTGCTGGCCCGTTTCGGTCAAGCCGAGGTTTCTTTGCCTGGTGGTTGTGCTATTGGGTCGCGTCCGGTGGACCTGCATGTCCGTGGATTGGAGCAGATGGGTGCTGTCGTTTCAGTGGACGCAGGTTATATCAAGGCCCGTGCAGCAAATGGATATCTGCACGGTGCCAAGATCGTTTTTGATACCGTCACAGTGACTGGCACTGAGAACCTGATGATGGCGGCCACCCTGGCGCGGGGTACCACCGTACTTGAGAATGCCGCGCGTGAGCCTGAGGTGGTAGATCTTGCCCATTGCCTGATCAGCATGGGGGCCCGTATCGATGGCGCTGGCAGCGACATCATCGAGATTCAAGGCATAAATAATCTGGGCGGAGCTGAGCATCGCGTGATACCAGATCGCATTGAAGCGGGCACTTTCCTGGTTGCCGGTGCAGCCACGGGCGGTCGAATCAGTCTGCACGGTGTTAATCCCTCACATCTCGATGCAGTGACGGCGAAGTTGCGAGAGGCAGGAGCTGAAATTTCAGTGGGAGAAGACCAATTGACGCTGGATATGTCGGGGCGCCGACCCCAGGCAGTGGCGTTGCAAACTGCCCCGTATCCGGGTTTTCCGACCGATATGCAGGCCCAGTTCGTCCTTCTGAATTGCATCGCCGAAGGGACGGCTACCGTCACCGAGCGTATTTTCGAGAACCGTTTTATGCACGTGCAAGAGCTGCAGCGCATGGGTGCCGACATCGAACTGCGTGGCAACACTGCGATAGTGCACGGTATGAATGAGTTGGGGGGTGCGCAGGTAATGGCTACAGACCTGCGGGCGTCCGCCTGTTTGGTGCTGGCCGGTCTGGTCGCAAAAGGACAAACTATGATCGATCGGATTTACCACATTGATCGGGGTTATGACTGCATTGAGGAGAAGCTCCTGCAGTGTGGTGCTGATATCCAGAGGGTGTCGGATTCACGCCCACAGCTCGTCAGTGCGGTTCAGTAGTACAGGGTAGCGCCATCTCGTCATGCCAGCATTTGATATACAGCTGCCGATCGCGAACTCTGGGCTTCAGTCAGCGTGAGGATATTAGACGCTAACACACCCGGCTTTGATGCGGCACTTGAGGCCCTGTTGGATCGGGCCCAACCCTTTGATTCGTCGGTGGACGGGGCGGTTCGCGGCATAATCGACTCTGTGCGCCACGAGGGTGATCAGGCGCTGCTGACCCTGACAGAGCGTTTCGATGCGCTGAAACTGGATAGCGCCGAACAGCTTGAAATACCTTCTAATCAGTGGCGCTTGGCCAGTGATTCACTGGATCTCGAATTGCGAGCCGCCCTGGAAACCGCGGCTGAAAGAATCCGGGAGTTTCATATCCATCAGCGCGAATCGTCATGGCAGTTTGAACAAGCCGACGGTACACGGCTGGGTCAGCAGATCACGGCGCTGGATCGGGTGGGTTTGTACGTGCCTGGTGGTAAAGCGGCTTATCCCTCCTCGGTATTGATGAATGCGATCCCGGCACAGGTTGCCGGTGTTGGGGAGCTCATCATGGTTGTGCCCACGCCCGGTGGTGAAATCAGCCCGGCTGTATTGGCGAGCGCACACCTGGCAGGTGTGGATCGGTTGTTTCGCATCGGCGGCGCTCAGGCAATCGCGGCGCTGGCTTACGGCACGCACACCGTGCCGCGGGTCGACAAGATTGTGGGCCCGGGGAATATCTATGTTGCCGCGGCAAAAAAGCAGGTATTTGGTGACGTAGGCATCGATATGATCGCTGGACCCTCAGAGGTCGTGGTGATTTGTGATGCCGGTGCTGACCCCGACTGGGTGGCGATGGATCTTTTTGCTCAGGCTGAACACGATGAGCAGGCCCAGGCTATTGCAATTTTCTTAGATAGACAGATGTTAGAGCAGGTCGAAAAGGCGATATCCCGCCTGTTAAGCGCTATGGAACGACGCACGATTATTGAAAAATCCCTGGCCCGCCAGGGCGCCTTGATCGAGGCCGCTTCCATTGATCAGGCTATTGATCTGGCAAATCGCATTGCACCAGAACATCTGGAACTGATGGTGGCGGACCCGCAGCCATTGCTTGAGCAAGTGCGCCACGCCGGGGCAATTTTTTGTGGCTACCATAGCGGTGAGTCACTCGGTGATTACTGTGCTGGCCCAAACCACGTACTGCCTACTGCTGGTACGGCACGATTCAGTTCCCCTCTTGGGGTCTATGATTTTCAGAAGCGCTCCAGCGTGATCCATTGCTCACCAGCCGGTGCAGCGGCATTATCACCCGTTGCATCCACTTTGGCCCGTGCCGAGAAACTGACGGCACATGCCCGATCAGCCGAGTACCGTGGCCAATCTGCAGGGTCTGGCGAAGATGTCTGAAAATCCAGTCTGTCAGCGTTGGATACCTTCTCGAATTCGCGAGTTGAAGGCCTATCAGGTTGCCAGTGCTCAGGACCTCATCAAACTGGACGCAATGGAAAACCCCTACGTTTGGGATGAAGGTTTGCGGGACGCCTGGGTGGAACGATTGGCGGGCGTGCCGCTCAACCGTTACCCCGATCCCGCTGCTGAGACTCTGATCAATACCTTAACCAGGTGTTTCTCAGTACCAGATAAGGCAGCGCTGTTGCTGGGCAACGGTTCAGACGAGCTTATCCAGATGGTGGCTTTGGCCGTAGGTGGGCCCGGGCGGGTGATGCTGGCACCGGAGCCAAGCTTCTCAATGTACCAGGTAATCGCCAAGATCACGGGCTGTGATTATGTGGATGTGCCCCGACATTCGGATTTCACAGTGGATGGTGATGCGCTATTGGGTGCAATCGATCAGCATGATCCATGTTGTGTGTTTCTGGCATGTCCCAATAACCCCACCGGCAATTCCTGTGATTCCGCGCTGATTGAGAAGGTGGCTCGCGCTAGTAGCGGCATTGTGCTGGTCGATGAGGCCTATCACGCCTTTTGTGGTGAATCTTTTATGGACCGCGTTGGCACGTTGGATAACGTGCTGGTCATGCGTACGTTCTCAAAACTGGGCCTCGCCGCGCTGCGCCTGGGTTTTTTGGCAGGCCCAAAAGCGCTGGTCGACGAGATTAACAAGGTGCGCTTGCCGTATAACATCAGCACACTGGCCCAGATAACTGCCGGGTTTGCGCTGGAACACCTCAACTGGTTTGAAGACAAAGCCCAGGCAATCTGTCACGCCCGGGAGAGCCTGCATAAAGCGCTGGATGCGATGCCTGGGGTTACGGCTTATCCCAGCAAGGCTAATTTTGTGCTCTTTCGCTTACCCCCAGCTAAAGGCAATCTCGTTTTTGAGTCGCTTCGACAAAGCGGCGTTCTGGTGAAAAACCTTCACGGCGCCCACGATGCGCTGAGCGATTGTCTTCGGGTAACCGTCAGCACGGCGTCACAGAACCGTGTGTTTCTGGACACTTTGACGGCGTCGTTAAATGATGGCGTTTGACCCGGGTTTTGGGCGAACCCGGTAGTTTTGCTAAAATGGTGCCGCCACCACCTATTCCCCACCCTTTGCTCTTTCTCGTATTAGCATAATGTCATCGCGTACCGCCCAAATTCATCGCGAAACCCGCGAGACTCAAATCAGCGTATCAGTCGATCTGGATGGAACTGGCGCTAGCACGGTCCAAACGGGCTTGCCTTTTTTTGATCATATGCTGGATCAGATAGCTCGCCATGGCCTGATTGATCTCGACATTAAGGCCAGTGGTGATCTCGAAATTGATGCTCACCACACGGTCGAAGACGTCGGCATCACACTGGGACAGGCGATCGCTCAGGCCCTTGGGGAGCCCCGCGGCATCAACCGCTACGGTCATGCCTATGTACCCTTGGACGAGGCCTTGAGCCGGGCAGTGATTGATTTCTCCGGTCGACCGGGCCTTGAGTTTCGGGTTGACTGGCCGCGTGCCCGGGTTGGGAATTTTGATGTGGATCTGCTGGGCGAGTTCTTTCAGGGTTTTTGCAATCACGCCCAGGTTACCGTGCATATTGATGCCTTACGGGGGCGTAATACCCACCACGTAGCTGAAACGGTGTTCAAGGCCTTTGGCCGCGCGCTGCGAATGGCGCTTGCCCATGATGAGCGCCAAGGTGATACAGTGCCGTCCACTAAGGGTTCTTTGCAGGGTTAATGCAGCGCATAGCGGTTGTCGATCTTGGCACCGGCAATCTACATTCGGTAGCCAAGGCGCTTGAAAAAGTTGCCCCCGGTGCCAGGGTTTCGGTTACCGCAGAACACGCTCGCATCAGTGATGCCACTCATGTGGTTCTGCCCGGGCAGGGCGCCATAGGATCCTGGCTGGACGCGTTGAGCGACTCTGGTTTGCGTGATGTGATTGCCGGCGCCATTGAATCCCGTCCGGTGTTGGGTATTTGCTTGGGACTGCAGGCACTGTTTGATCACAGCGATGAAGATGGTGGTACGACATGCCTGGGTGTTTTGCCAGGGGGCGTGCGCCGGTTTACCCCAGTCAGCGATAACCCCGGCCCTACGTTGAAAGTCCCTCACATGGGGTGGAACAATGTCGCCCAGTGTTGCTTGCATCCGCTGTGGCAGGGCATTAACCAGGACGCCCGGTTCTATTTTGTGCATAGCTACTATGTCGATGCGGCTGAGCCGGTCGATATCGCAGGAACGACCGAGTACGGCGTACGGTTCACCTCGGCGGTGGCACGCGAGAATGTATTCGCCGTGCAGTTTCATCCTGAAAAAAGCCATTCCCAGGGGCTTCAATTATTGGAGAATTTTGTATTGTGGAACGGGGAGGTCGAGCGTTGATCCGGGATTAGATTAAGGGGGTCAGCCAGAGCTTTCCAATTGCGATAAAATACGCTTTGCCCTAAAAACCCGAGCAGGGGTTCGCGTTGCCAATGCCTGCTGATACCGATTCTGTAAAACCCGACTTTTTGTATCATGCTGTTGATTCCCGCCATTGATATCAAGGATGGTCGCTGTGTGCGCCTTCGCCAAGGCGACATGGCGGACGAAACGCTGTTTGATTCGGATCCGATGAGTGCCGCAGCGCGCTGGGTAGAGCAAGGGGCGCAACGCCTGCACATTGTGGATCTTGATGGCGCGGTGGCCGGCACCCCGGTGAACGCGGCTGTCATTCGTGCTATCGCTGAGCGTTACCCCGACGTTCCGTTACAGGTGGGCGGGGGCATTCGTGATGAAGATACCGTCCAAGCCTACCTCGATGCCGGGGTGCAGTTCGTCATTATCGGCACCCGCGCGGTGAATGAACCTCATTTTGTCAGCGATCTGTGTGCCGAGTTTCCGGGCCATGTGATTGTCGGCCTGGATGCGCGTGATGGCTTGATTGCGACTGATGGCTGGTCCAAGCTTTCTGGACATGATGTGATCGATATGGCGCAACACTTTGAGAACGATGGTGTCGCCGCCATTGTCTATACCGATATTGAGCGGGACGGGATGCTAAGTGGTGTCAATATTGAGGCTACCGCACAACTGGCCGAATCTATCCGGATTCCGGTAATCGCCTCGGGCGGTGTCCGCGATCTTGATGACATTCATCGACTGGTCGCGGTGCAGGATTCAGGAATTGAGGCCGTGATCACTGGCCGTGCGATCTATGAGGGAACTCTGGATTTTCGCGAGGGCCAGAAAATCGCCTCAGCCACAACCGGCGACTGATTTTGGGGCTGGCGAAACGAATCATCCCTTGCCTGGATGTAGATGAAGGGCGGGTAGTCAAGGGGGTGCGTTTTGTCGATATCCGTGATGCGGGTGATCCGGTAGAGGTCGCGCGCCGCTACGACGAACAGATGGCCGATGAGATCACCTTTTTGGATATCACGGCCAGCTCCAGTGCTCGCGATACCATGGTCGAGGTGGTGCGTGAAGTCGCGGCCCAGGTGTTTATCCCGTTGACCGTCGGTGGAGGTATCCGTGAGGTGGCAGATATTCATCGCATGCTGCACGCCGGGGCCGATAAGGTCTCAATCAATACCGCGGCGGTGAATCGGCCGCAGCTTGTCAGCGAGGCCAGCCGGCATTTTGGCGCGCAGTGTATTGTGGTGGCGATTGATGCCAAACGCTGTGATGATCACTGGGAAGTTTTTACCCATGGGGGGCGCAACGCTACCGGGCTGGACGCTGTAGATTGGGCGATACAGATGGCCAAGCGCGGCGCTGGCGAGATCCTGCTGACCAGCATGGATCGTGATGGTACCCGCGATGGCTTCGATCTGGCATTGACTCGGGCGGTCAGCAGTGCCGTATCGGTGCCGGTAATCGCATCTGGCGGGGTCGGCGAGCTGAGCCACCTGGCCCAAGGTGTCCAGGAGGGTGGTGCCGATGCCGTGCTTGCCGCCAGCATCTTTCATTTTGGCCAGTACACAATCCGCCAAGCCAAGGAACACATGGCTGCGTGTGGAATAGAGGTGAATATGCAATGAATAATGACAACTGGCTCGATACGGTGAAATGGACCGCCGATGGACTGGTTCCGGCCATTGCCCAGGAAGAAGGCACGGGACGTGTACTGATGGTTGCCTGGATGAACCGCGATGCGCTGCGGGAAACCGCGCTAACGCACCGGGGTGTCTACTGGTCACGCTCGCGCAGCAAGCTCTGGCGCAAGGGAGAGGAATCCGGCAACGTGCAGGCGATCAGGGAGATCCGTCTGGACTGTGACAATGATGTCATCCTCCTGCAGATCGAGCAGATCGGCGGCATCGCCTGCCATACCGGTCGCGCCAGTTGTTTTTACCAGCGCCTGGACGCGGATGGCTGGCACAGTATAGACCCGGTCCTTAAGGATCCAGGCGAAATGTACGCGAGCAGTTGACGGATGGATGATCACCGC
>JAAZZE010000076.1 GCA_014239255.1 Gammaproteobacteria bacterium
AGCGTCTGGCCGATGCCGGTTATGAGGTCTGGGGTCACGATGTAAGGCCGGCAAGCGAGTTTGATGGATTTGCCAGCCGTATGGTGGGAGATGCAGCCGAGTTTTCCGGGCGCTGTAACATCGTGATCTCAGTAGTTCGAGACGCTGCGCAGACTCGTGCGCTGTTGTTCGGTGATTCACAGGGCATCGTAAAAGGGTTACAGACCTCGGATGTTCTGGTCATCAGCTCGACACTGTCACCCCGTTTTGTTCGGGACTTGTCTGAGGAACTGCCGGAGGGCCTGGCACTGATCGATGCGCCGATGAGCGGCGCACCTTACCGGGCCAGAAGCGGCACCCTCTCATTCATGCTCGGGGGACCGGACGATGTGCTTGAACGACTTACCCCGCTGTTTAAGGTAATGGGGGGGGACATCTTCCGGATGGGGCCGGCTTCCATGGGTATGACGGCCAAAGTACTCAACAACTACTGTGCGGCCACTTCCGTGGTTGCAACCCACAGGGTGCTCGGCATGGCGCGGGCGCTCGAACTCGACCAACGAATGCTTTTGAAGGTCATGAAAGTGAGTTCCGGTTCAAACTGGTTCGCTGACGGCATCAATCAGATCGACTGGGCAAGCGAAGGATATTCCACCTCAAACACCATCGGCATTGTAGAGAAGGACGTCGAGTCTGCCCTGGATGCGGTATCAGAACACCCAGCTGTGGCACACGCGCTGCTGGACGATGCTCTGCTCGCTTCGCTGCGTGCGTTGGAGTCCCTTAAGATCGATTGACCGCTTGGTTACGAGACGGGCACTCCTTTTTAAGCTGAATAGTCCAGGACGCGTTCTCAGGACGGCGCAGGATTTTTTCTTCAATGAATGCTGTAAATCATGTTATCAGCACTGTAAAAATCCGCCGTTGTGAGTCGACATAAGAGTCGTTAACTGAACTCGCCGCGCCGCCTCATGCTGTTGTTGCGCATGACGACCGAGGCCGAAATCTCCCCATTTTGACAGGCCTACCCAGAGTTATGCCGCAATTTAACTAGCGGGACAAAACCAGATTTTAGCGGGCCAAGGTGATTCTGGGTGCGGAACTTTCGACGCCAAGCTAGTCGTCGCGATCCGAGCGGTTAAATGCCCGGCCTGGCCTGGTCTAAACGCAAGACTTTTTCAAGCGCAGCTCCTATGCGCATGACGGTCAAATCGTCGAACCGGTGCCCCACTACCTGTAGTCCCATGGGCAAACCATCGGCGCTAAATCCACAGGGCACCGACAGGGCCGGACATTGACCCACCTGATTAAAAGGGCATGTCATGTCCAGGCCTTTATATCTGCCTTGTTCGTCCAATCCGTCATAATCCTCTTCCGAATGGCCGTGGGGAACCGCAGAGTGGGCCATGGTAGGCGCAATCAAAGCATCGTACTTGTCAAAAATCTGACACAATTGATGCCACTGTTCGGTACGTAACACCTCGAAACGTTTATACGTTGCCGCGTCTATCGATCGCCCACGCTCGATGAGTTTCACTACAGATGGGTCCATCTTGTCTCGCCAGGCCTCAAAATTCTGGGTAAAGCACACGTCCAGATACACCCCCCATGCGTCGTACCAGATATCGTTGTATTCGTGACGCCAGTTGAGGTTCACTTCCTGTACCTCTACGCCCAGCCCCTGCAGGACCTCGGCGCATCGGCGAACCCCGGCCTCGACCTCAGGCTCAACGGCGTAATAACCCAGATCAACGGATAACGCAATACGCAGCCCCCTTACATTCGAATCCGCCGGTACCGGGAAATCGATCTTGTCAGGCAAGGACATAATGTCCCGCTCGTCGGGGCCACCGGCAATATTCATGAAGAGATTGGCATCGCTGATATTTCTTGCCAGCGGACCGAAATGTGAGATGTTGTCGAAAACCGTAGGCAAGATATCCATCGGGATACGACCCAGGCTGGGTTTTAAGCCAACGATGCCGCAAAAGGAGGCTGGGATACGCACCGAACCGCCCATGTCTGTGCCTTCCGCCAACGGTACGCATCCGCTAGCTACCGCTGCGGCCGACCCTCCCGACGACCCGCCGGGTGTGCGGTTTACGTTCCAAGGGTTGGAGGTTTTGCCCCAGAGTGGACTTTCGGTGAAACTGCTGTGGGCGAACTCAGGCGTTGTGGTTTTTCCGATCACGATCGCCCCGGCCTGTTTGAAGCGCCGCACGATAAGAGCATCCTCATTGGGCACATGGTGTTCGTACATCGCCGAACCCATAGTCATTACCTTAGCTGCTACCGGGGTTACATCCTTGACGCCAAAAGGCAGTCCGTGCAGCGGTCCTATGTTGGTGTTCGTCATCAATGCCTGCTCCGCCTGCTTGGCAAAATCCATGGCTTCATCATGATAGATGAAACAAAAACAGTTCAGCTTGTCGTTGACCTCGTCGATACGAGTCAGACAAGCCTGCATAAGTTCCGTCGGTGACAGGGTCTTTCGCCGGATGTCGCGCGCAAGCTGATGCGCAGGCGTGTATAAAAGATCTAAATCGGCCATGGCATTCACCAATGACATCTGCGCCGAAGATGGTCACAGATTTTGGACCGCCGATATGAATCGGACATCGTGTCCCTATGATTCCAGATAAAACAAATCAACATATTGGTTTTCGCGTCTTTGACAACGGAGCGCCGCTGAAGATTCGCCATTGGTTATCTTAACCCAGCGCGCGCCACAACATTGTGCCGCCCGAAACCATGAGAACTACCAACACCAGGCGATGAAAGCGCTGGTCGCTGACCCGTTCGCGCACCTTCGCGCCAAGAGCCATACCAAGGCCAACAGGCAAAATGCCAGCTGCCGAAAGTATGGCCAACCTTCCGTCAAGAATCTCGAACCACAACAGTATTAGAGTCCATGGGATCACACACGCAAGATATAAGAAACTGATCGAAGCGACGAAGCGTTCCTTTCCTAGTCCGGGGATAGAAACCAGATAGATGATCAGCATTGGTCCAAACATGGACGAAAGCCCGCCTATGACCCCACTGGCCAACCCGAACACCAGGCCGGCAGGTTTTTCGAAAGCCTTGGAAAGATGCAGCTTATACGCGGACCCTTGCAACACAGCAAAGGCAATAACTAAAAGACCGACGGCAAGCAAAAGAGAGCGTTCATCAATATTTGAGAGTATTACGACACCGGCATAGGTTCCAACAAGGATTGCGAGGAATGATGGCCAGAACCGAGAAACGGCCGAGGAAATCTGTTTAGCCTGAAAGGCTTGCCAAACATTGGCAAAGACCACAGGGAGCGCCATCAGTACGACCGCCGTTTGTACCGGTAGCACCAATACCATCAATGGAACGGTGAGCAGCGGCGTGCCGACACCCAGTGCGCCTTTTATCAATCCTCCGCACAAAAACGCGAATGTGCACCAGGCAACGATCTGGAGATCTATCTCGTTGAGCATGGTCTTTCAGAGGTGAATTTGGGCAGTGCTGTAAGGCAGGTTTGCAAAGGGCGCTTAAAGCCAGGGCACACCGGCCTCGACCAAATCTCGGGTCAGATTCGATTGTTCGTGGC
Source organism: Gammaproteobacteria bacterium (assembly GCA_014239255.1). Taxonomy (GTDB): domain Bacteria; phylum Pseudomonadota; class Gammaproteobacteria; order Arenicellales; family UBA868; genus UBA868. Next base: position 3,560 of record JAAZZE010000076.1, read on the forward strand.
CGACAAGTTTCATCCACCCCAGTGTACCAAACTGTAAGTACGGGCATGGTTCCACTTGACGAGCGGTTAACGCCGTTTTAGTCTGCTTCATCGCCCAAACAAATAGCTGGAAAAACATGACAGAAGTCAATGATCACGCCTCAACCGTCGATGACTCAAACGGTGAACTGATCCAGGTAGATGACCTGATCTTGAGAGGCCGTATAGCGATAGAGCAAATTGCCTCTGCCGACCAGGCCCGGGTAGACGAGTTGGTGACCGCGCTGGCCTGGTCTCTTTACAAACCGGAAAATGCGCAGCGGCTGGCGGAGCTCGCAGTCGCCGATACCGGGATCGGCAATGTCCACGACAAGGTTATAAAAAATCAGCGTAAGACCTTTGGCACCTTGCGAGATCTAATGCGGGTACGTACGGTAGGTGTTATCGATAACGAGCCGGAGCGCGGCATCAGTCAGTACGGCAAACCCGTTGGAGTTGTCGCAGCCATAACGCCTTCGACCAATCCAACTGCCACACCTGTCAACAAGGCCATGATGGCGATCAAGGGCGCCAACGCTATCATCATAGCCCCATCGCCGAGCAGTTGGACCAGTACCAACGCGACAGTAGAAGTGATGAGAACTGCGCTGGCCCACGTGGGGGCACCAATCGATCTGGTCCAGATCCTGCCCCATCCCGTTTCCAGGACCATGACCCATCTGCTTATGGCAAAAGCCGATCTAGTGGTTACGACAGGGTCACAGAACAACGTGCGTGCGTCTTACAGCAGTGGTACTCCGGCCATCGGAGTGGGCGCCGGCAACGTTCCGGTGATCATTGATCACAGCGCTGATCTGGATGATGCCGCCGCTAAGATCTGCGCCTCCAAAACGTTCGATAATGCTACCTCCTGCTCTTCGGAAAACGCTCTGGTCATACTCGACGATGTCTATGCAGGCGCGCTTGACTCCCTGAAGCGGGTCGGCGGTTATCTTGCCAATTCCAAAGAAAAAGATCTCATTGCCGAGCGACTCTGGATTGACAATAAGCTCAACCGCAACTTGATCGCCACCAACCCCGATGTTTTCGCTGACAGGGTTGGTTTGAGCGACAGTGCTAAACAGTCGCGTTTTTTTATGGTAGAGGAGGATACTTTTAACCCTGAATCGCCATTCGCTGATGAAAAACTTTCTCTGGTCCTGACCATTTACCGCGTGCGGGATTTCGACCACGCGGTAACGGTGGTATCGAACATTCTCAAAGTTCAGGGTAAAGGTCACTCGTGCGGCATTCATACCTCAAACATGGGGCACGCTCAAAGGCTCGCGGAGCAGATCGATGTCGTGCGAGTACTGGTTAACCAAGCCCATGCTTTTGGAAACGGCGGCAGTTTCAACAATGCGCTCAACTTCACGCTTAGCATGGGCTGTGGCACATGGGGCGGCAACAGTATCTCGGAGAATCTGAACTACAAACACTTCATCAATGTTACAAACCTGGTCACCACCTTCGCCGAGGACAAACCGTCTGAGGAGGCACTGTTTAGCGCTCATTTTGCCAAATTTGGTCGTGACTGATGGATACTGTCAGGCATTTTATAGATCGCTATGCCGAGCAGCGTCCGAAAGACATTTGGTTAATATCTCCCGAGTCCGACAGAATTTTCACCTACGGTGACCTGGGGCACGGGGTGCACCAGATCGCGGCAGGCCTCGACCAACTTGGCGTCAAAAGAGGAGCTAAAGTCTCTTTCCTTGCTGACAACGGTGGATGGACCGCCCTTGTGCATCTTGCGATTATGGCAAGTGGTCGTGTCGTTGTGCCACTGAATGCCGTAGCTGGGGATATACAGTTAAGGCACGTACTCCAGCACTCTGATACGCAGATCGCATTCGTTGCACCAGCCTACCGCGAAAAGCTTACGGCTTTAATCAGCGAGGTACCCCGTGAAATCAAGCTGATCGACCTCGATCCCGTCACCGGACCGGCTTGGCCGGACGGACCACCACCTGACGACCAGCCAAATCCCGAGCCAACCACATCCGAGCCAGCGCTGTTGCTGTATACCTCCGGCTCGACAGGCCTGCCCAAGGGGGCCGTACTTAGCCACCGAGCGATTGTCAACGGTGGGCGAAACGTGGCAAACGGACATAACCTCACCAAGTCGGATCGCGCATTGTGTGTACTACCGATCTACCACATCAATGGCGCAATGGTCACAGTTGCTGCGCCTCTGGTCAGCGGTGGCAGTGTGGTTATGCCTTCGCGTTTTCGGGCGAGCACTTTCTGGCCCTTCGTCGCACAGTACCAGTGTACCTGGTCGAGTGTGGTTCCCACTATTATCAAATATCTTTTGGATCGTGCTGACCAGGAGTCCTACGACTTTGGCCACGATGAACGACTGCGCTGCTTTCGGTTCGGTCGCTCTGCCTCGGCGCCATTGCCAGTGGCGGTGCTAGAACAATGGCGTACCGTGTTTGACGTACCAATGATCGAAACATTGGGCCTTACCGAAACCGCTGGCACCGTAGCCTGCAACCCCATGCCACCGGGCATCTGCAAACCGGGTTCCGTCGGCATTGCAGTCGGCAACGAGATCAAAGTGATCGACGACGATGAGCGAGATTGTGCCCCGGGTGTTGCCGGAGAAATTGTCATCCGAGGCGATAACCTGTTGGACTACTACTATCAAAGCCCCGATGTCACCAAGACCGCCTTTGTCCAGGGATGGTTCAGGACGGGAGATCTTGGCATGCTTGATGAGGATGGTTACCTTTTCATCACCGGACGCTTGAAAGAACTCATCATTCGCGGTGGCGAAAACATCGCACCCCGCGAGATCGACGATGTTCTGTACCGACACGACGCCATCCTCGAGGCGGCCGCAGTCGGTGTCGATGATGAAAACTACGGGCAGGAAGTTGTAGCCTGTGTCGTGCGACGAGACGGCCACCACTGCAGCGAACAGGAACTGAAGTTACTGTGTGAGAACGCGGTCGGCAAAGTCAAAACACCCAAACACATCTATTTTATGGATGACCTGCCGAAGGGTCCGTCTGGAAAGATTCTGAGACTAAAGTTACCAGATATGATCTCGTCGATGCACTCGACACCGTCACAGCCTGAGAAAAAAGAGCCCTCGCCTTAAAAAGAGGTACCGTCCATTCCGCCACAAACGGTAATAACGCAGATTGCCATTGGGCGCGACCAGTACTGAAAGAACACTGCTTCTCGTCAGAGCCGATGGACTCATTGATCAGGGGTAATAGCTTCGCACTGACTGAGAAATGGGATTGCGTCCGATTATTCGAAACCCTCTACTGCGCCCGTCAGCGCCGACTGCTCGAATCCAGGCATGATTGAATTCGGGAATAGGACTTCACGCCTTGTTGTGTTTGGGGGTTTGACCAGCGGCTAACGAGGACAATACCTGGTTTAGATCAAAAGGAGTGGTTATGACTTTACACGGCGAGGCACTCCGAGCGCGAGCGCTGTTGAAAGTTCGGCCAAGTTTCATTGCACAACCCGGTCCATTCATCTAACGAGCCCGGCGCTAAGCCAAGCCAACGAAAAACAAAAACCCGAATCGAGTAATGGGTGTGCAATTCAAGGGGCGCACCGTGGGAATCAGGGATTGATAGTCGACGACGCTTAGCATCGCGCCCTTTGGCGCCAATGCCTGGATCAAATCGCTTTGCGACAAAATGCTCCATTCCCTGGACCGATGCCAATAACAATGCACAGTGGTTTCGTCATGATATCGCCTTTATAGTCCTTCTCCAGAATTCATTCTGACCAATATAGACTTGCTAATCCATACCCCAAAACCGCACACAGACCTAATTGGTGGAAATGACGGTAAATCGGAGCGCACAAGTTAAATAGGTCGACTAATCATTGTTATTGAAGGGAAATAGCCCATGAATGGTGCGGAATCACTTGTGCGTAGTCTGTTGGCAAGCAATGTTGACGTGTGTTTTACCAACCCGGGGACATCAGAGATGCACTTTTGTGCAGCCCTCGACCAGGTGAATGGCATGCGCTGCGTTCTGTGTTTGTTTGAAGGGGTAGTAACGGGTGCCGCCGACGGATATGGGCGTATGCTTGATCGTCCGGCGGCAACTTTGCTGCATCTGGGACCTGGGCTAGGCAACGGATTAGCAAATCTTCACAACGCTCGTAAAGCAAATACCCCTATCGTCAACATCGTTGGGGAACATGCCACCTACCATGTTGAATATGATGCTCCGCTAACTGCGGACATTGAAGGGATCGCGCGACCCGTTTCCGATTGGGTTAGGACATCCCGTTCCGCTGATGATATTGGAAATGATGCAGCAGCAGCCGTCAACGCGTCTATGAAACCACCGGGTGGCATCTCAACGCTGATTCTTCCGGCCGATACGGCCTGGACCCAAACCGCGTCAGTTGCTGATCCGTTAGGCGGTGAGGTGGCGCCGTGTGTCAGCGATGAGGTGATTGAGGCCTGTGCAAAAATTCTGAAACTAAACGAACCCACCATGCTTGTTGTCGGCGGCAAAGGGCTTCGAGCGGATGCGCTTGCTTACGTCGGCGCAATCGCAAGGCAGTGTGAGGTAGAGGTGCGTGCGGAATTTGCCTCAGCACGAACTGAACGAGGGGCAGGCCGTGTCACTATTGAGAGGCTGCCCTATGTCGTTGGTCAGGCACTTGAGGTAACGAAACATATACGCCATGTCATTCTAATCGGTGCAAAAACACCGGTAGCATTCTTTGCTTATCCGGATTTGCCTAGCCTGCTGATTCCTGATGGGTGTGAGGTTCATGACCTTGTCAGCGTTAATCAAGATATTGACGATGCGTTATTGAGGTTGGCAAGTCGCGTCGGTGCTGAGCCAGCTAAGAATGACGGGCAAAACCTAGATCGGCCGACTCTGCAAAGTGGTGAGTTAAATGCAGACTCCATCGGTGCAGCGATCGGTCACTTGCTTCCAGAAAATGCGATCGTTTCGGATGAATCGATCACTGCGGGCCGAGCGCTTCATCCCTATACCAAAGGGTGCCCTCCGCATGATTGGCTATATGGTACCGGTGGTTCAATCGGTCGCGCATTGCCCGAGTCCACCGGCGCTGCGATTGCCTGTCCCGATCGGCGTGTTCTGTGTTTGTCGGGAGATGGCAGTGCCATGTATACGGTGCAGGCTTTGTGGACGCAGGCGCGGGAAAACCTCAACATAACGACGGTGATCTATAACAATCGTTCGTATGCGATTCTTCATGGTGAACTGCGAAATGTTGGCGCGAAGGCGGGTCAGAAAGCGAGAGATATGTTTGATCTGGATCGTCCGGTACTCGATTGGCTCAGCATAGCGAAGGGACTTGGCGTCGAGGCCGTTCGGGCGACAACTGCTGAGGAATTTAATCAGGCTTTGAGGTGTTCATTTGCCACTCCAGGGCCCATGCTTATCGACGCTGTTATTTGAGCGAATTGGCAACCATCGACCCCTCCCGCCATTCGTCACAACGAATCCCTGCTGTGGTGGCCTGAGCGCAGCATCCTGAATGCAAAGCCACTAACGTCCACTAAGCGGAAAGATTGGCTTTGAACATTGGCAGCAGACTTCCTGCAGACATTGAACTACGACAAGTTTATGGTTTGTTTTCGGGTATTTGCCACTCTTTCCGGTAAAAGCCATTTTTCATTATCGGTCTTTTGGTTAGATACTTTACAAACGTAAATCTATCTTCTCGGATATCGCCTTTCTCGAAGAGTTTTTCGTTTCTGGATTTAGTCTTTTCAATAGACTTTAGCTCTGAATTTATCCTAAGATATTTAACCCTGCATGTGAAGATTTAAGGAGGAGGGGTCAAAAAAATAACTGTATATAGTAATAGTTCTCTCACTCACATCTTTTTCAAAAAAGGTACGATAAAATCTTGTCTGGACCATGATTTTTGAATAGATGTATGGCAATTGGAGAGTAAATAAAATGGTAAAGATTACATCAAAGAGCTGGGCAGAAAAGGACGATCGGATGTTCACCAGCACCATGCTTTGGGAATTGCTGTGCGTGTTGGCGGCCGCTTTTTCGACCCGTAGTATTGCCAGCGGTTAGCATGAGCTTTCAGATTGCGGACACTTGGTTTGAAAAAAACCAGATCGACGGTGATATTACGCTAATCTACGAACCGCACGTAGTGCCCTTGGTACGCTGCAACATTTGGCACATTCGTGGCCGCGACCGGGATTTGATGATCGACACAGGAACAGGGCTGACCAGCCTGCGAACTTTTGCTGCCGACATCTTAGGCGCAAAGGTCATGGCGGTCGCGACTCATGTTCATCTCGATCATATCGGCGGTCATCATGAATTCGACCATTGTGTTGTGCATCCAGATGAGGCTGATGGTCTTTGCACACCCAGCATGGACACAAACCTCGTCGGAGAGACGTTTGATCCGCACAATTTGGCGACGCTTTATTTGCCCAACCTGGAAGACAAGACCGATCCAGAGATAGCAACACCCATGGTTACTGCGCTGCCATACGCTGGTTTTGATTTGTCATCCTACACCATCCGTCCCGCAAAAGGGATTGAATGTGTCAGCGAAGGAGATGTGATCGACATTGGCAACCACGCGTTTGAGGTCATGCACCTTCCGGGGCACTCGCCTGGCAGTATCGGGTTATGGGAAGCCAAAACCGGCACTCTCTTTTCTGGCGACGCAATTTATGACGGCCCATTGATTTACGACCTGCACCACTCGAATTTGACAGAGTACGAAGCGACGATGCGCCGTCTTCTGCAGTTGCCTGTCGATGTCGTGCACGCGGGACATGAACCAAGCTTTAACCGCGCACGTCTGCACGAGCTTATTACAGAGCAGTTCCGCACTTGGGACGTGGCGGTAGGTAGATGAGTGTCAGGAGTATAGGAAGGATAAACGCCCTTTTCACCCAACTCCAACAGCCGATGACTGCTGTTGCATCACCCGGTAACTGTGTAACACCTCCCCGAATCCGGCCACTATGGAGGTAGCAGCGCTGGAATCCCGCCCCGCATAGGACTTCATGTCTTGTTGTATTTGGGGTTTGACCAGCGGCTAACGAGGACAATACCTGGTTTAGATCAAAAAGAGTGGTTATCACTGGCTGGCCAAGTCATTTACCAACATAACCGGGGAACCGATGAGTCTTGTTTGTTAGCAAGCACAATCAGTTTTCTATATCAATATAACGCTTAACAGCCAACGCAGAGAAAATTCCAAGAACCAACCACAGAGTCAGACTACTTAGGCCAGTCGCTAAAAAGAAATCTTTAGACATCTTAGAAAGCTGAACTGCCGCTACACTTTGAAAGTCCTGGTACGGATTTTGCGCCTGCGGTGCGCCATAAATGTGAGGCGCACTAAGGAGTCCCACCAACAAACTCCACTTCCAGCGGGTTTTCAATACGTAAGCCAAAAATAGGCCTACGCCACTACAAATAACAGCACCAGCCCACCACCATTGTCTAAGCTCTAGCGCTACACTCGTCACCCCAGGCAATGCTGGTGCAATCCCGACAGAAGGCGCAGCAAAAAAGGTAACAAATCCACCTAGGCCCCAAATTATCCCAACGGCCACATTAATTTCAGAATTTTTTTTAAACTTTAATGCCGCGCCAGCCATCGACACTGCCAGGACGAGCGCAAACCCGAATGCTGTCAATATATTTGACAAAACCATATAAGCCGTTCGCTCAAGACCTTCCTGGGGCCGCCAACTGCCATGATCCGAGTGGTTTCCCTCATCATGTTCCTGACTGACTGCTTGGATTGTCGCAGCCTTAAGACTCTCCAATTGTTCCGCCTGGATAATAATCGGAGTTACTTGCCACCACTGAATTAGGCTGGCGGCAGCGCCGCCAATCAGTCCGCCCGCAAGCGCTATCATGACCAGTCGTCGAAAAATCACAGGACTACCAATTGAATTAGTGGCAGGGAAATCCTTGAGAATGACGCATATCATGTGCCGCGTTGTGAACTGACGAGGTCTGAACAAACACCGCCGCAAATAAAACTACAATGCCAAGAGCGAATGCACAACTGAGTTGCAAACGCTTACTCGCAAAAAGGGCTGTCACCGGCGGGCTTTCAACTATGTTTTGAGTTGCCTGGTTTTGCATAACTGAA
>JAAZZE010000077.1 GCA_014239255.1 Gammaproteobacteria bacterium
ACTTTGGTGCGTCTTCAATGACGAGTTACCTCAATTAGTGAAACTCGATAAAGGGTTCTTTGAGCGAATTGGACGCTGCCGCAACGTACGGTATAAGTTTTTGTAACCCTTGCATGACCAATTCCTCTGTTTGTCGTGACCTGGAAGTATTCTCGTCACCACCGAAACAATCGGATAATCTTTCCACGCCAGTCCCTAATCAGAAAGATGGTATTCCATCTGGAAATTTTTCCCAGTTTGCGCACAGGTTGCTTCTCTCTCTTATAGCCCCATACCTTTTTTGATTCCCGGGTCTCTCGATCTGGAATCTTAAAGCTAGTCAATCGTTAGACCTTTGGTCTACTTTTTGTGGCGAAGACTAACCACCAGACATAGCGTACAAGAGCCTGTATTGCGTTGTGAGCAGGGTTACTGCTGACGTTGTATCCACCAGCGGATGCAAGGGTTATTGCTCGAAGCGCGACAAGCCCTCCTGTTGCATGAATAGGGTGTTAGCCCTGTTGAGTTTGTTTTATGCGCGTGAGAGGCTCTAATGGTATTGGGTCAGAATTACCCCTTGTTTTCTAGTTAGCAAAAGTACTGTTTTTAGAGCGGATGAGGTTTAAACTGTCGGCTCGTTGTTTGTTCTCTGTCCTCAACAATTGTTAAGGAGTTTATATGCCATATAAAATAATGATGTCTGTAGCAGCAGTAGTGCCTCTAATATTTTTGATTGCTTTTCTTGTTGTGCCACAGTTTTTCATTTTACAGGCATACCCTGGTGCCGAAGGGTTAGGTTTGGAAATTGGAATAACTCAACGATACATTATGGCGGGTATGTTATTCATCGTTGTGTGTCTTTTATTTCAATCCAGAAAAGTTGAGAAAGTAGATAACCAAAAAGAAATTCTTTTAGGTGTTGCTATCGGTTTCGCTGTGATGTGTGCTGTCATAATTCTTATGGAAGGTCCGCTTCGTGGTCTTCCGTTGCCCGTGCCGCCAGTGATAGCCACAGGAGCAATCGCAATACTTAGTTTCTGGTCACGCACGAAACTAAGTTAATAAAGAAGGTGGTCAGATAGTCAAACAAGAAGGGGATCATTAGGGCGGGATGAAACTTGTGGGTGTGATTCCTGGGGATTAAAGGTACGACCTCAGTTTGGAGTCCTTAATGTATAAATCTAAGAGACTCTGCCCTGACACTCTGAGGTCGTACCGCTTAACTAATACCCTGTACCGTTGATTCGGTATGGGGTTGTTTTCTGAAATCACTCACACAGAACTCACATATTACTCACATAATGGCTAAAACGAGACTATAAAACTAGAGAGAGTGTTGACAGCCAATCACGACGCCCCGCTGAGCGGGGCGTTTTTGGTTTCAGGGGAGCGCTGCTCGCTCGATTAATTCCCCAAACTCCCGCATCACTTCAGTGATCGTGTTTTTGAAGGTTTCAAGCATTTCGTCCGACATCGCCAGGGATAGGTTGATCATGCCGCGCCGGGCATGAAATTGACCTTTTGCCATCATCGACAGATGTACCAGTTCGTATAGTTCTGATGGAATGCGCTGTACGTCATAGGGAGCGTGCGGCGCATTGTGGCAAAAATGAAAAGCCATCATCGATCCCTTGCCGGTAATGTGAATCGGTAACCCAAGACCACCAATTGAATCCGCGAGGCTCGTGCGAAAGGTATCACCACGCACCAGGAACGCATCCGCCTCATCCGGTCCAAAGATATCGTTCAGTCCGGCAAATCCCGCAGACAGACTCAATGTATTGTTGTTGAATGTTCCCGCATGCGGCCATGCGTCGGCACGCGCAGGGTCAAAGCGATCGAGAATATCTGCTCGGCCACCAAAAGCTCCAAAACTTAACCCACCGCCCAGGTACTTGCCGAAGGTAACGAGGTCAGGGGTAATCCCGTATAAGCTGTGTAGCCCACTCGCCCCTAAACGAGAGGTCATGACTTCATCAAATATCAATAATGCTCCGGTTTGCTCGGTTAAGTGACGCAAACCGGTTAAAAACTCAGGATTGGCAGGGATGCAACCACCAGCGCCGATCATGGGTTCAACCAGGACCGCAGCCAGTTTGTTGTCGAGGCTGAGAATCTGTTGCTTCGCTGACTCAGAGTCATTGAAAGTCATTCGGTGCGTGGGAAACGGCAAATTGAGCGGACTATTACCGGCAAAAGCGAGTACCGATCCATGATAACTGCCGTCTACAACCAGAATATCCGTGCGCCCCGTAAAGGCCCGCGCGGCACTTAATGCAAGCACGTTCGATTCGGTGCCAGAATTGCAAAAACGCAAACGTTCAACCGCGGCAAAACGCGAACACATTAAATGTGCAAATTTTGATTCGACGGCATTAGGGCCGCCAAAAGTAAGACCGTTTGCAAGGGCTTTGGTTATGGCATCGACAATGACAGGGTGAGCGTGCCCGTAGAGACCGGCTGTGTACTCGCCCAGGAAATCCTGGTAGTGGTGACCATCAATATCTTCAACCTGCGCAGCTTTTGCACGGATGATGGTTACCGGAAAGGGGGAGTAATGTAATACGCTGCGGGTGTTAGCACCCGGCAATGAAGTTTTGGCTTTCTCAAAAAGAGAGTAACTCTTGGGATTAGCCTTGGCATACTGCGCCCGCACCTCGGCAGAGCGAGTCATCAGTTCGGTCCCGGCCAGGGGCTGAATCTGAGTTATGTTGTTACTGTTATCGGCCATACAATGAATAATAAAATGTAAGCGCCATGCAGCCGACGAATAATAAAACTCCCAATACTCGCCAGAGAGGGTTGTAACGGTCAGAAAAAAGCCGAGTCTGTTTTAACCAGGCAGATGATTTTTGGAATGCCACTGGCGCGTTGTCTATTGAGGACGTGGATTGATTAGAACAGGTGCTTGGAGGCGACAAACTGAGTCTTGGGGTCCCGTCGTCTTAAGAGTGCTGAATCGTATTTTGTCGAAAGGGCCACAATCCATTATGCACTTTTAAATCCTCAGTTATAGGCAATAAACGCTAGATCTTGCAAAAGACGGCGTTTATTCTTCCTATACCCTTTAATACTCCCTAGCGTAAGCGCCAGGCCTGAGATTTTAGTAGCAGGTTCCGTGATAGAAAGAGATGAATCAGGCGAGCGACAACATTCGTATAAAAAATCATCATGCCCATTGCAGCCGCAGGGGCAACATCACCGGCATCATCCATATTCAGCACAGCAATTGCCGCCAGTGTTGTATCGGGAGAATACAAAAATATGACCGCCGAAACAGTCGTCATCGCATTGACGAACAGGTAGATCGAAATATCCAGTATTGCCGGCAGACAAACCGGCACGGTAACACTGGAAACCAATCGGTAAAATGGTTGCTTCAGGGACGAGGCGACGGCTTCGAACTCCCTGTCCATTTGCTTCAAAGCAGTGATGGCGGTGAGATGTGAGACCGTGTAAAAGTGAGTTACGGTACATACCACCAGAATTCCCATGGTTGCGTATAAGCCATTCAGCGGGTTGGCCGGGTCGTTAAAGAAGAAGATGTAGGCCAGACCTAGAACCAGGCCGGGAATGGCCATCGGCATCATCGCCAGGAACTGGAACGCCGATCGGGTAGCAAAAAATCCATTGGTTTTTTCAACTACATAGGCCCCGGCAAAAACAATTATTGTGCCCGCGATTGCGGTATAAATACCCAGCTGAATCGAATGAGAATACGAAGCCCAGCCGCCGCCATCCATCACATTAAAATCATAGTTAACCAGACTTAGACTTAATTGGTATGGCCAGAATTTGATCAGCGCGGCGTACTGACAAATGGCAATCAGTCCAACGATAAATATTCCTACTACTGCGCAGTAGAAAAGACAGATTAAATCAAATCGTCTATGTGGTTTTGCCTCAAAGGGTACCGAGCGCGCTGACAGCTGGGCGACCTGCCGTTTTTGTACGTAGCGATCAATGGAAAACGCTAATAACGCTGGAATCAATAGCACGACCGAGACAACCGCACCCATCTCAAAGTTTTGCTGGCCTATGACCTGTTTATAAATATCCACCGCGAGCATGTTGTACTGCCCACCGATGACTTTTGGTAAGCCAAAGTCGGTGATGACCAGGTTGAAAACAACAAGCGCTGCGGAAATTAAACCATAACGTGCACCAGGGATGGTGACTGTCCAGAAGGTCTTCCAGCGACTGGCGCGAAGCGATACGGCGGCTTCATAGAGTCTCGAATCCGAGATAGCCAGTGCCGTGGTAATTATAATCAGTGCATGCGGAAAGGTAAAAAACACCGACCCAATCACGATTCCGATTGGGCCATAGATGGATTCGCCAAATAACAATCCTTTAATCATGCCCTGATTGCCAAATAGATAAACCAGGGCAATACCGGGCAACAGGGATGGCACCAGTATCGGCGCCATCGCGATCAACCGGAATAGACCTTTGAAACGCATCTTGCTGCGATTCAATGCGTAAGCGAAACCGAATGCCAAGCAAACAGTGATTATGGTGCTGAGTGTGGCGATAAACAGTGAATTTTCAATGGATCGGAAAAGCGCGGGCGTCGAGAAATAGACACGGAAGTTGTCCAGGCCTGTCGCAGATGATGGGCGCAGGACGATACGCCTGAACTTGTTTGATTCGAACTCGTGCCACTCGGTATCGGTGATACGTGTGCTGCCGACCAGAAAAGAACTCTCGGCTCTGATTTGACGCAGCTGGTATTTGGTCGTACTACGGAAACTGAAGTCAGGAAAAAAAATAGTTGCCGCCAGGCGCCCGTCAGAACTGGTTGCGAGTTCTTCAAGCTTAACCACCTGCAGATCTTCATTGAGTGCCTGGGCCGTGACGGGATCACTCCAGCCCTCGCCTTTATCGACCTGAAACTCAAAATTATTCAAATCGAATGAATAAGTTGAAAAGGACTTCGATAACATCGCATAAAGTGGGAATGCCAGTGCCACAATCAGGTACAGGCCGATGACCAGCATGAAGCCGATCATGGTGCGATCGTCCTTACTGGTTTTAGGGCGGATTACCGGCGCGCTGTCAGTGACTGGCAGTTCGGCCGTGTTAGACATCAAACTGTATTAGTGTCGGGTGGGAATACCCTTAGCTGATCTGACTGGAACTCTACGCTAATGGTTTTGCCTATCTCCACAGCCATGTGTCGTACCGCGTTAATAGACATATCGGCAACCAATACTGCATCGCCAAAATCACTGTTGTTCAGCGAAACTCGCCAAAACGAGCCTAAAAATTCCATATCCTCGACTGCCGCATTAAAAATATTTTCCGTGTCACCCGTTTCGGAAACTCCCTCAGAACTCGTGCCCTCGCCGTGTGGCACGATATCTTCGGGACGAATGGCAACGATTACCGGGGAATCCGTTTGTAAGTTGTGTTCTCTTGAAGTGAATGTAGCATTACCGACTTTGACGCTATTGTTGCTGCCGGCCTTTCCCTCGATTTGATTCATCGCGCCGACAAAGTCAGCGACAAACAAGGTGCTGGGTTCACGATAAATTTCTATCGGTGTGCCAATTTGTTCTATCACACCTTGATTCATAACAACGATTCGATCGGCCATCGTCAGCGCCTCTTCCTGATCGTGGGTAACCATCACGGTAGTGACACCCAGTCGCCGTTGTAGCAATTTCATTTCGTGGCGCAAATATGTGCGAACTTTTGCATCGAGCGCTGAAAGAGGTTCATCGAGCAATAACAGGCCAGGCGATGTTGCCAGTGCCCGCACCAGGGCAATCCGTTGTTGTTGACCACCCGACAACTGCGCCGGATACTTTTTCCCCTGATCCGGTAGCCCGACCATCTCGAGCAGTTCGGCCACTCGTTTGGCGATATCGGTCTTGCTTACCTTTTGATTTTCGAGGCCAAAACCGATGTTTCTTTCACAGGTCAAGTTCGGAAACAAGGCATAAGACTGGAAAACAATGCCGAAGTCACGTTCCGACGGCGGCAATGCTGAGATATCCTTGCCAGCCTGGCTAACGGTGCCGGAGTTTTGAATATCAAGACCGGCTATAGCCCGTAGGACTGTTGTCTTTCCGCAACCCGAAGGCCCCAGGAAGCAGATAAACTCACCTTCATATACTTCGAGTGACACCTCGTCCAGCGCGGTAAAGTCACCGAACTTCTTGGTCAACCGGTCTATCTGAAGATAAGATTTTGCGCTTTCGGCACTAACTGCTTGCTGTTCACTCATATCTATTAATAGTGTTGATGAAGGAAATAGCTACGGATGAAACTAACAATCCGTCAGAAATGAAACGGCCTGACCAAATAAAATGATCAGGCCGTAGCTTAGTCAAACTTCAATACTACTTTGGATCAGATTTTGAATCGTAGCGCGTCTGCCATTCAGTCAGAATTCGTTTTCTGTTGTTGGCTGCAAATTCGAAATCATTATCTATCAAACTGGGAAGTGTTTCTTCCGGGAAATACTTGACTGGTTTTGCAATACCCTTGTACGCGACCACGGCGTAAGCAGTGTTGTACATTTCCATTGCTGTCTTAGAAATGGACCAGTCAATTAGCTTTTTGGCAGCTTCCATCTGCTCAGTGCCTGCAATGATGGCGGAAGCTTCCAGATCCCAACCGATACCTTCGCGTGGAATAATAATATCAATGGGTGCACCCTTGGCTTTAGATCTCGCGCCGCGAAATGCAAAGGAAACGCCGATCGGGATTTCTCCGGCAGCTGCCAGTTTGCACGGTTTTGAACCCGAGTGAGTGTAGCGCGCGATATTTTCGTGTAGCGCATCCATATAGGTCCATCCGCCGGTTTCTCCAAACATTTGTAACCAACTGGAAACATCAAGAAAGCCGGTGCCGGATGAATTCGGGTTTGGCATAATCACGTGACCTTTGTACATCGGTTTCGTGAGATCCCACCAGGTTTTCGGCGGAGTCAGATTGTGTTTCGCAGCTTCAACGGTGTTGTAACATACCGCAGCCACCCATGCGTCCATACCAACCCAGCTAGGAGTGGCGTCGCTGTCATAGAATTTCGGGTCGAGATTTTCAATGCCTTTCGGCTTGTAAGGTTCAAACATTCCCTCGGCTTTCATTATCAGCAGGGAGGTTGCTGCGATTCCCCAGATAACGTCGGCCTGTGGATTATTTTTTTCCGCGAGTAACTTGGCGGTAACGATACCGGTGGAATCCCGAACCCATTTAATATTGATATCGGGGTGTTCCTTGTTAAAGGTTTCGGCATAGCGGGCAAGATCTTCTGCCTCGACAGCAGTGTAGACGACCAGATCTACCGCATGTGCCGCGTTTCCAAATGCGAGCATTGATAGTGCTGCAATGCAAGCGGCCAACGCACTCTTCTTAAATATTCTTCCTATCATGTTACTTTTCCTCCGGAGGTTTTGTGAGTGTATATTTGATTATCCTACATATACTTGTTCTCGATCTGCCACTAACTAATTGCCCAGATGACATAGTAACGGTTAAACATGAATCAAAACAAGCAAATTGGACTACAGCCTAAAACAGCTTATTCAACGATAAGCCCGCTACCGCCCCTGAACTAGACAGGATTTAGAATTTTGCCCTCGCTTTTCCTGACCATGCCCGGACCAGTCCCCATTGACTGGTTCAGTTTGAATGCTAGTGCATGACCGACCTTTGGTCTAAAAGCACGCTGAACGAGCTGTCAAACTCAATCCCAGTTATCCTGATGCCCAGAACACATTAGGGCAGGCGCTTGCGTATACTGGCGAGTATGGCGACTCAGAAAAGCACTTTAATAAAGCTATTGAGTTGAATCCGTTAGACCCGAATGCTATTTTATACAAAGATGGGCTGTTTTTCGCTCAAATGGAATTTGGCAATTACGAGACAGCGCTTGATCTCATTGAAGAGATCATTTCACAATTTCCAAAGACAGGTAACCGGAGAGGTTTTAAAGCATCCGTCATGGGGTATCTCGATAAAGGTGAAGAGGCCAAACAGGCGCTTGATGACTATCTCGCGCTTCGACCTAATCTGAAAACACGCGAAGGCTACAAGAGAATATTTGTTCCCAATTCGTCCCTTGCCGATATATTGATCGAAGGGCTGATCAAAGCGGGGTGGGAGCCCGAGGGCGGATAGAGCCTATACAGCTCATTGAGCCTATCGCATCTGCTAATTTCATGAGCGACACCAAACCCAGACGAAAACTCGCTGCCATTCTGGCGGCTGATGTCGTCAACTTCAGCATGATGATGGGGGACAATGAGGATCGTACCTTAAAAAACCTCAAGGCCTGTAGAGCGCTCACCGACGAGCTCATCACTTCAAACCACGGCCGGATCTTTGGCAGCGCGGGGGATTCCATCATCGCCGAGTTCGCCAGCCCGGTTGATGCGGTGGTTGCGGCAACCGAGTTTCAAAGGAGCCTAAGGCAACGAAACGAGGGTGTGGCGCCAGAAGATCAGATGGTCTTTCGGGTCGGCCTTAATCTGGGCGATGTCATCGTTGAGGGAGATAACCTGTACGGAGACGGTGTCAATGTAGCGGCAAGGCTTGAAGCCATGGCCGAACCCGGAGGTATATCCTTGTCGGGTAAGTTCCATGAGGAGGTCTGCAGGAAGCTTGACATGAGTTTTGTCTCAACTGGGGAGCAGGAGATGAAAAACATCCGCAGCCCGGTACCTACCTATAAAGTTGAAATCTCCAAGCTCCCCGAGATGGAACCTGCCTCAGGTTCTGAGAAAACCCCGGACGATAACGACCAGAGCGAGCCTTCGATACCAGAGGTCGATAACAAACCCCCCGCAATTGCCGTCCTACCCTTTGCCAATATGAGTGGCGATCCAGAGCAGGACTATTTTGTAGATGGCATTACCGAGGACATCATCACCAATTTATCTTTATGGAGGACCTTCCCTGTTATATCGCGAAACTCGAGTTTTACCTACAAAGGTCAATCTGTGAACTTAAAGGAGGCGTCAGCAGAACTGGGCGCGCGTTACATTGTCGAAGGCAGCGTAAGAAAAGGCGGTAACCGGGTCAGAATCACAGCGCAGTTAATCGACGCAGAACAGGATCATCATTTGTGGGCCCAAAAATGGGATCGAAGCCTGGAGGATATCTTTGAAGTACAAGATGAAGTTTCAACATTAATCGCTGCGAAAGTGAGCCCGACGTTAGGAAGTCACGAGAGTGAAAGAATAGAAAGAACTAAACCCAATAATTTTAATGCCTGGGAATATTATTTAAGATCACTTCAAATGCTAAATGAACGTAGTTCTACAGATGGCCAAGATATAAATCTTGATAAGGCGCGAGAACTCTGTGAAAAGGCCATTGAACTAGACCCTAGTTTGTCTCATGGGCATGCGATGCTAGCGAAAATATGTTTCTGGGAGTTGATGCATTTCACCCGTGGTGATTCGGAAAACACTTTAGTTGAGATGCTTGAACACTCCAAAAAAGCAGCCGAACTTGACCCGCAAAATCCTGTTGCTGCTTTAATGACCGCTACTCATTATTTTTTTAAAGGTAACTTCTTACAGGCGAGGAATTACGCCGAAAAAGCTGTTGAACTCAATCCAAGTGATCCAGACGCCTATATGAGACTCGCAGCTACTATGATTCATAGTGGAGAGTATGTAGATTCTGAAGAGTCTTTACGAAAATCAGTAGAAATCGATCCTATGGCGCCTAAAGTAATGGATCGGAAGAGCAGCTATTTCTTTTTTTATATGGGTCTAGAAGATTACCAAATGGCTTATAAAATAATTGAAGAGGTCGTGGCGGAATTACCAAACACTGGCTCTTATAGGGGTTTCAGAGCATCCGTGATGGGTTACCTAGATAAAGGAGATGAAGCGAAAGCTGCGCTTGATTACTATTTGAAGTTGCGGCCGAATCTCAAAACCAAAGGTGATTACAGAAAAATCTTTGTACTGAACTCTTCGCTGGCGGATATTTTGATTGAAGGTTTGGTGAAAGCCGGCTGGGAGCCTGAAGCCGGATAGGATCTTAGCAGTCGGGGTGAGAGGATTCGAACCTCCAGCCCCTGCCTCCCAAAGGCAGTGCTAGCCTGCCTTTGGGAATATCAGCTACATACACTCCAAGTGAGTTACTCCAACCGTTTCACTGCTAGAACCTCGGCTATGTACATATACTTACGGCTGGCCACTTTCAATTGTCCAGTTTTTGGGGTGACCTAGTCGGTTGCTGGAAGCTGCAGGATCAAACCATCTGGGCCTCCACCCATTAAGGTTTGAGGATACGCACCATTCCATTTGGCAATCGCATTATATTTAATTAACGAAGAGGTCACTGATTTTGCCAGTACGGTGTTTGCCCTGGCTTGAGCATCAGCGAGCTTCTCAATCTGATAAGCCTCGGCGTCAGCGAGTGTGCGTACAGCATTAGCATCTGACTTCGCTGCCTGCTCACGAGCTTCGGCTTGTTTTACCTGCTGTTGAGCTTGCTGTTCAACAATACGTAATTGGGCCTTTTCTCGCTCAAGCTGTTCCTGCCGTTCTTTGGTCTGTATGACTGCACTGGTCACCACCTGAGGAAGCGTAATATCTCGGAACAAAACTGCCTCAACGATAATGCCTTTCACAGCCATGTAATCAGTCAGGCCATCTTCCATAAATGCTTGTAACTCCCGTTGAATGTGATCGAGATAAAAGTCCTGAGATTTTTCGACCGTTTTTCCTGCCTCTCTCAATAAGGAGCGGACCTTGGGTGTCACTAGCTTAATAACGACATCACTGAGGGTTCCTGTTTCTTGCAGCATGGTTGGCGTATATGAAGGATTGATCCGGAAAGTCACCGAGATATCCATGGAGGTTTTCAACTTATCCTGAGAGGGCACTGCCACCTTGGACCAGGTTTCAGTATGGACTCGCAGATCATAGGTATGAAACTTGAGCAGTGGATTAACCATATGAAAGCCTTCACCCAGCGGTCGGTCACGAATTTCACCAAATAATGTGGCGACTTTGTTATGACCTGGCGAGACTGTGGTGTAGCAATTCATTCCCACCCAGATCAAAAAAAACAACGCTACAACAGAAACAACTGTTTTTATACTCAGGTTTAGATTCATCGTGTTTTTCCTTAAAAAGTAATTTGGAATTTGTTTTTGTCAATTCCAGGAATGTTAACAACGCTGGAATCGCGGAAGACTAATCGCCGAAGACCTACTTGAATGGGAGGAGTAGATTCCTGAACCATTGTTTCCATTCTACGCCATTAATTGTGAACTTTTTTGATGGGTCTTCGGCATTCTCGTTATGGGATTGTGATTCAGTGATCTGATCTGAAGGTTCATCTCCCTCATCTTGTATTGCGACATCTTCTTCCTTTGCGACAGAAATTTTCGTGATTGTTTCTTCTGGTTCTTTTTCTGCTACTTCTGGACCTTCGTGCTCAAAGGTGGCGTCCTCAGTTGTATTATCGGTTTGAGTGCCGACAATCGGACCGGAAAGATCGCCAGCAGCCGCCTTAGATTTTTTTCCAGAGCCTTTCAATCTCTTTCCCTCACCGCCAACCAACTCTTTGAACGTA
>JAAZZE010000078.1 GCA_014239255.1 Gammaproteobacteria bacterium
TCGGCTCTTCGATTGTGAGTATTACCTAGCCCAGAATCCCGATGTCGTAAAGTTCGGAGTTAATCCCCTGGTGCATTTTCTGGACACGGGGGCTTACGAAGGAGCGAACCCGCATCAGCTCTTCGATTGTGAGTATTACCTGGAATCCAATCCCGATGTCGCAGAGTCTGGAGTTAATCCTTTAATCCATTTCCTGGACGAAGGGGCTTACGAACGCAGGAACCCGCATCGGCTCTTCGATTGTGAGTATTACCTAGCCCAGAATCCCGATGTCGTAAAGTTCAGAGTTAATCCCCTGGTGCATTTTCTGGACGAAGGGGCTTACGAAGGTCGGTCTCCTTTTGATATCTATTCCGAGTGGATCAAATTGCATGAAAAACGAGTAGACGTAAATGCCGTTGATCGTTTTTTGCAACAGTCTAGATCGAAACCTCTCGTCTCAGTAATCATGCCTGTTTTTAATACGAGCATTCAATGGCTCAAAAAAGCCATTGATTCGGTCCTGGCTCAAACCTATCCTCATTGGGAACTTTGTATCGCTGACGATGGATCAACATCAACATCGGTGCGACCAATACTAGAAACGTACCAAAAGCTCGATTCACGCATTAATGTTATCTATCGATCCGAGTCCGGTCATATCAGTGCGGCATCCAACAGTGCACTTGAAGTAGCTTCGGGAGAATTCATCGGGCTTTTGGACCATGACGATGAACTCCACCAAGATGCTTTGCTCGAAGTTGCCTTGACGATTGATCAACATCAAGACGCTGATCTTATTTATTCAGATGAAGACAAGATCACGCCCTCAGGTATTAGGTTCGCCCCCTTTTTCAAGCCCGATTGGGCGCCAGAGCGGCTGCTCTCCCAAATGTATTGTGGCCATCTGGGTATTTACCGTACCAGTATCGTTCGAAAAATTGGCGGCTTTCGTCAGGGGTATCATGGCAGTCAGGACTACGACTTGTGCTTAAGGTTTACGGAGCACTCGCAACAAATCTGTCACATACCAAGAATTCTTTATCATTGGAGAGCTCTGGAAAAATCTACCGCCCTTAACTCAGAATCAAAATCCTATGCATACGAGTCTGGCGTAAGAGCAATTCAGGATGCTTTGGATCGACGCGGCAAAGGGGCTCGCGTCTTTCCAATAAGTCCGAAAAAATATCCAGGAAAGTACCGAATTCGTTATCCTCTAAAAAACGAGCCTAGAGTATCGATAGTCTTAGTCGACATATTCGGTGAAAATAAACTGGATACGTTGAACGACGTTATGTTGGAGTTTGCTGCAAAGACAAACTATGACAATTTAGAATTCGTCATATCGTTGTCAACTGCAGAATACAACAAATGGGCTCACAACCAAAAGACTCTAAAGCCTCATAAAAAGTTAGATTTCACTGTAATAGCATCGGAAAACAATCAATTTTCCAAGTCAGTCAATGCTGCTGTATCAGCAGCCACTGGTGTCTTCATCGCAATTATTAACCCAGACCTGAAAATCTGTTCATCGCAATGGGTTCAGATCATGGTTTCAAGATTGCAGCAACCTGGGGTTAGCGCTGTTGGCCCAAAAATATTGGGCCATGATAAATCTCTCTATAGCGCAGGACTCATTCTCCGAACAGATGCACCGCCTATGCATAGTCATATAGCGCACCCCAAACGAAGCATGGGATATTTCGGTCAACTCGGGATTGCCTGTAACTGCTCTGCACTCAGTATCGATTTCCTAGTAACCTCTCGGAATCTTTTTAAAGAAGTTGGCTGGCTGGACGAAGAACTTTCTTCGCCCTATACAGAAACAGATTTTTGCTTGAGACTTTCAAAGAAGGGTTACCGTCATGTCTTTGAGCCAGACGTAATCACTCGATTTAGATCATCACGCCCAGTCGAAAAGAAAATTTCGAGTGATAATCAATCTCTTCACATCATGCAAAAAAGATGGGCAAGCCTAATGACAAACGACCCTTTCTACAGTCCAAACCTGATTCAATCATCAGGCGGTTATCGACTAAACAATTTCCCCAGAGAAGTTTTACCCTTCTGCCAAGGATAGACGCTAAAAAGGGTTTACCGGGTATCGATTATCTTTTGACTGTTAACCCAAGATTACTTCGGCAGTACCAAAGGGAGACATCCAGCACGCTGGCGAATCTTGTCGATTGCCCGGTGTACGCTGGGATGACAGACTATTTTTTTCTCAAGGGTTCGCTTGCCGGGAAAATCCAGCAGGCTGACGCCAATCAGCATGGTCAGTATTCCCTGGCCAGGTAACACAAGCATAGCAATACCCATCAGCAACAGCACTACGCCCAGCAGGTTTTTAACAACGTGGGTGGCAAGCCTCAGCGCGGGGTGGCGGTGACACCAACTGCCTAAAGCCGCGTTATCGCGGACAAAGTAATCCGGACTCATCCTTGTAATCGCAAAAAATATCAATGCGCCGTAGGCCAGTGCCAACAGCAACGAAGACGCCACTACCACGCCGATGGTGCCGGAGTGGGCTTCCACCCAATCAAAGACCTGTGTCAGCATGCTGTGTTTACTCCGGCATAGCCCAAAATTTAGTCATTTTTTCTACCAGCCACTCAGTTGACTCGGTTGTTCTTCGGCTCATTCTCCCGTTGGCATAATGAGGCCGGGTGCGCCTAAGGTGCTCGAGTCTGCCCAAAGGCTACACTTCTGACAAATAACCAGACTTTTGACCAAAAAAATAAGAGGCCACCCACTATACTGCGATGAATTCGAAGTGGACACCATGATACAAACTCCCCAGCCCGCGCTGGATGCTGTAACAATCGAGGAACGTCTTGATGAGATGCTCGATGCGGTGCTGTCCTCAAGGCGCACGGCCTCAGAGCCGGCAAAACAACTAGCCAAGTGCTCGCGGGCACAGCAGGATTTCGCACTGCATTGGCTGGGCGTCATCACCTCCACCAATTCTGAGATGGGCTTTCAGTTCGCCTGCCACGCCCCGCGGGCTTTTTCCGTTATGGACCTGGCACAGGCCAAACAGTGGGTCCTTCACGGCATGGATATATACGACCGCCAAGGCCTGTATCCAGGCAGCCAGGCTTTGGCGGATATTAATGGTTTTGTCCTGACGTTTAGCCAAAGCCGTACCGCTGTAGGCCTTGATCGCGATGCCGGGGCGATTCTTGTCCATTTCCTGCGCGGACTCTCAGGTCGGGCGCTACGGATTGAAACCGGCGAGACAAACTGCACTGACACTGAGGTCGTGTATCTGCCCGGTACGATCAACGATTACCCAAGCCGAGCAAAAAACCTGTCTCTGTATCGCCTGATCGCGACACAACTTTGGGCACAGACAAGATTTGGTACGTTTCGCCGGGCGAGCCCAAACGACCCGCGCCTGTCCGAGCAACTGTCGTGCTATTCGGATCCAAAGAAGGCGCAACAGCTGTTTGAACGCCTTGAGCAGGCTCGCCTTGACGCCTGTATTCGTCGAACACTGCCGGGACTCGGCCGGCAGATGGATCTACTGCTGAACCAATCATCAGAGAACAATCCAAAATGGCAGGCCCTGATCGCACCCTTGTGCTGCGCCAATGCCACTGTCACTCATACCCTCACCGTGCTTGAACAGGCCTATAGGGATAACCAAGACTTAGCTTTAGCACCGCCTTGGGCGGGGCGCATCGATATCGCTCTCGCTGAACAGGCGATGGACATCCGAACTCAGCGCGAACGCGAACAATTGCAGACGCAACTTGCCCAATGGCTCAAAGATCAGCCGCTGGAGGGCAATACGGTCCAAGAGCTTAAGATCACAAGCGATGACGATCCCAAAGACGCCTTCGGGCCGGTGCCTTTTTCTATTGAGATCAACGGCAAATCAACGAGCGCCCCACCCGCGGTGAATCAGCTGGTGCAATCCCTCCTGCTCGACTTTGACCAACTGCCGACAAAGGCCCTGGCGCCAACTAGTGCAACCAATTACGACGCCCGGGGGCAGCCGTCGTTAAGCCCACAAGGCGAGGAGCCCAATCAGTACCAGGAAAGCCCGTATTATCACTACGATGAGTGGGATTTTCGCCGGCGCCACTACCGCAAGAACTGGTGTGTGCTGCGGGAGCTCGAAATGCCGGTGGGAGAGGGGAGTTTCTACCCCCAGACCATTGAAAAATATAAAGGTTCTGTGATTGAACTGCGCCGCACTTTCGAAGCCCTGCGCGCCAGCGTGCGCCGAGCGCGCCGCCAGCGCAGTGGGGACGAGATCGATCTGGATGCTTTGGTAGACGCACGCGTCAGTGCTTTTTGCGGGGAAGAAATGAGCGATCGCGTACTCTCGCGCCTGGATCGGTCTGAGCGTGACATCGCCGTGATCTTCATGGTCGACGTCAGCGGTTCAACCAAGGGCTGGATTAATGATGCCGAGCGTGAGTGTCTCGTGCTGCTGTGCGAGGCCTTGCAGGTTCTCGGTGATCGTTACGCGATCTATGGATTTTCTGGCATGACCCGCAAACGCTGTGAGTTATACCGTATCAAGGAAATGGACGAAGCCTACTCGGATACGGTGAAGGCGCGTATTGCCGGCATCGAACCCAAAGACTACACACGAATGGGCGCTACTATTCGCCACCTAAGCATGCTGTTAAACAAAGTGCCTGCAAGAACCCGCCTGCTGATTACTCTGTCCGATGGCAAGCCGGACGACTACGACGGCTATCGCGGTGAGTACGGTATCGAAGACACGCGCCAAGCACTAATAGAAGCAAAGCGCTCCGGTATCCACCCCTTTTGCATCACTATAGACCGCGAGGCCCGCGACTATCTGCCGCACATGTACGGTGCAGTGAATTACACCCAGGTTGACAACGTCCACCGACTGCCCATTCGGGTCTCGGACATCTACCGTCGCCTAACTGTCTGAGCCGAAATACGTTTTCTACTTGCTCTTAGCGCTGTGAACAGAAAAATTTGACCTCCCTATATGTTGGGCGTATTCTCTCCCCAACGCCACAATATGTAGTGCTACTGACCAGACCTACCAATAAATAATAAAATTAGTGGCGTATGAGAAACTTTCCAAAACTATAAGGATGATGTAGGTCACGACGGAATCGGCGTTGCAGTGTGCGCCAGTTCCGGGGGTGTTTTTCGCCCTGAAAACTACAGACAAGAAGACATAAAAGAATGAAAAACGCGAGCACTTTGAGCACCTCTGGCTCGAGAAACGACATCTCCTTCCAAATTGCATCTATTGATATCTGGGACAAGAAATACCGGCTAAAAACCAAGTCGGGCGAGGCGCTCGATACGGATATAGACCACACCTACCAGCGTATCGCTCGAGCACTGGCCGATGCCGAAACGACTCCCGAAAAACAGGACCAGTGGTACACCGCCTTTCTCTGGGCCCTTAGAAACGGGGCAATTCCAGCTGGACGGATCGTCTCCAATGCCGGAGCACACGAGCACAAGCCGGCCACCAGCACGATCAACTGCACGGTGTCAGGGACTATTCCAGACTCGATGAACGGCATCCTCGGCAAGACCCATGAGGCTGGCCTGACACTTAAGGCCGGCTGTGGTATCGGCTATGAGTTCTCAACCTTGCGGCCCAAGGGGGCGTTTGTCAGCGGTGCCGGCGCCCATACCTCTGGACCCCTGTCGTTTATGGATATCTATGACGCCATGTGCTTTACCGTATCCTCGGCCGGTGGACGGCGCGGTGCGCAGATGGGCACCTTCGACATTACCCATCCGGATATCACAGACTTTATTCGGGCTAAGCGCGAGGATGGCCGCCTACGCCAATTTAATCTGTCATGCCTCATTACAGACCAGTTCATGCAGGCAGTCAAAGATAATCGTGACTGGGATCTGGTATTCCCGGCCAACCAATCGGACCTGGCCGAGAAGGATATCCGTATTGTTTGGCGTCACTGGCCGGTGACGGAAGGCTACCGCACCAATGAAAACGGCGAGGTTGCCTGCAAAGTCTACCGATCTATTCCGGCCAGGCGACTGTGGAACCTGATCATGGCCTCGACCTATGACTACGCCGAACCCGGTTTCATTCTGATCGACCGTATCAACGAAATGAACAACAACTGGTTCTGCGAGGATATCCGTGCTACCAACCCCTGCGGTGAACAACCCCTGCCACCTTATGGCAGTTGTCTTTTGGGCTCGATCAATCTGACACAGTTTGTTGAGTCTGCCTTTACCGCTGACGCTCACTTTGATTGGGACCGGTTCCGCAAGGTGGTCAGCATTTTTTCGCGCATGCTAGATAACGTGGTCGAGGTTCATGGCCTACCGCTGGAACAGCAGGCGAAGGAGATCCGCTACAAACGCCGTCATGGCATGGGCTTTTTGGGCCTGGGCTCAGCTTTGACCATGCTGCGGATGAAATACGGGGAGTCGAAATCCCTGGAATTCACCGAGCGGGTTGCACGCGAGATGGCGCAGGTCGGCTGGGAAACCGGAATCGAGCTGGCCGAGGAGAAAGGGCCGGCGCCCATTATGCTGGATACCTTCGACATCACTCCTGAGATGCTTGCCCGACGCCCGGAAATGGCCCGCGACGGCTATAAGGCCGGCGACAAGGTCCGCGGCTCGGTACTGATAGCCAAATACAGCCACTACATGCAGCAATTTGATTCGCAACTTACCGATCAGATCGCCGAACACGGCGCGCGTTACAGCCACCATACCTCGATCGCACCCACTGGCACCATCAGCTTATCTCTGGCCAACAACGCCAGCAACGGCATTGAGCCTTCTTTTGCCCACGTCTACAGCCGGAACGTCATTCGCGAAGGACGCAAGACCAAGGAAAAAGTCGATGTACTCTCCTACGAGTTGCTCGCCTACCGCGAACTGGTCAATTCGAAGGCGGGTCCTGGCGCCGAGGACGATAACAACCTGCCCGATTATTTCATCAGCGCTGACGATATCAGTCCACGCCAGCACGTCGATGTGCAGGCAGCAGCACAAAAATGGATTGATTCTTCAATCTCCAAAACCGCTAATGTACCTACCGATTTTCCCTTCGAAGAATTCAAAGACATCTACATGTATGCCTATGAGCAGGGGCTTAAGGGTTGCACCACGTTCCGTTTTAACCCAGAAGTTTTCCAGGGTGTACTGGTCAAGGAACAAGACCTGGAGAACACGATTTACCGTTTTACCCTTGACGACGGCGAGGTGATTGAAGCCAAAGGCAACGAGGAAATCGAGTACGACGGGGAAACCCACACTGCGGCAAACCTCTTTGATGCTCTCAAAGAAGGCTATTACGGCAAATTTTGAAATTGAACCTACGCTAAGAAAAACCCTGATGGCAATAAAAATTGGCAAACAGATATCTGAATTTGAGGTTGTCGCCTCGACTCAGCCAGCCCCGGCACCCGAAAAGATGAGTACTGCAACCATCTTGCCGGATACTGAGGGCTTGCCGGCTAATGTGGTGCAGATGCATGAAAAGGTCGAGCGACCCGAAACGCTGGTGGGAAGCACTTACAAAATCAAGACGCCGTTGTCAGACCATGCGCTGTACGTGACGATCAACGATATCATCCTGAATCCCCAGACACCTTACGAAAAGCGCCGCCCGTTCGAGATTTTCATCAATTCTAAGAACATGGATCACTTCCAGTGGATCGTGGCGCTGACACGGATTATCTCTGCTGTGTTCCGCAAGGGCGGTGATGTCACTTTCCTGGTAGAAGAACTGCGCAGCGTATTTGACCCCCAAGGGGGCTACTTCAAGCGCGGCGGCAAGTACACGCCGTCATTGGTTGCTGAGATCGGCGATGCGATCGACAGCCATATGCGCATGATCGGTATGATCCGCGACGACGGACTGGACGAGCACCAACAAAAACTGGTTGACGAAAAACGGCGGGAATTTGAGTATCGCACTCAAACCGTCACTGATACAGAGTCTGATGCGTCTGACTTTCCGCCCGAAGCGCGTTTGTGCCTCAAATGCCAGACCAAGGCCACGGTACTGCTCGATGGCTGCATGACCTGCCTAAACTGTGGCGATTCCAAGTGCGGCTAAACTCAAAAGAACTATCAACTTCCGCTTACTTGTAAATACCGCATTCCGATAAACCATCAGATACAGCGGTAATGCCGCGTGCTGAGGTGCTACCAGCCGAGCAACCCAAACGCCACGCTAGCCATAGGCTCAACTTCAGTAGCCACCTACGGTTTTCATAAAGCATAATAATACCGACTGCACTCGCTATGACAACTTCAATACTCACAACCAGTAAGGTCCAGATATCTCGAGGCGCTGCCCCAGCCACAGACTTTCTTTTCTAACTTATGTGACAAAGAAAAGCCTGCTGTCCATGACAGCTGTGGGACATCCTTATGTCAAATAAGAAGTCAATAATACTTGGTAATGCGCTTTCATTGGTTGGCGCCTTATTGTTTCTGACGGTATTTTTTGTTGGTCAAACTCAAAGGGCCCTGATCAATTCCTGGGGATCAAGTTGGGTTCGCACTTACTTTAGTCCGCACCAATCTCAAGCAGACAATTTGTTGGAGGAAGTGCGTAAGGGGCAGATTGATCAGGCCGCACAACTGGTCCAAACAAAATGGCAAAGTATCGCGAAAAAAGATAGGGTTTATCCGTTAAAAAGGAAACTACTACTTGCTGTTGCAAAGGAACTGCATAGGCAAGGTCGGTATGAAGAGCTTCGGCACTGGGTCGCGCAATGGCAACAATTGGACGAGCGCGATATTGACGCCATGGCTTTTTGGTATGAAGCGTTATACCGGTCGACGGATCGAACAAAGGAAGGTTTTGATGGCTTGAAAAGAGAGTGGAGGCATTTTCCATATAACTCCACTCTTACAAGATTCTGTTATGCAGCTCTGATGGAGCAGGGGCTCAATGATGATGCTCAAGCTATCTACCAGTTCATCACCCATAAAATGAAGACCTTGATCGACAAGACTTCCCAAAGTTGGGAGGTAATGCTTTATTCCACCGCAAAATTCTCAAGCGACTCGGATTATGAAACCTATGTTGATTCAAGAGGTGATCTTGCCAGTACTTGGCTGCTGATTGACGATTATTTGAATGACAAGAATCTAGGTCAATATCCGATGCAACATGGCATGACCCCGATTGAGCAGGCCGAATATTGGGTTCACCAGGGCATTCAAACCAAGACTGCATTTGGCAAATTGCATGCCAGAACAGAAAAGCAGGCCAAAATGGCAGAGACTAGACATCCAAGAATAATCTCTACTAACGACTACTGGTTCGGCCTCGTCATCGATCTAGATTCTAAGGTTACTACCCTTCGAGTTGACTTACCCACCGGCTTAGATGTGCAGATCGGTGCCGTCAGGTTACGTATCGGGTCAACGATCCAAGATATTTCATTGGACACAATTGAGTTGAACAGTATGGACCGAGTTGATGGGTTTTTGAGAACCGCATACAACGTCGATCCATATCTTTCTTTTTCAGTGAGCAATTTTCTGGATAGTGGCGAACTTAGACACAACTTAGTTGTAGAACTAGATGCAGAACTGGTAACAGAAGTAGGCAAAATACGTCTGGCTGATTTTTTTGCGAGCAACGAAAATTGAAATTTTTTCCCCTTCGTCGACTGCTGTTTTGGTCTTGGGTTGTTACTTTGCCAATGGCAATTATGGGCGGTTATATAACTTACAACACGGTAGAGAGATTTTTTTCAATTGGTGTTCGGTACCAAAGTGGACTTAGGTTTCCTTTATGGGACGCACTGGTATATGAGCGAGATCATTTGTCCCAGAAAACCCGCGCTACTTTTTGGAACCAAGTAAAAGGAAACACCACAAGCTTAACGACCGTGCAGATCGTCGTTCCTGAAGCCAACATAGCTCAACTCAACTCGCACCTGCCCCAATCGGGATTCGAGTATGTCAAGGGAAGGATTCTGATCGATGGTAAATTAGTCAAAGCTAAGGTTAAGTATCGAGGAGATTTCCCAAGCCACTGGGCTTGGGAGAAGAAATCCCTAAGAATCAAAACTAGCAAGGACAACCTGTACGATGGGATGCGGCGGTTTAATCTTCAGGCGCCGAAAAGAGCATCCCAGATAATAAATTTTCAGTCTCTTGAACTTGCGGCCGCCATGGGTTTACTGGGGCCACGTGTGAAACTTGTGCGCTTATTCCTAAATGGCAAGAACCGCGGAATTTACGTCCTTGTAGAACAATTGGGAGAAATCACGCTGCGCAATGCTGGTCGCATGCCCGGCGATATTTATCGCGGTGAGATAATCGCAAAGGATAAATTCACAGGCATTGGGGAACTGTGGCAAGGACTTTTTGATTCTCCGTCTTTATGGGACAAGGTAGCCGTAAACAACCATTATCCACAATCAGCTAAGGCGCCCCTCCAAACTCTTATTCGCCTTTTGCACCAGCGTGAAAGCCACGAAACACAACGGCAGCTAAGTCAGATGCTGGACATGGATTCGTGGGGACGCTTCAGCGTTTTTCAAGCACTTGCAGCGACCAAGCATTTTACGTGGGATCACAACTGGCGTCTGTACTATGATCCCTGGCGGGGCAAGTTCTTTCCCATTGTCTGGGATCCTGTGGGCTGGGACGTCGACCCACTTTCAGCTTTCGCTGTAATAAGAACCAAGCTTTTTGATGCGCTATTCCGCAACGGCGATTTTCTTCGCGCTCGAGACACTGCCTTTAAGAAGTTTTTCGACTCACAAAAACAGATCACTTTTCTGAAACATTTATCGAACACAATCGAGACGATGGAAACAGAAATAAAAACAGATTCGTTTTTAAGGCCTGGTGATGTAACCAAAGTTACTTACGCCATGCACGAACTACGAAGGAAAATCCAAAAGACTTTTGCTGCTACCAAACAAGAGTGGCTAAATGGCGCCAAATCTGAACCTCGCTTTCACGTCGATGGCACTACAGTTACGTTGTCGGTAGGGGGTTATCGTCCAGTCCAAAGGTTACGCTTGCTAGTCAATGGGAAGTTGCGCCAAAATTTTTCCACCTTTATCAGTCATCTAGTGCCAAACGGCAGAGTCCTCACTGATGTGTCTCAATCGACCAAGGTCGATGGCAATAAACTAGTCCTCAATACTGGATTGTTGTCCAATCACACAATCAAAAAGAAGATTCAGGCAAGCAATAAGCCATTGGCTGAGTTACAGGTCAGCCCCGGCTACTATCAAATTAACTTCAACGGACTTGACCCAAATACAAAACTGACCGGTCTTGATGTTGACTATGGACAAGGCTGGGTACCCGCACAGCCCGTGGAGTCCATAACTCCCACCGCATTCTCCCAGCTCTATGCCCCGGTAGCTGTCAATACGATTCCCGAGCCCATCATCTGGTCGGGCGAGATCACCATTGAAGGCCATCAGATTCTGGATCAGC
>JAAZZE010000079.1 GCA_014239255.1 Gammaproteobacteria bacterium
TCGCAAGACTGGGCAGGCGATCCAAGATTTTCAGATGATCGGCGAGGGTGAACGAGTTATGGTCTGCATCTCCGGAGGCAAGGACTCCTTTACCCTGCTCGATATCCTCAAGCGATTGCGCCAGCGGGCTCCGATCTCCTTTACTCTGCGGGCGGTTCATCTGGATCAGAACCAGCCTGGGTTCCCGGTTGAAACACTACGGGAATATCTTGAAACCACCGGGGTGCCCTTTGATGTCATCGATGAAGATACCTACAGTATAGTAAAACGTGTTATTCCTGAAGGCAAAACCATGTGCGGACTATGCTCACGGCTACGCCGGGGCATTCTCTACCGCTATGCTCGTGAACACGGCATGACCCGGATCGCCCTGGGGCATCACCGCGATGACATGATCGAAACCCTGTTTTTGAATATGTTCTATGGTGGCCAACTAAAATCAATGCCTCCCAAACTGCTAAGCGACGACGGCACCAATGTGGTAATCCGTCCGCTGGCCTATTGTACCGAGGCCGATATCACCGATTACTCCCGTCTGCGCGAATTCCCGTTGATCCCATGTAATTTGTGCGGCTCACAGGATCACCTTCAGCGCCAGGCTATCAAGAAGATGCTGGCTGGCTGGGAGGAATCCCGCCCAGGACGCATGGCCAGCATTTTTCGCAGCCTGACCCACGTCGCTCCGAGTCAACTGGCTGATCGGAATCTTTTCGACTTCGCCGCATTGGACTCACACCAGAAATTCAGCCAATGGCTTCCAGAAGGTGTCAAGCAACACCCGGCCGGCTCGGATTCTATCGAACCCCTGGAGAGTACTGTTTGAACGCTGATATCTTTAACTCAGGCCTGCTCGAATACCTGCACCGATCCCCTACTCCATTTCATGCTGTTGCCAGCATGATCAAACAACTGCAGGCACAGGGCTTCATGGCGCTTAACGAAGGCGCAAGCTGGTCTTTGTCACCCAAAGATACGGCGTTTGTTGCTCGCAATCATTCCTCTTTGTGCGCCTTTCGAGTCGGTAGTTCCCCAATCATTGAAACGGGAATTCGCGTTATCGGAGCCCATACCGATAGCCCCTGCCTAAAGATCAAGCCTCGACCTGAATCCTGTCGTGAAGGCATTTTGCAGCTCGGAGTTGAAGTCTACGGCGGTGCACTGCTTGCACCCTGGTTTGACCGTGACCTGTCGCTGGCCGGTCGGGTCACTTGTAAGACCGACGAAGGACAATCCATCTCGGTACTGATCGACTTTGAAAAACCTATCGCGACCATTCCCAGTCTGGCAATACACCTTAACCGCGATATTCACAAGAATCGCTCTATCAACCCGCAAAAAGAGCTGGTACCGCTGTTATGTGATCTCGCGGGAGAAACGGAGCCTGATTTTCGCCAGATGCTGGCCGACCAAGCCTGTCAACAGCACCCCGATGCAAAGATTGAGGCAGTCACCGACTTCGAGATCAGCTGCTATGACACGCAACCGGGGCAACAGATAGGCCTAAATGGCGACTACCTGGCCAGTGCGCGACTGGACAATCTGCTCAGCTGTTATGTCGGCCTGCGCAGCCTTCTTGATACCGACAGCGACACCACAGTGCTTCTCATCTGCAACGATCACGAGGAAGTCGGCAGCGTTTCCACAGCAGGTGCCCAGGGCCCTTTACTTCGCTCAATCCTGGAAAGGCTCTGTGGAACAGGGGAATTGCTGACCCGTGCACTGTCGCGCTCACTACTGGTCTCGGCCGATAATGCCCATGCAGTTCACCCCAACTATGACGATAAGCATGATCCGCAACACCGGCCACGACTGAACGGCGGCCCAGTGATCAAGTTCAACGCTAATCAACGCTACGCTACCAACAGCGTCACCGCTGCCATCTTCCGTGACCTTTGCGCGAAGGCAGAAGTTCCAGTTCAAACCATCGCCATGCGCAGCGATATGGCCTGCGGCAGCACTATCGGCCCAATCACCGCCAGCACGGTGGGTATTGATACAGTAGATGTGGGTGCACCTCAACTGGGCATGCATTCACCGCGCGAAGTTACCGGCTGGCGTGACCCGATCTGGCTTTATTTGGCCCTCAAGGCTTTTTTCGAATCGCCGATCCAACCTGGTCAGTGAGTCCGCCCCGCCCGAAGGCAGACTACGGGCTCCTTCGCGGTCTGTTATTCGATTTTGACGGCGCACTGATCGCCAGCGAGCTTGATCTTCATCTGCCGGCATTCAACCAGGCATTTGCAGATGCCGAACTGCCCTGGCACTGGGATGTATCTGAGCGGACTCAGTTGCTTGAGGTGCCCGGTGGTCACGAACGTATCTGCGCCTACGCCGAGAAACACTGTCCTGAACTGAGCGCCTCCCAACGCAATACGTTGGCCAGCAAACTGCATACGGCCAAGAACGCGAGGGTACAACAACGACTGAATGATCGCCCCCTCAGCCTGCGTCCTGGTATGGACAAATTACTTAACCAGGCCAGCCGGGCCGGGCTACGACCAGGCGTTGCCAGTACCGCAAACTCGCGCACCATCGAATCAGCCTTGACCGCTTGGCTGCCCTGTTAGGGTAATCCTCTCTAGCGACGCACGCGAGAATTCGTCCGCCACAAAAAAACCGGGCACAAGGCCCGGTTTTGTCTGGCCCAGCACTCGGACACCTGATCAGCACCCAGGCCAGCTACGGGCTTTACTGGGATTGCTCTACCATGTAATCCACAGCCAACTTAATGTCATCATCACTTAAGTGGGTAAAGCCGCCCTTGGGAGGCATGTAACCGGTCTCGCCCTGATAGCCGACGATCGCGTGTTCATAAAGCACTTCGGCGCCTTGTGCGATACGATCGACCCAAACGGTCGGGTCACCGACCATGGGAGCACCGGCCACACCAGAGGTGTGGCAGGCCATACAGCCGCTGTTGTAAATGGCGGCACCGTCGGCATTAGCCGCCATAGGCACCATGCCAAGCAGGGCCGTGCTAAGAAAAATGAACCGTTTTTTCATTGATTAACTCCTTGTGATTAGGTTGACAGAAGATAAAGCCGTACTGCCTTAATGCTACTGGCACATGCCGGCAAATTTGTTAAATTCGAGTCTAGAGCCTGAATCCAGATACGTAAACATGCCAGGTTCATGATACGTAAAAAGGTGGTTGCCAATTTTCCGAACCAGATGCAACTGGTGACTCCAATCGGGTGTGACCTGATAAGTGTGAAAATGCAATGAGCGGGAAAAGGCCCAGTTGAGTTGTACTCTCCTTATGAATGCGGGGGCAGCAGGCTGACCACTTTGCCAGTCAAACCAGGCCCGTTATTGCAAATTACCAGAACCATCGTATTACGGTCAGCACTGATGAGCGACAATAATATTAGTAATTTATTTTTGTCTCACCATATTTTTATAACTCTCGAATGGCATCAAAGCGGATCTCAGGCCAACGATCCTGCGCCAGGCGCAGGTTTGCGCCATTTGGGGCGAGATAGGTCAATGCTCCAGAGGCATCCAGTGCTAGATTCTGTGGCGATTTCCGTCTAATTTCGTCTATTTTGCTCGATTCCTTGCTATCTATCCACCTAGCAGTAATAACCGGAACAGCTTCGAAAATGCAATCAACGCCGTACTCGTGCTTCAGCCGATGAGCCACCACATCAAACTGCAGTATGCCTACCGCACCGAGAATCAAATCATTGCTTTGTAATGGACGAAATACCTGGGTTGCCCCTTCCTCGCTCAACTGGTCGAGGCCCTTGTTGAGTGCTTTAGTCCGCAGGGGGTCTGCCAGACGGACCCGACGAAATAGCTCTGGCGCAAAACTCGGTATTCCAGAGAACTTAAGTTCCTCTCCCTCGGTGAAGGCGTCACCAATTTGTATGGTGCCGTGATTGTGCAGGCCAATGATGTCCCCGGCGACGGCAGTGGCAGTTAACTCACGGCGCGAGGCCATAAAGGTAATTGCGTTATGCAACTGTAGATCACGCTGCACACGGACGTGGCGCACACGCAACCCTTTCTGGTAAGTGCCCGACGTAATACGCACGAAAGCGACGCGGTCATGATGGGCCGGATCCATGTTTGCCTGAATCTTGAAAACAAATCCTGTAAACCCCGGTTCAATACTTTCCACTACACGCGACTCAGTAATGCGCGGCAATGGTGCCGGGGCATGATCAACAAAGGCATCAATAAGTTCGTCGGTACCCTCGCGGTTCAGTGCTGACCCGAAAAACACAGGTGTTAATTTTCCAGCAAGGTACCCGGTTCTATCAAAAGCGTGGGACGCACCCTGGAGTAGTTCGATCTCCTCACGAAGCCGCTCCGCATCAGCTCCGGCAATCGCATCAAGTTCCGGGTTATCCAGGCCCTGGATAATTCTTGCTGGCGAGCCGCCGGCAGCGGACCGATCGAACAGTGATGTGGAATCTTCATGAAGCCGGTAGACGCCACGAAAATGGCGGCCAGAACCCAGAGGCCAGGTCACAGGCGCGCAGTTGATACGCAGCACAGATTCCACCTCGTCCAGCAATTCCACAGGATCACGAGTCTCTCGATCCATCTTATTGATAAACGTCATGATCGGGGTATCGCGCAACCGGCAGACATCCATTAACTTGATCGTGCGTTCCTCGACACCCTTGGCCGCATCGATCACCATCAGCGCCGAATCTACAGCGGTCAGCGTCCGGTAGGTGTCTTCCGAAAAATCCGCATGGCCAGGCGTATCCAGCAGATTGACGATAAAGTTGCGATATTCAAATTG
Source organism: Gammaproteobacteria bacterium (assembly GCA_014239255.1). Taxonomy (GTDB): domain Bacteria; phylum Pseudomonadota; class Gammaproteobacteria; order Arenicellales; family UBA868; genus UBA868. The sequence continues at coordinate 4,757 of JAAZZE010000079.1, forward strand.
CATCACCGAGGACGTTACCGAAATGCCGCGCTCCTTTTCGAGCTTCATCCAGTCCGACGTCGCGTAGCGACCACTCTTGCGAGCGCGAACAGTCCCGGCTTCCTGAATGGCGCCACCGTAATGCAGGAATTTTTCCGTCAGCGTGGTCTTGCCCGCATCGGGATGTGAGATGATGGCGAACGTGCGTCGCCGGTGCACCTCGGTGAGGTGATCTGACATGGAATTCTTATTGGCGCAGGCGGAACGGGCGCCGATTATAGCCGGCTATGGAAAATCCTTCCTTGCCACGACTATCGCTTCCAGGCTTTCAGGGCGCAGGACCTATCCCGTTAAGCCAACATCTCATCGCTCTTCCCTTATTTCACGCTCATCTTCCTGAGCTCGGGCGGGCCGAAAAGATTGAGCAAAAGGCAGGGGTATCTGCGGATTATATTTAGCGAAATCAACGATTCGATGACGGCGAACTAAGGTGATGCGATAACGGGTTTTCCATCTGCGCCGGTTCATAGTTGAAGATGTCCAAAGACAGGGCACATAACCCAGTTCAGCGATGAGTCATCAAACTCCAGTGTAACCCTGTTCTTGGCCTGACACTACCACTGTCGCTGGCGTTGCTGGTCTTCGCCACAGCCACAAGCATGGGGCATAATTCCAACAACCTTGCACCCAGCCGGTAAAGCCAATGAACACGCCCCCTGCTGACTACCTGACGACTCGTGAATTGGCAGAAATGCTTCGAATCAAGGAGCGAAAAGTATATGACCTGGTCGCCAGTAACCGCGTACCCTGTACCCGGGCAACAGGAAAATTATTGTTCTCCCGGTCAGCTATCGAAGCCTGGCTGGAATCAAATGAGACGGGTCCAGAACAGGTTGAAGGCCCAGTCTCTCGACCAGATATCGTTTTGGGCAGTCATGACCCTTTGCTGGAGTGGGCACTGAAAGAATCTGGTTGTGCAATGGCCAGTCACTTTGGTGGCAGCCTCGACGGCCTGGAACGTTTCGCTGATGCTAAAGGTACCGCCAGTGCCCTGCACCTTTTTGAACCCGAAGGGAGTACCTGGAACCTTGCCACGATCACCGCCCGCTTTTCTGGACAGGCTGTGGTACTGATTGAATTTTGCTGGCGTGAACGCGGTCTGATCCTGCAACCTGGCCAAGAAGAAACCATTAACTGCATCGCCGATCTGGCCGATCGCCGGGTCGTTGCCCGCCCGCCCGAGGCCGGTAGTCAGATTCTACTTAATCAGATATTGGATAAAGCTGAAATAGACGTCAAGCGATTACAGTTCACAACAATGGTTCATAGCGAGACCGACGCGGCATCGGCAGTTCTGGAGGGTCTCGCTGATGCGGCATTGGGCTTGCGCGCGCTGGCTGAACGCTATCGCCTGGCCTTTGTCCCGGTCATGCGAGAGCGCTTTGACCTGCTGATTGATCGACGCGCCTGCTTCGAACCCCCATTGCAAAAACTGATCCAGTTCTGTGGCTCACCGGCATTTTCTGATAAAGCCGCCAGCCTGTCTGGCTACGAGGTACAAGGTTTCGGCACAGTGCACTTTAACGGCTGAGTTTCCACTCCCTACCGATAGTAATTACTACCAGGGTTTTATCGCGCGTTAGGGAAAAACAATTGCTTACCATCCCGACGGTAGGCAGCGATTGCCTGCTGCCCTTGGTCGCCGATCATCCAATCGACAAACACTTGGCCGGTCTTTGCCTTTACATGTGGATGCTTTAACGGATTAACCAAGATAATGCCGTACTGATTCAATAGCAACGGACCACCTTCAAACAGAATTTGAAATTCATGCTTGTTCGCAAAACTAAGCCAGGTTGCACGATCAGTTACCGAATAAGCACCCATACCAACAGCCACGTTCAGGGTTGCACCCATTCCGGAACCCGTCTCAAGGTACCAAGTGCCACTGGCGGCGAAGGGTTCAATGGAGGCGAGATGCCATAGTGACAGTTCTTTTTTATGAGTGCCCGAATCATCACCGCGTGAGGCGAAAAGCGCCTCACTCGATGCTATTCTTGCCAAGGCGTCAGTAGCGCTAGTGGCTGCTGACAGGCCGGCCGGATCAGTTGGAGGACCAACAAATACAAAGTCGTTGTACATAAGGTCGAAACGCTCCACACCGAAACCATCCGTTACGAACTTTTCCTCCGCTGACTTCGCATGCACTAACAGGACATCAGCGTCGCCATTAACCGCATTACGGATCGCCTGGCCCGTCCCTACCGCCACCACATTGACTCGAACCCCGCTATCCGCCTCGAACCGGGGAAGCAAATGATCGTACAGGCCAGAATTGGCGGTTGATGTCGTCGATTGGACAATAATGCTCGCTTGCTCTGCCATGGCACCGACTGGCAATGCCAGGGAAAACCACAGGTACAAGCAGGCGTACCTCCATACTGTTACTACTGTTCTCATTGGCATCCTCTTGTTAATCCAATAACGCCGGTCACAAAACCAGTTAATGCCGGACCGATATCAACGAAAGACCGGTCGGCCGTGCTTCGCTGTATCAACCGGGCGGATCAGGGCAATCACTAAGTTAACCCCGAGCGCCAGCAGCATCAGAACAACACCCAGAGCCAGGGCCAGCTCAAGATTGCCCTTGGAGGTCTCAAGCGCAATCGCTGTGGTCATTACCCGGGTTAAATGGTCAATATTCCCGCCCACTACCATGACGGCACCGACCTCAGCTATCGCGCGACCGAACCCAGCAAGACTGACTGTCGCCAGGTTAAAACGCCCATCCCATAACAATGTGCGTAGCCGTCCCGGAGGGCTGATTGCGAGTGAGCTAAGATACTCGGCGTATTCACTATTCAACTGCTCGATGATTTCACGGGTCAAAGCGGTCACAAGGGGTGTGACTAAAACAGCCTGGGCGATGATCATCGCCCAAGGGGTATACAGAAGGTTAAACACGCCGAAAGGCCCTGAGCGCGACAATGCAAGATACACCAGCAGTCCGACAACCACCGGAGGCAACCCCATCAGGGCATTACTGAACACGATCAGACCGCCCCGGCCCCGAAAGTGGCTCATCGCGATCGCCGCCCCTAAGGGCAGGCCAAGAACCAGCGAGATCACCACGGCCGTCAAACTGACCGCCAACGATAGCATCACGATCTCGACCAGGTCAGGATCAAAGCTGCCAATCATCACAAAAGCTAGCTGGAGCGAACTGTATATTTCCTGCATATTAATGTTTTTTTTTCGTGCAACAGGTAGATCATGGAATACAAAAGTAATTAAAGCAACTAAATAACATACTCAAAGAGTCGGTTATTTTCACGTTGCCCCGACGACGGTCGAGTTGAAGGCTTAGGAAATGCACTACCCGGGGCCGCATGGTTTTCTGGGTTGTTCGGTTTAAAGGTCAAGGGGTCGGATTGGCGCCACAATAACTGTGGGGTCGGTCCGCCAGTCCGAATTGAGATCATCGACGTATATCTCGATCTTGTTACCATCGGGATCAAGCGGATAGAGGCTCTGGGTTATCCGGTGGTCGGAAGCACCCTCGATAGTTACGCCGGAGTTACGCCGGCATCAATAAATTCGTCGCGGGCATCACGCAGGGCTTGGATATGTTGACCGATACAAAAGCCAGCATGGTAAAAGCCCCGGTATGGTCCCTGTGTCGAACTGGGGAGCCTACCAACCTTAACAAGCAACAATTCGTGATGGGCTCACCCACCTCAGAGCCGCTGCGCAAACAGTCGAGTCCGTGGCGCGAATCTCGTCCATCCCGAGCAAGTCACGGTAAAAAGCTAGTGAACGCTAGAGGCTTTCGACATAAAAAACCACATGCCCAAGATGAGTGACTCTCAGGGACCGATATGGTCCAAGAGCTAAGCCTCAACCAAGCTTGCGGTGAGGTCATGCGTATCGCATGCGGTAATCTTAACTTTAACGAAATCACCTGCCTGTATCTCCGTTATGCCAGGCAGGTGGATTACGCCGTCCACGTCTGGAGATTCGCTCGCGCTTCGACCAACTGCGCCCGCTTCGGTGACCTCATCAATCAACACTTTGTATTCACGACCCACTCGCTGTCGTAGCCGGGTATGGGAAATTTCAGCCTGCACGGCCATTAACTCATCGAACCGGGCCTGGGCCAACCCCGAATCCACCGGCTCTGGTAAATCATTAGCTCGGGCGCCAGTAACGGGTGAATAAATAAAACACCCGACCCGGTCGAGCTGGGCCTGGCGTAAAAAGTTCAGAAGCTCCTGAAAGTCGATATCCGTCTCCCCGGGAAAGCCGACAATAAACGTGCTGCGGATTGCCAGCGACGGACAACGTTCGCGCCAGGCACGAACCCGTGCAAGATTATCTTCTCCACTAGCCGGGCGTTTCATTAAGCGCAAAATCCGTGGGCTGGCATGCTGAAACGGTACATCAAGGTAAGGCAGAATAATGTCCGATGTCATTAACTCCACCAGTTCGTCCACGTGAGGATAGGGATAAACATAATGCAGGCGAATCCAAACCCCGAGCTCACCTAGAGCCTGGGCAAGATCAGTAATGTGCGGACGCAAGGCCTGCCCGGTCGTCAGATCTGCGCGCCCGCGTCGGTCCACACCGTATGCGCTGGTGTCCTGCGAGACTACCAGCAGTTCGCGCACGCCGGCATCGACCAGATTTTTGGCTTCGCCCAGCACGTTGCTAGGCGCTTGACTGACCAGTCGACCACGCATTGTTGGAATAATGCAGAAGGTGCACTTGTGATTACAGCCCTCAGCAATCTTCAGGTAAGCATAATGACGCGGAGTCAGCTTAACCCCGCCGGGGGGCAACAGATGATAAAAAGGCTCGTGCACCGGCGGAGCCTCAGCATGAACAGCAGCCATGACCGCATCACAATCCTGTGGCCCGGTGATCGCCAGCAGATTTGGAAATTTCTTTTTCAGTAGGTCGGCTTTTACCCCAAGGCAGCCAGTCACAATGACTCGCCCGTTCGCGCCCAGCGCTTGGGAAATCACGTCGAGTGATTCATCAACAGCGGACTCAATAAAACCACAGGTGTTCACTACAACGAGATCGGCATGCTCATAGTTAGCTGAAAAGCCATAGCCCTCGGCCTTCAACTGGGTCAGGATGCGCTCAGAATCTACCGTCGCTTTGGCACAGCCCAGGCTTACAAAACCCACGGTTGGCGCATTCATCTGCCAGTGATCCTATCTACTTAAGCCAAGAAAATTCGGTAAACCCACTAAAACAAAACCAGTCAGGCGGCCCGGCTGGCACGTTTTCTTTCGTGCTCTCGCAGCCATTTCTTGCGGATGCGGATGGACTTGGGCGTGACCTCGACCAACTCATCTTCATTAATGAACTCCAGAGCATATTCCAAAGTAGTGACAACCGGCGTGGTCAGCAGAATGTTCTCGTCAGTGCCAGCAGCACGGATATTGGTTAACTGCTTGGCTTTAAGGGGATTCACGACCAGGTCGTTGTCGCGGGAGTGGATGCCGATCACCATACCCTCGTATACCTCGGTCCCGTGACCAATAAACAGCCGCCCTCTTTCCTGAAGGTTGAATAACGCATAGGCAAGCGCCTTACCCTTAGACATCGATACCAGTACACCGTTGTTGCGCTCACCCAGGTTGCCTTGAATTCTGGGCGCGTAGTGATCAAAGGCGTGATACATCAGGCCCGTGCCTGAACTGACAGTCAAAAATTCCGAGCGAAACCCGATCAGCCCGCGGCTGGGCACAAAGTAGTCGATCCGCACCCGGCCACGCCCGTCGGGAACAATATCACGCAGTTCGGCGCGGCGTTCTCCAAGGCGCTCCATGACGCGACCCTGGTAATCCTCCTCGACATCCACCGCGAGGGTTTCAAAAGGTTCGTGCACTTCACCCCCCTCCTCGCGCATGATCACCTCAGGACGCGAGATTGCAAGTTCGTATCCCTCGCGACGCATGTTTTCTATCAGAATCGACAAGTGCAATTCACCCCGGCCGGAAACCCGGAACTTGTCAGGATCCTCCATGGGCTCTACCTGCAAAGCGACGTTGTGAATCAACTCCCGCTCCAGACGGTCCTTGAGATTGCGACTGGTGACAAACTTGCCCTCGCGGCCGGAGAAAGGCGAATCATTCACCTGAAATGTCATGCTGAGCGTTGGCTGGTCCACGCTTAACGCGGGCAGCGGTTCAACCATATTCGGATCACACAGCGTGTCTGAGATATCCAGTGAATCAAGGCCAGTGAC
>JAAZZE010000007.1 GCA_014239255.1 Gammaproteobacteria bacterium
CTTCGATGCCATCGAGGTCACCCTCACGACAACGCGCTGCTGCAGCACCGTAGGCACTGACGATTCTTTTGATGTCCCAATCTTCCATGGCCTTTGGAAAAGCACGGTGGGCGGGTTCACGCACAGCTGAAGGCGCAATGACCGGCAGCCAGTGGCCTGTGTAATTAGAAGTGCGCCGTCCCAGGTGGGTGATCTGACACATGGTGGCGGCGCCATGGGCATGTACGCGCCTGGCGAGCTCTCGAAAATGCGGCACGATCTGATCATCACCTGCATAAAGATTGCCGTAAGCCGCAGGCGTATCTGGTGCCACCAGTGTGCCGCCGCCAAACATGGTCAGGCCGATGCCGCCTTTGGCTTTTTCTTCGTGGTAGCGCTGGTAACGCTCTTTGGGCAGGCCATCCTCCGAGTAGGCTGGCTCGTGGCTGGTCGACATAACCCGATTCTTCAGGGTCAGGTGCTTTAACTTAAAGGACTGCAGTAGGGGGTCGCTTTCGTTTTTCATGGCAACTAAAGTGGATCTTGGGTCTGACTACTGACTATATACCTCAGACAAAGCTGATTTAGCAGCGTCGGCCACCGATATTGAAATTTTTCCGTGCCGACTTAAGCTTTTTGGTTCTCTCCATCGATCGTTAGCCAAATCAGCCGCGCTGTGGCTACCAAACGAGCATTTGCTTTCCAAGACTATCTCGCTGTCAGCCCCCAATTTGGCGGTTATCCTCTTGTAAGTGGAAGCGTGGCGCAACGAAAGGAACCCCCGATCGCAGGCACACAATCAAAGCTTAAGAGGTTTACTGAAAACCGAAATTCATCTGCCAGTATGCGGTTAATTGGCTCACATATTGGGTGATCACGTGCCAGAACATGCCGGGGGCCAACGGCTAACATGTTGGTTGCGAGTGCTGCCTGCTGATCCCGGTTGACGGGTATAGTCTGCAAATCGATGATGGGCGTTTTACCATTGAGATCCATAAAAGAGTCGGTGGCTTCCTCACACCACAACGCAAGATTGGGGTCGATCACGTTCCAGCAGCAATCAAGGTGCAATACATCGTGTGGGACGATAATAATTTCACGCTTGACATTTCTTTTTTGCAGCACAGCGGCCAGCCAATCGATTCCTTCGCGGCTTGAGCGTGCGCCTAATCCGACAAAAACCCGCCCTGGGGCCAGTACCACGTCGCCGCCCTCAAGAAAGAGTTTTTCGGGTATCTCGATCTGATTATTCTTTTCAAACCCTGCCAGCAGGTGATCGATACCTTGGTGTTCACTATTGCGTGAGGCGAAACGACTTCTTGCCTTGAAGTACAACGAGTCAATTACAAAGCCAATATCCCGGGGACAGGTCTGATCGATAATCTGTGGCGAGTTAACCAGATTAGGCCGCTCTACTTTGATGTTGAGTTTTTGCATGGCCTTAAGTACACCGATAAATTCGCGTTCGGTCACTGCGGGATCAGGTTGGCTGTAGATAGAACTGGTTTTGGGTAGGCCCGCCTGAAGCTTCGGATCGGCCTCAGGTTTCATGCCCAGGCCCGTTCCTAGAATCACATGGCGTAACTGGTCGTATTCATTTTGAACATCAAACATGACCATTATTCTTGTTCTTGAGTACGGGTTCGTGCGCGATGCGGCGCCCGATCAATCGGGCTGTCTTCGAGAGCTTGATGGCCCCACCAGTTTGGTCAGAAAATGATCCAGCCATGCTGCCTGGGATTCATGTGATGATCTGCCGAGGCGATCTTGTTCTTCGCGGGTTTGCGCCCCGGGCCGGCCATAGAGCGTCCGATTTTTATGCTGCCAGCGCTGAAAGTTCTCTAAAGAGCATTCCGGGTGAAACTGAAAGCCATAAGTTTTCTTCCCGTAGGCAAATGCCTGGTGGGCAAAGTGCTCCGTACTGGCCAGGATGGTAGCGCCGGCAGGTGCGCTGAAGCCGTGGTAATGGGATTGAGTGACGCGAAAGTTATCTGGAAAAAAACCTTTGCCCTGTTCAGTTGAGGTCAGAGGGTAATAGCCGAATTCACCCATGCCTTGGGGGTGGGGTCCTATGGTGGCCCCAAGAACGTGGGCAATGATCTGCCCACCCAGGCAAAATCCCACGGTGGGAATTTCATTTGTGATGCACTCTTTTGCAAAGGCGATCTCTGCATGCAGCCAGGGGTAGCGCGCCGTGTGCCAGTCTTTTTCGTCTTCAGGTTTTCCGCCACCGTAGATCAGCGCGGTGGCGACTGACTCATCAATCTTGGGTAGTGCATCACCCTGGTCGGGTCGGCACCAGTCAAGTTGATAGCCCAGCTTCGCCAGAATACCTGAAGCGTGATCATTGTCATGGGGGCCATTACCCCCATGAGTGATCAATACTGCTTTGGCTGCCATATCCAGACGCTCTCACGCAGGCTAACCGACCTTGGAGACAATCCTATCGGTTATGGATTGATGCGACGGTTTTGTAATCTACTGATGCAACTCCCAACCCCAGTCGAATTCCTCAACCACCTGGATCAGGTCGGTCTGCGAAACGATGCCGACCGGTGTGCCTTTGGCCTCCACCACAAGCCGGCGTACGTCATATTCACGCAGAGCCTCTGCAATCAGCGGCAGAGGGGCGTCGGCAGAAATACTGAAAAGTTTTCGATTGGCAATCTGCCCTACCGACGTATCATTGATCGAGGCGTTGGTACCGAGCACTTTGGTCACTACATCGCGTTGGGTGACAATACCCCAGTTTCCGTTTTCATCGGGCTCGATCATGATCGAGCGTATCCCCAACTCTCGCATACGCTGCATGGCATCGGCAACGCTGGTCTCAGACGGAATGCTTTTTAAAGGCGACATGATACCGGCTGCAGTAGAGGGTTGACGGCCCGAGTCTTTCATTGCTGCCATGGGATCACTGATACGCTTCGCTTCACGAGCTGCACGCTCCTTTTTCAGGGTTTCACGCCGTTCCTGTTCGTAGCGGGCAAGATCCGTAGCGTTACCGGTAATGCGCGCAATCAGAGCATCGGCAAAGGTGCTGGTCGATACGGTGTGGGCATTTTCCATCAGTCTGGCAAAATCGTAAGTCACAAATTTTTCCTGAATAACCTTGGGGTAGGCGGCGTTAATCAGGTCGGCCGCTTCGCGCCAGCCCATGTACTCAAGCATCATCACCCCGGAGAAGATCAGCGAAGAAGGATTCACCTTATCCTGATCGGCATATTTGGGCGCTGTGCCATGGGTCGCCTCAAATACGGCCACATGGTCGGCCGTATTAGCTCCCGGCGCAATGCCCATGCCGCCAACCTCGGCAGCCGCAGCATCAGAAAGATAATCCCCATTTAAGTTCATGGTGGCAATCACATCAAATTCGGCAGGCCGTAACTGCAGTAATTGGAAAATGATATCAGCAATACGATCCTTGATAATCACCTTTCCCTCAGGCGCTTTTCCGCCATGCACGGCGTAGAGTTCCTCTTCAGTCACCACCTGATCGCCAAACTCATCCTGGGCCAGTTCATAGCCCCAGTTGCGAAAGGCGCCTTCGGTGAACTTCATGATGTTGCCTTTATGCACCAGAGTTACGCTCTCACGCTGGTTGTCAATTGCGTACTGGATGGCTTTGCGGACAAGTCGTTTGGAGCCAAATGGACTGATCGGCTTGATGCCCAGTCCCGCATCCTCAAAGAAGTCGGCCCCCATTTCCTCACGTAAAAAACGCGCCAGGCGCAGGTTATCCTCGGTGCCCGATTCGTACTCCAGGCCTGCGTAGACATCTTCGGTGTTCTCACGGAAGATCACAACGTCGACTTTTTCAGGCTCACGCATCGGTGAGGGTACGCCGGTGTAGTAGCGCACCGGGCGTACACAGGCATAGAGGTCCAACTCCTGTCGCAGTGAGACATTCAGCGAGCGAAAACCTCCACCCACTGGCGTGGTTAGTGGGCCTTTGATAGCCACAATCAGGTCACGGATGGCAGCTAGGGCTTCCGCTGGAAAGTAGTCGCCATCGTAAAGAGAGCCGGCTTTTTCGCCTAGGTAGAGTTCACACCAGTGAATCTGACGTTTGCCGTCATAGGCTTTTTCCACTGATGCATCAAGCACCCGTAGCATGGCCCGGGTGATGTCGGGGCCAATGCCGTCACCTTCCACATAGCCGATAATGGGCTGGTCAGGAATGCTCAGCCGCCCATCTTTAACGCTAATCTTCTCGCCGTTGTCTGGTAGGCGAATATGCTGGTAACTCATTTCATCAAACCTCTGGTAGATTCTGGGCACGCCGGGCGAATATCTTGTGGGATTGGAGCTGTTGACCACAAAGGTGCTTCACCCTGGTTGCGATACCGCAAAATGCTAGGGGGCATTTTTCGCATATTTTACCACTGCGCTATCGATGCCCGGTGACAACTGACGCGATCATGATTTGGGTCAGACCAGATCTCAATTCAGAATTTAATCCAGCGCTAATTGATGACACGAGATTTCAAACGAACATCTCCTGACGGTTCTTTGTGGGGCCGTCAGCAGTTGCTCGCCCTGGCGGCTCTGATCGGTTGTTTGAGCATTTATGGCATTATCATCAGCCTGTTTACACCGCTGCTTTCCCTGATTCTCGAAAGCCGAGGAGCTAGCGCCACGCTGATTGGCGCCCTGGCAATGGCGGGGCCGGTCGGCGTGATGTTGGGGTCTTTTGTTATTCCCCGGTTCATGCGTCAGATCGAGGGTCGCAAACTGTTGCTGGCTGGTGTGGTAATCGAGATTGTTCTGATCGTTGCTTTAATGAGCACCGATTCGATTTTCGCCTGGTTTGTGATTCGTTTTCTGGGCGGACTTACAGGTGTTGTCCTTTTCGTGGTGACTGAGACCTGGTTGATCGAGATTACCCCCGAGCCACATCGTGGTCGGGTCATGGGTTTATACAACACGACTCTGGCGCTGAGTTTTGCATTGGGCCCACTGATGCTGTCCATGACAGGTGTCGAAGGGAAAACCCCGTTTGTTGCAGGCATCATTCTGATGGCGTTAGCCGGTCTGCCACTGCTTTTTGCCGGGACCTACAGACCCAGCTCGGTTGAAGAGCCAGGTTTTGGGATTGCCAGTTTTATACGTGTTGCGCCCTTGCTGGCACTTGCCTGCTTTGTGGTTGCTTTCAAGGACCTGGCTAGTGTCAGTTTGCTGCCGGTGTATGGGCTGCGTGTGGGTCTCGATGAATCTTCCGCGGTACTGATGCTATTTTTTGCAGCAACAGGCGGCGCACTGTTGCAATTGCCCATTGGCTGGGCGGCTGATTACTTCGATGCACGCAAAGTGTTAGTGGTGTGCGCCTTTGTTGGGGTATTTGGCGCCCTGATCTGGCCGTTTGCGGTCGGCGTACCGGTCTTGCTCTGGATTACACTTTTCTTGTGGTGGGGATTCTTCGCCGGGGTCTACACTGTGGCGATGATTCTCGCTGGGCAATGGTTCAAGGGGGTGGAACTCGCTACCGCGATGGCGGCATTCGGTGTGTACTGGGGTATGGGCGCTTTTGCCGGACCGCTTATCGGAGGTGTCAGCATGGATCTGTGGAATCCGCATGGGCTGGCCTTAACACTGGCGATTGTCGCAGGTGGTTTCTTTGCGGTCAGTCTGTTGCGGCGTCTATATCATCCGCGGCTGGGTCGATCAGTTGGTTAAATCACCGAGGCTGCCATGTCGGATCAGGCCTGCAGCTAAGCTATGAGCGTTGCTACATTTAAATTTAAAAGTGAACTGCGCGGCCTGCTGACGCTGGGGTTGCCGATCATACTGACGCAGTTCATCCAGGTCAGCAATACCACCGTAGCCATCCTGATGATGGGGCGGGTGGGATCTGTTGAGCTTGCAGCGGTCGGGCTGGGCGGAGCTTTCATGATCTTCGTGTTTCTTGCGTGTCTTGGGGTCATGATGTCGCTATCGCCGACCATTGCCCAGCATTTTGGCGCCGGGCGTAACGATTCGATCCGGCACGCGTTCCAGCAGGGGTTATGGTTAGCTGTTGGCACTGGCGCTGCGGCATTTTTCCTGCTGCGCCAGATGGGACGCTTGATGCACTGGATGGCGGTCGACCCCGAGGTGATCCCGCTCGCACAGGCCTACCTTGATATTGCGGCCTGGTCGATGCCGTCAGTCTGCATTTACATGGCCTTTCGCTTTCTCTGTGAGGCAACCGGCCACTCACGGCCTATGCTAGTGGTCAATATCGTCACGCTACCGGTGGTGGTCGGTGGAAACTGGGTGCTGATCTTTGGTCACTGGGGCTTGCCCGCCTTGGGGGTCGAGGGTGCGGCCTTCAATCTGATTCTGGTCATGATGCTGAACGCACTGGGTCTGGTGCTGTTTGTACTTCTGTCTGAGCGCTATCGGGTGCGTCGATTGTTTGGCTCATTCCAATGGCCTTCGCACGAATGCTTTATCTTGTTAAAACTGGGTCTTCCCATTGCCGGAACGCTGGTACTGGACTCAGGATTTTTCAGCGCGATCGCCTTACTCATGGGCAAGATTGGTTATGTCTGGCTAGCAGCGCACCAGGTGGCAATCAACTATGCGACCGTGGCTTTCATGATCCCGGTCAGCCTGTCGAGCGCTACTATGGCTCGGGTCGGACAGGCCGTGGGTCAGGGTGACTCTGTACTGGCGCGGGCACGTGGCTTCCTCGGGATTTCATCGAGTCTGTTGTTGGTATTGCCCTCCATTATGCTAGTGCTCGCCGTGCCTCAATGGATAGCACATCTGTACACGGGCGATGATGCGGTGATCGAGGCCGCCGTGCCGTTGCTTATGGTAGCCGCCGTCCTGCACATATTCGATGCGATCTATATTACTGCTCAGGGGGCGTTGCGTGGCCTCAAGGATGTAAACGGGCCGATGCTCATTTCGTTGAGTTTCTGGCTTTGCGGCTTGCCAGCGGCCTGGTTCTTTGGAATCGTAAATGACTGGGGTGCGGTGGGATTGTGGTGGGGCATGATTGTCGGGGTCGCACTTACAGCAGTACTTTTGCTGTGGCGCTTTCACTGGCGCTCGCGATCAATGATCTTGGAAAAAACTGGTTGACTACTTGGGGAGGCTCGACATTAGTTGAGTTCGGCTTTCCGGCGGTGGTAGTGCCAAGTAATGGGCTCCATGCTGTCGGTTTCGATTCTTCAGGTAAATCAGTTCAGATTACCCCTTGGTCCGCGCCGAACCTTCGGTCGCAGCCTTTGGTAGGGAACGTCGTCTAACCGACAGTAGTTGGCTCCAGGCGCTTCGGCATGCAGGATACGCTCAGCAATAGGCTCGAAGTCGTCTCGAAAATGAACCGTGCTCTTGAGCGCAATAATTTTGGAACTCTCACTTAGCCAGTAGGGGGCATCACTCAGTGGCAAGAGATCGCGAGGCTTGCGTTATAGCACCAAGTCAGCCCATGGCGGACCAGCACCATTAGTCCTGGTCTATAACCCCGCCGCCAAGAACGCGCTCGTGATCGTAAAGCACCAGCGACTGCCCGGGTGTTGGGGCACGCTGCAGATCATCGAACACCACCTCGATACGATCCGGGGTGTTTTGTTGCACAGTGCACGGCTGATCGGTCTGGCGGTAGCGGGTCTTGGCCTTACAGCGCATTGGCCAGTTCTTTGGGGCGCCGTTGATCCAGTGCATTTCTTGTACTGCGACTGATTGCCTCATCAGCGCTGGGTGGTCATGTCCTTGAATTACTGTCAGAACGTTGTGCTCCATATCTTTGCCGGCGACATACCAGGGCTCACCGGGCCCGCCAATATCCAGGCCTTGGCGCTGTCCCAGGGTATAAAACCAAAGACCCTGGTGCTCGCCGACGACCTCACCTTCAAGGTTTTGGATTCTGCCGGGTGTTACCGGCAGGTAGCGGGCGAGAAATTCACTAAAGCGTCTTTCTCCTATGAAACAAATACCGGTACTGTCTTTTCGCTGGGCATTTGGCAACCCAAGGGCGGCAGCCTCTTCACGAACATCAGTCTTTTTCAGTTCCCCCAGGGGAAACAAAGTCGGGGCGAGAGCGCCTTGACCTAACGCATATAAAAAGTAGGACTGATCCTTGGAAAGGTCCTTTGCTTTATTCAGAAAGAATGCACCGCTGGATTCTTCGATACGTGCATAGTGTCCAGTTGCAATCCTCTCACTGCCAAGATGCTGGGCGTAGGACAGAAATTCCTTGAATTTGATTTCCCGGTTGCACAATACGTCCGGATTAGGCGTGCGCCCGGCTCGATATTCACGCAAAAAAATGGCAAAGACCCGTTCCCAGTATTCATGGGAGAAATTAACGGTCCGAAGGGGTATATCCAGTGCATCACTGACTTGAGTTGCCATGGCGAGGTCTTCGCGTGCTGCGCAGTACACCTCGTCATCGTCCTCTTCCCAGTTCTTCATGAATAGGGCCGTGACATTCCAGCCGTCTTGTTTTAGGTGTGAAGCCGCTATTCCGGAATCCACGCCCCCGGATAGTCCGACCACGACAGAACCCTTGGTATTTATCACTTTGGCTGGTAAAGCGTCCGCCGCCGCGATGACTCAGTCTACTACGTTAAAAAGGACGAGGCGCGCTTCTGTGAGATCTTCCCACTTCGCACTGCGCGCAATATAAGGAAGCATTCCGTTATCCTGGAACCAGCTGTCTACGACGAAACGTTCGCCGGTCGCGATCTCTTGCAGTTGACCGGCCCAATGTGCATCGAAGCCGCCACTGCGATAAGCGCGATCCATCACATGGTGCCAGCGCAGGTGACCCTGCGATTCAAACAAATGCATATAAGTAGTGACGTTCAGTGACTCATCAATACAATCAAGCTGACCCGGAAAGCTAGGATTTTTTTCCAGGTTTAAGCCTTTGTCGCGATGGGTCGGGGTGTGGTGGCCTACAACGACTTCCATCCAGCCAATTGCCCGGCGTATCTGTTCACGCTCGGCAGCCGCGCTGGTAGCGCCAGGATAGAACCAGCCAATGATACTGTGCCATTCAGTCTGAGAAAGCGTTATCGTTTGACGGGTTTTACAACTAAAGTTGTAGCAGATCTCAATTTGCTGCGCGCTGGCTACGCCTGCGAGCACCAATGCCCAAAGAGTCAGCAGGATTTGAAAAGAGCGGCGTGTTAAGAGAAAGCAAGGTCGCATGAGACGCTAAGGACGAAATGATTGATCGGCAAATTATAAACCAGTGCTGCCCGGAAAATTTAAGGTTACCGGTCAGGGTAAAGGGCCTCAGCCATTAATAGTGCTGTCGAGGTGGCCGGAAAAGCCCGGCGCCATCATATCGAGGAACTGGCGTGCTGGTGGCGAAAGATATTTACGTTTTCGCAGCACTACGCCGTAACTGCGATTTGGAAAGAAACGGTCGAGCGGTATCTGGGAAACTTTTTCGTCACCTTCGAGGCAGATGGCGGTGACGATGGAAATGCCCAAGCCTAACTCGACATATTTCTTGATGACTTCCCATCCGCCAGCTTCGAGCGTAACCGAATAATCGACTTGGTGCTGAGCGAAAACCATTTCAACCAGTCGCCAGGTTGCGAGGTGACGCGGGGGTAGAATCAGGCCGTACGGACCAATGTCTTGCAGTTTGATGCTGGCGGCACGCTTGCCCGCGAGGGGGTGATCCAGTGGCGTGATCAGCATAGTTTTGAAATCAAAAATCGGCCGGTAACTGACATCCTCGGGAACCTCGAGCATGGAACCCACAGCAAAGTCCGCCTCGTCGGCGCGGAGCATCGCCATGCCATCCCGGCCAGTTACGTTATGCAATTTGATTCGTACTCCGGGATAGGCGTTGGCAAAAAGTTTGATCGGCTCTGGTAACAGGTAAAGAATAGTGGACTCACCCGCTGCAATATTGATCTCACCAGAATTGAGGTTACCTAATTCACTGGCAAAGGAATCGGCAATACCGTCAATACCCTGTACCAGCGGCTGGGCCAGCTCGAGCAGGGCTTCTCCCTGGGACGTTAGGCGGATTCTCGGCCCGCGACGCTCAAAAAGCTCCACGTCGAGCTCACGCTCAAGAGCCTGAACCTGCAAAGATACTGAAGGTTGGCTCAAGAACAATTGCTCAGCGGCTCGAGAGATGCTGCCAAGGCGAGCGGCATAACAAAAAGCGCGTAACTGTTTGAGACGATTCTGCTTGTAGTACGGTGGTGCGCTCATGACTTTAGGATACCTTCAGTCGGTGCGTTGGCAGATCCTATAATAGGGTAGGGTAATAATTAATATTGAAATAATTATATTGTCAAATGCTCGAATAGAGTCGACACTTTGTGCGTGGTCAGGCCAATTAACGTTTGTGCCTGAAATTTAGGTGAAAACATGCTGATTCTTATAGTCATAAATACATACATAGTTAGTGGTTATTAAGCATCAACATCAAGAGGTTAAACGAACGATGGTAGATCAGAGCAAGGATACGAAATTCCTGGAAACGGATTGGATGGATAATCCGCGTTGGAACGGTGTCAAGCGCGACTATACGGCTGCTGATGTGGTGCGTCTGCGTGGTTCGGTGCATATCGAGCACAGCCTGGCACGCCTGGGGGCCGAAAAACTATGGCGTCGGCTCAATACTGACGATTACGTGCCTACCCTCGGCGCACTGACCGGCGGTCAGGCGGTTCAGCAGGTCAAGGCCGGGGTCAAGGCGATTTATCTGTCAGGCTGGCAGGTTGCGGCTGATGCCAATATCGCCGATACGATGTACCCCGACCAGTCACTTTATCCTGTTAACTCGGTCCCCGCTGTCGTGCGCCGAATTAATAACTCTTTCAAACGCGCCGATGAGATTCAGGTTGCGTCTGGCAAGGGCGATGTCGATTATTTTGTACCCATCATCGCTGATGCTGAAGCCGGTTTTGGTGGCGTGCTTAACGCGTTTGAACTGATGAAAGGAATGATCGAGGCTGGTGCCGGCGGTGTGCATTTCGAGGATCAACTCGCATCAGTGAAAAAATGCGGCCATATGGGTGGCAAAGTACTTGTCCCTACCCAGGAAGCGATCCAGAAGCTGGTCGCGGCCCGTCTGGCAGCAGATGTATGTGGCGTGCCCACGGTGCTGTTGGCCCGCACCGATGCCAATGCGGCTGCGCTTCTCACCTCAGATGTGGATGAACGTGATCGTAGTTTTGTTACCGGTGAGCGTACCAGCGAGGGGTTTTATGTGACCCGCGCCGGCCTTGACCAAGCGATCGCGCGCGGTCTTGCCTACGCTCCGTATGCCGACCTTATCTGGTGTGAGACCGCGGTACCGGATCTGGACGAGGCACGCCGTTTTGCCGATGCAATCCATGAACAGTTCCCCGACCAATTGCTGGCATATAACTGTTCGCCATCGTTCAATTGGAAAAAGAACCTTGATGACGCCACGATTGCAAAGTTTCAGCGCGAACTAGGAGCTATGGGCTACAAGTATCAGTTCATCACGCTCGCCGGGATACACAATATGTGGTATCACATGTTCGACCTCACCCACGAGTACGTGCGCAACGGTATGACCGCATACGTCGAAATGGTACAGGAGCGCGAGTTTGCTGCCTCGAAGCGAGGCTACACTTTTGCCAGTCATCAAGCCGAGGTAGGGGCTGGGTATTTCGATGACGTGACCAACGTGATTCAAGGTGGCAGGTCCTCGGTAACGGCTATGACTGGCTCGACTGAAGAGGAGCAGTTCGCGACCGGCTAATCCAATTTAGTGGGCTGTCAGGGTTCCACTTTCGTACGTTAGTGAAAAAACAAAACCGGCAACAGGGTAACCTGCTGCTGGTTTTCTGTTTTAATAGGGTTTAATGGCCGCTGCATCGGGCCTTGAGAAAAGGCTACTATTGACCCTATATTAGTCACAACAGCAATAGATTTACGGCACACTTGCCGGGTAACAATGAGCGAGCGTAAAGACATCCAGCGAACCAGTGGCACCTCAGTCGAGGAAGCCGAGCCTCGGCTAAAAAAACCGCGCCTGTTCCGTGTGCTACTGGTTAACGACGACTACACACCCATGGAGTTTGTAGTCACTGTGCTGCAGCGAATCTTCCGTCTCGCCCAGGAACAGGCGGTCCAAGTCATGCTAAAAGTACACACTGAAGGGTCTGGTGTCTGCGGGGTTTTCACGGCCGAGGTGGCCGAGACTCGGGTGCGCGAAGTGTTGAATTTTGCTCGCGAGAACAAACACCCACTGCAGTGCACGATGGAGTCCGAGTAAGCGCTATGCTTTCAAGCGAACTCGAATCTTCTCTTAACAGTGCGATCCAGACTGCCCGTGATGCACGCCATCAATACATCACGGTAGAACACCTGCTGGCCGCGTTGCTGGATAATCCCCCGGCAGCCAAGGCGATACGAGCCTGCGGTGCCGAAGTAAGGGGCTTGCGCGAAAAACTCGAGGAATTTCTCGACGAGTATGTACCTGTGCTGAGCGAGGAAGAGGATATTGATCCGCAGCCGGCATTGGGTTTTCAGCGTGTGATTCAGCGCGCCATTTTGCACGTGCAAAGTTCAGGCAAGCGTGAGGTTACCGGCACCAACGTACTGATCGCGATGTTTGCCGAGAAGGATTCTCATGCAGTGTATTTTCTGGGCGAAGAGGGCGTGTCGCGCTTCGATATTGTCAATTATGTTTCCCACGGTATTGCCCACAGAGGCGATACGCCACGTGAATTGCCGTCGCCCAGTGAGCAGGACGATGATGAGGACAGCGATGAGGAGTACCAGAGCGCATTGGCTGTGTTTGCCGTCAACCTCAATGAGCAGGCTATCGCGGGTAAGATCGATCCGTTGATTGGTCGTTCACGTGAAATCGATCGCACCATGCAAATCTTGTGCCGGCGACGCAAGAACAACCCGCTTTATGTAGGTGAGGCAGGTGTTGGCAAAACCGCTATTGCTGAAGGTCTGGCACGCAAGATTGTCGAGGGCCAAGTTCCCGAGGCGCTGATCGATAGCACTATCTACGCACTGGATCTGGGCGCTTTGCTTGCAGGCACCAAGTACCGCGGTGATTTTGAACAACGCCTGAAAGCGGTCCTGGCAGATCTTGAAGAAGCCGAGGGTGCGGTATTGTTCATCGACGAGATCCATACCGTGATTGGTGCGGGCGCTGCCTCAGGCGGAGCTATGGACGCGTCCAATTTGCTAAAGCCTATGTTGGCGTCTGGTGATGTCCGGTGTATCGGGTCAACAACCTATCAGGAATACCGGGGGATATTCGAGAAGGATCGCGCATTGTCCCGACGTTTCCAGAAGGTCGATGTGCTCGAACCCAGTGTCGAGGAAACCGTCGAGATACTGCGCGGCTTAAAAACTGAGTTCGAAAAATATCATAGCGTGCGTTACACCGCGCCGGCATTACGCACCGCCGCCGAGCTTTCTGCGCGGTATATCAATGATCGCCATCTGCCAGACAAGGCCATAGATGTCATTGATGAAGCCGGCGCCCAGGCGCGCCTCGCACCTGCCTCCAAGCGCAAGAAAACGGTCGGCGTGTCTGATATCGAACGCGTGGTTTCAAAGATGGCACGGATTCCGCCAAAGACTGTGAGTGCCACCGATAAAGATGTGTTGCGAACTCTGGAGGGTGATCTTAAGCGCGTGGTTTTTGGTCAGGATATCGCCATTGGTGCGTTGGTCAGCGCGATCAAACTATCACGCTCGGGCCTGGGCAATCCTGACCGGCCCATTTCATCTTTTTTGTTCTCAGGCCCGACGGGCGTGGGCAAAACCGAGGTGACCCGCCAGCTCGCCCTCACCCTGGGTATTGAGTTGGTTCGCTTTGACATGTCTGAGTATATGGAGCGCCATACCGTCTCACGTTTAATTGGCGCACCGCCAGGCTATGTGGGTTTTGATCAGGGCGGGCTGTTGACTGAGGCGATCACCCAGAATCCACATGCGGTGTTGCTTCTTGATGAGGTCGAAAAAGCCCACCCCGATGTTTTCAACCTGTTACTACAGGTTATGGACTACGGCACTTTGACTGATAACAACGGGCGCAAAGCAGATTTTCGCAACGTGATTATCGTGATGACGACTAACGCCGGCGCTACCCAGATGGCGCGGGGCTCGGTAGGCTTTGTCACCCAAGATCACAGTACCGATGACACTGAAGTGATCAACAAATTGTTTACACCGGAATTTCGTAACCGGCTTGATTCGATTATCCGCTTTGGCGCCCTTGATGAGCAGACCATCGCGCACGTTGTCGACAAGTTTATCCTTCAGCTGGAGAGTCAACTGGCCGACAAACATGTTGCACTGCAGTTTGATAGCAGCGCCCGTCAGTGGCTAGCGCGGCATGGTCACGATGTCACGATGGGAGCTCGACCCATGGCGCGGTTAATCCGCGAACGTATTAACCAGGCATTGGCGGAGGAACTGCTGTTTGGAGAGCTTGCATCGGGCGGCAGCGTACGTGTTTATGAAAAAGACGATGACCTGGCTTTCGAGATAGACCCCCCCGTTCGTCACTGAGGGAGCCTTGCTGCAGCGCGAGCGCTTTAGCTTTATGGTTGTTGTTTGGGTCAACGACGTTGCCAGGGCAATTGTATGATTCGCAGAATTCAACCAAAATCAGTGCCTCGCTCGAGCGCACCCTTTAGCCAGGTTGTCATTGACGATCGTTACGCATACCTGGCGGGACTGGTGGCTGCCGATCTTCCAGCTGGAAGAATAGCTCTGGGAGATCCAGCGCTTGAAACCGAGGTTGTCATGCAGGTGATCGTCGATATCCTGGATGAGCTTGGGCTGGGGTGCATGGATATCGTCCGTGCTGATGTTCATCTTTCAAGCCTTGACGATTTTGACGTGATGGATAGCGTTTATCGACGCTTTTTCGAAAGAGATAATTATCCAGCCCGGACAACGACCGAGTCTCCACGGTTGTTCGGCGACTCGAAGGTAGAGATTACTGTTCAGGCTCGGTTGAAAGACTGAAGAAAGCCTCCTAGATATTGTCAGGAACTAACACAGGCATTCCATCCAGCATGGCCCGCCCATCACTTAAGCGTAACCGGCCCTTTGCAAACCAGGCGATCGCCTGCGGGTAGATCTGGTGCTCCACAGCCTGCACTCGTTGTGCCAGAGTCTCGGGCGTATCGTGTGGCTCAACTGGGACATGTCCCTGAATGAGGATCGGCCCGCCGTCGAGTTCTGCGGTTACAAAATGTACACTTGCCCCATGGGTTTTTGCCCCGTCGGCCAGAGCGCGTTGATGGGTATCGAGGCCAGGATAAAGGGGAAGCAGGGAAGGGTGGATGTTCAACATAGCCCCTAGGTACCGTTCGACAAAATCTTGCCCCAGGATACGCATAAACCCGGCCAGGACAATAAGATCGGGGCTGAAACTATCGATCAGATCTATCATCGCTGAATCAAAATCCACTCGCTGTTGGAAATCACGATGATCGAGGCAATGAGTTGGAATACCGGCTTCGCGTGCCCGGGTTAGGCCATAGGCATCAGCTTGATTGCTAATCACTGCAGCCACTTGGGCCGAAATGGATCCGTCGGCACAGCGGTCGATGATGGCCTGCAGGTTGCTGCCAGTGCCGCTGATCAGTACCACGAGCCGGCACTTGACCGGGGGTTCAGTCAAAGACAATGCCTCGGCCGCCGGCCTGCACCTCACCCAATCGGTATACCGTCTCTCCGCTGGCCTTCAGCATTTCGTGGGCTTGAGCGGCCGTATCCGAAGACACAATGATGACCAGGCCAATACCGCAGTTAAAGGTCCGTAGCATTTCGGTATCATCAATCGAGCCCTCGGATTGCAGCCACTGGAAAATCTCTGGTCGAGGCCAGGCCGTAGCATCGATTCGGCAATCGCAGTTGTCTGGCAGTATCCGTGGAATATTGCCGGGCAGTCCGCCGCCGGTGATGTGGGCAATGCCGTGTATTGGCACTGCCTTAAGCAAGGCCAAGATGGGGCGCACATAGATCCGTGTCGGTGCTAACAGCGCTTCGCCCAGTGTTGTTTCACCTATAGGCTGGTCCAGTGTGGCGCTACTTCGCTCGAGTACTGCGCGTGCGAGGGAATAGCCATTCGAGTGAAGACCACTCGACGCCAGGCCCAGTACCTGGTCGCCGGCGCGGATGTGACTGCCATCAATGATCTGATCTTTTTCGACCACGCCAACGCAAAAACCGGCAAGATCATAGTCACCCGGCGAATACATCCCGGGCATCTCGGCTGTTTCTCCACCAATCAGCGCGGCGCCGGCCGTCTCGCAGCCGCTAGCAATACCAGCGATGACAGATTGCGCATGTTCAGGTGACAGACTGCCAGTAGCGAAGTAGTCCAGGAAGTAAAGAGGTTCGGCGCCGAGAACCAGTACGTCATTGACACACATGGCGACCAAATCGATGCCGATAGTGTCGTGGCGGTCGAGGATGACGGCAAGTTTCAATTTGGTGCCGACCCCGTCGGTACCTGAGACCAGGACAGGTCGGCGATAACGATCGATAGGCAATTCAAAAAGTCCGCCAAAGCCGCCGATATTGCCCAGGCATTCGGGTCGCTGTGTTTTTTGAACCAGAGGTTTGATGCGCTCGACCAGGCTTTCACCGGCCTTAATATCGACACCCGCATCGCGGTAGGTTAAAGGTCGGTCATTGGGATGGGACACGTGCAATATCGCCCGGAAGTAGTCAAGGGCTTATGGTATCTTATGTCTGACCGGGAACGGGGATCTCCAGGCGCCAACGTCTGGTGCTGACATCTTCTTAAACTCGGATTCTATCTAAACCCGGGTGTATTTTTGCTTCATCAACTTCCTAATCTTCTGACCCTGGCGCGTATCGGTGCTGTGCCGGTATTGATCCTTTTCCTGCATGACGGCCGGTATGCCCCGGCGCTGGTGGTCTTTCTGGCCGCGGGTATCACCGATGGCCTGGATGGCTGGATCGCCAAGCGCTTTGGCTATGTCACTCGCCTCGGTGCAATTCTCGATCCACTGGCAGACAAAATGCTCATCGTCAGTACCTACATCATGCTGGTATTGGCGGGGGATATCCCGTTCTGGGTGCTTTTGCTGATTGGTTTTCGTGACCTTGGCATCATTGGTGGTGTACTGGTCTTGCAGACACTGCATGGCGACGTGCAAATGCGCCCAAGCCCGGTTAGTAAGCTGAACACCTTCTTGCAGATTTCCCTGGTGGTGCTGATCATGGTTGAGCGTATCGATCTACTTGCTTTGCCTGTACTCACCGAGATCTTGCTATGGCTGGTAGTAGCAACCACTTTGGTCAGTGCGTTCCACTATGTTTATTTCTGGTTTATTCGCCCAGACCCCAGCGCCGAGCGCTCATCAATTAGGACAGATCATTGACGGACGTTATGACTAGACAAATTCACCTGCCGTTGCGATTGTCGGACAGCGCCTCATTCGAGAATTTTCTTACCGGCAGTAACGGCCAGGTACTCGATGCGCTTGGTCGGTTCGGGAACGTGGGCACCACACAAATGCTCTATCTTCACGGCCCGCCCAGGTGCGGCAAGTCGCATCTGCTGCACGCCTGTTGCCGGAGCAAAGGCGAATCGATACCGCTGACGGTTTATGTGCCCACTGGCGTGGACAGTGTAGGGCCACAAATGCTGAGTGAGCTTGATCCACGCAGCATGGTCTGCGTGGATGATGTCGAGCATATTTGTGCAGATCGCGCCTGGGAAGAGGCGCTACTGGGCCTTTACGAGCAGTTGCAGGAGGCGGGCGGTTTTTTGCTGGTAGCCGGGCGTTACCCTCCCGCACAGGCGGGCTTTTTGTTGGCAGACCTCGCCACACGATTGGCCTCGGGTGGTGTCTGGACTTTGCACCCCCTGAGCGAGGCACAGTTGCCTGAGGCGATGCATCTGCGAGCCCGTCTTCGTGGATTGGAAATGCCCGAAGCAGTTAGCGCTTACCTGCTGCGCCGGGTACCACGGGATCCGGTCACACTCTTTGCTCTGCTGGATAAGATTGACGAGCAGGCCTTCTCAGACCAACGCCGCCTGACCGTGCCGTTTGTGCGCGAATTTGCGATTCGTTTTTTGGGTAGTTAGGCTTTTGTCAACGCCGCAGCAGTTGTTGCCAGTCGTATCCCCAGCGACCGGCATAGGATTTTTTCTTCGGCGCTAATAGGTTTGTCATTTTGTGTTCCAGCCACATGGCTGGGGCCATAGGGTGTGCCGCCGGTTTGGGTATCATTGAGTGCCTGTTCTGTGAAGGGTAATCCACAAATGAGCATGCCATGGTGCAACAGCGGCAACATCATCGACAGTAAAGTCGATTCCTGGCCGCCGTGCTGGCTTGAGGTAGAGGTGAAGACCGCCCCCGGTTTTCCGGCCAGGGTGCCGGCCAGCCAGTCGGTACCGGTGCGTTCCAGGAAATACTTGAGCGCGGTTGCCATCTGGCCGAAACGTGTCGGACTTCCCAGCGCCAGGCCATCGCATTGCCCAAGATCTTCCAGCGAGACATAAGGCGGCCCATTTTCAGGGATCTTGGGGGTCGTGGCTTCAGGGGTTGCCGATACCGGTGGTACGGTACGCAGTCGAGCCGAGCAGCCATCGACACTCTCGACGCCCAGGCAGATCAGTCGCGCCATGGTTGCCACCGCACCCTCACGGCTGTAGTACAGAACCAGTATTTCTGTCATAGGATCATTCAATGGGGTTCAGAGGATCTCCAGTACCTGTTCTGGCGGTCGCCCGATCGCTGCCCGGCCGTTGTTGACGACAATGGGACGCTGCAGCAGGATCGGATGATCAACCATCGCCTGTAGCAGTTGCGCATCATCGGCTTGTGCCAGATTCATTTCTCGGAACGGTGCTTCACCGGGGCGTATCATGTCCATAACCGAACACCCCAGCAAAGTCTGCAGTTTCTTGAGCGTCTCCTGGGTCGGTGGGTTTTCCAGATAGTCAATAATTTGGGGCTCAAGGCCACGTTCGCGCACCAGAGCCAGGGTTGCTCGAGATTTTGAGCAGCGGGGGTTGTGGTACAGCATAACTGGCATGATCTTCTCCATGATTTTCTTGACAGAATGAGGGGTCGAAGGTAAATTGCCCCAGATAAACTGGCCCGTAAACATAGGGGCTAAGGTACCTGATTTTATACGCAAACCTCCCACAGAGAGCGACCCGATGACAATAAATCCAACACCAATCCGTACCCTGCTGGCACTGTTGGCGGTGGCTGTTGTTGCCACGGGCTGTGTGACAGCGAAACCGACTGAAACCGAGGCCGGCACAGCTACTGCTGCGGCTCCGGCACCAGCGACGTCGACCGCCACAGCAATTGTGTCAGCCCCGGCTAAGCCTGATGATTGGTGCGATCGCTACCCCGATTCGTTCGTTTGCCAGGAATCGGCTGCTAAGGCAAGCGATTCCGGTGATTGGTGCACCCGACACCCTGATTCCTTCGTCTGTCAGGAAAAGGCAACCGACTCCGGTGATTGGTGCACCCGACACCCTGATTCCTTCGTCTGCGAGGAATCGGCTGCTAAGGCAACCGACTCCGGTGATTGGTGCACCCGACACCCTGATTCCTTCGTCTGTCAGCCATCGGCCCCCGTGCCGTCAATATCGGCTTACGTTGTGCAGGGCGGTGATCACCTGTGGGGGATTTCCTCGCAGCCTAAAGTGTATGGCGATCCCTACCAGTGGCCGTTACTTTTTAAACGTAACCGCGCTGATATTCGTGACGCTGATCTGATCTACCCGGGCCAATTAATTCAGATTGAAAGGGATCTGACAGATTTTCAGATTCAAGAGGCCATCGATCATGCTCGGACACGCGGCGCCTGGTCACTGGGTGTTACCGAGGCTACTGATCTTAAGTACTTGGAGGCAACTCAGGCCAGCGAAGCCCGCACCGCGACAGCCGATGATGCAGCCCAGATGATTGCGCAGGCGAGCACCGATCTGGACGCCGCTAAGGGGGTCGGAGGCGTCTGGCGCCTGGTCGATTCAGCGACGGGTGGCAGTGCCGTGAGTATCAGCAAATTGCTCAAGGCAGCAAAGGCGAAACTCGAAGCGGGTGACGCCAGCGAGGCCTACCGTATGGCCAAGCGGGTATCGGAAGCCGCGCAGATGGGCGTCGCTCAAGCGGCCGAACAGGTAGATGCGGGACCGGCCTATAATTGAGCCGCCCGCGGGCTATATCGAAAAGGCCTCGGTATACCGAGGCCTTTTTTTTCACAATTGGTTAACGATGTGACGGCGAAGCGGCTATGAGTTGGGAATTTGTCTGCTGATCATTACCGATGATCTTGTGAAACATTCCAGCTCCTATTCAATAAGTCTTATTACCCGGGTGTTCAGCCGGGTTCGCCAGGGCCGCTTGCACAGTGTTGCCTCGGCGTTGGCGTTCACTACCTTGTTGGCGCTGGTACCGCTGATCACGGTGAGTTTTTCGATTCTGTCGTTATTTCCTTTTTTTTCCAGTTGGCGTGGCAGCGTCGAAGATTTTCTTTACAGTAATCTAGTGCCGGCGACGGGCGAGGTGGTGAGCGGCTATCTACGCGAATTTTCCAGTCAGGCAGGAACGCTGACTGGCCTGGGCTTGATTGCTCTCATGGCAACCGCCTTGCTTTTATTGTCAACTATCGAGGATGCGCTTAATGGCATCTGGGGGGTGCGCAAAGGTCGTACACTCCTGCAACGTCTGCTGCTTTACTGGGCGATGCTGACTTTAGGTCCGATATTGGTGGTTGCAAGCTTGTCTTTGAGCTCCTACCTGGGTTCATTGGTTTTTTTGGATTTGATGCCGAGCTTGCAGCTGGTCAGTGCCACGGTTTTGCCGGCATTACCAATCCTGGTGGAGGGATTGGGCTTTTTCTTAATGTACCTGGTGATTCCAAATTGCCCAGTACGCTTCCGTTATGCTCTGACCGGGGCGATAACCGCTATGGTCTTGTTCGAAATAGCAAAGAATATGTTTATATTTTACGTTGCTAATTTCAACACCTATCAGATTATCTATGGCGTGCTTTGGACGATACCGGTGGTTTTGGTCTGGATATTTGTGTCCTGGTTGGTCACGTTACTGGGGGCGTGTGTGGCTGCAGAGATGGCGGTGTTGGTGTCGGCAGTCGTTCCCGCGCCGCGGATGCGCCCAGTGATGGGCTCGACAACTGATGCAACTCAGAATCGCTCGCGCAAGAATCGATAAGGCTTGCGGCCAAAGGAGGAGTCCAGTTGTATTTCTTGACTATTGTCCGACGGCTCAACGACAAGCGCCGCGCAGTTCGCGCCTGGAGGCTATGCCCGCCCAGATCCTAGAATAACTTGTCTAAAATTTAATATATTATAATATTGTAACAATATTCGGATTACTCTTAAGCCTCCCTGGAGGTCTTTTCGTATGACACTATCTGCTGTACTCCGAGCAGTTCTCATGTTCGGTTTGGCTCTTGTAGCTTGGCCGGCATTGGCCGGCGAGGTCCGCGATCCGGCTGTGCATTTTTTCCAGGACAGTTTCAATGATCTGTCTGAGGAGGCCGAAATCGCGCAAGAGGAGGGTAAGGCCGGCGTTTTGGTAATGTTTGAAACGGACGATTGCCCGTGGTGTACGCGCATGAAGGACACGGTACTGAATCAGCCCCAGGTGCAGGATTATTTTCGAGCTCATTTCCGGGTGATTGCACTCAACACGGACGGAGACGCTCTGGTGACAGGTTTCGATGGAGTCGAAGTGTCAGAAACTGAGTTTGCACTTCGGCATAACCGAGTCCGCGCCACTCCAACATTCTTGTTTTTCGATCCTCAAGGGAAATTGCTGACCCGTTATACCGGTACAACTCGTGACTCACAGGAATTCCTCTGGTTGGGTGAGTATGTCGTTGGCGCCCATTTCAAGACCGAGCGTTTTTCCCGGTACAAGCGCAAGCGCTGGGAGGAATCCTCCTGAGTCAATGCGCGAAGGCGATCTTTGGCTCGGCAGTAGATCTTCGATGATGCGTCGTACTGCGCAGCTAGCTCTACTAGTGTTTGGTGCCGGATTGGCACAGTTACCAGTGCTGGCGGACAGTGCTATTGCACCATTTGAGCCTCTACCTCAACCGCTGACACTGCAGGACGCTCTGCGACTGTCTGGCGACAACCATCCGAACCTTCGTCTTGCGCGAGCCGGAGCCTTGGCTGCCCAGATTCGCTTGCAGAAAGTGGAATCAAGTTCTGGGGCAAGCGTATTACTTGAACTACAGCCGCGTGCGGCAAGCAAGGCTTTCGTGTCTGGTGTCGATTTTCAAAACGACAGCCGTTACGGGTTAGTGTGGCGCAAACGTTTAACCGATTTTGGTCGCAGCGCCAGCCGCCGTGAAGTGGCAGGAGCAACCCTGGAGGCCAAGCAGGCGATCTACGAGGCGAGGCATGGCCGTCATACCCTTGAGATCATGGAGCGTTTTTTTGCAGTTACCCTGGCCGATTATTCTTACCAGATGCATGATGAACGTATGACGATCAGTTATTTTCGCTACACGCGCATGCTTGAGCGCCAGACCCGGTTTGAGCAGTATTCTGATCTGGAGGTGGCTGAGCGCGAGGTCACGTATCGCCAGCAGTATGTTGCACGCCTACAAGCCGATTTACAGCGTCGCCAGACCCGACACCAGCTCGCCCTCGCACTGGGTAGGCCAGGTGAATTATCCAGCGAGCTGGTGATGCCTGATCTTGCGGTCTACCGCAAGCGCGAGATTCCTAAATATGCAGACTTAGTGAATCGGGTTATTCTGTCATCCCCTGCGCTACAGGTCCTGCGCCACGATGTGGCCGCGGCAAAGGCCGCCATTGATGTTGCCCAAAAGCTTCATTCGCCGGTGTTAAGTGTCGAGCTTGAGGCCCGTGAATACGTCAACAGCACGAGTTCCAGCCGTGATCGGTACCGGGCCAACCTCAAGTTCAGCATGCCTTTGTTTGATGGAACAGGTGGTCGTGATCTTGAGGTCGCACTGGCGCAAAATACACTTTTGCAAAAACAGGCTGCACTCGCGTCATCAGAGTATGCAGTACGTGAGGAGGTACTGATGCTGTTGCACGGGCTTGAGGTCAACCAGGCACAGGAGGCAGCGGCGCAGGCACAGGAAACCTATCGCGGTTATTACCAGGATCGTAGTCGCGCCATGTACGAACTGGAACTGCGCTCGGACTTAGGTGATGCACAGGCTGCAGCAGCTGAAGCCATGCTGGACTCAATCCGAGTTGATTTCGAGCGAGCGCTGTTGTGGGCGCAGCTCGATAGTCTGCTTGGACTGTCATCAGCCCTGATTCAGGAGAATTAAACGCTATGAAAGCCCTCATCCGCCCGTTTATTGGAATACTACTACTGTTTGTTGCCCTGGATGCATTTGCACAGACCTTGCAAGGGTCTATTGGCTGGAATCGTCGAGTGGCTTTGGGTTTTGGAATGTCAGGGCAAGTGGAAGCCGTACTGGTTCAGCCGGGGGCCGCAGTGAATAGCGGCGAGATCTTGGTGAGACTTGACGCAACAGTTTACGAGATCGCATTGCGCAAAGTGGGTAATGCCGAGGAGTTATACCGCGTGCAACGGGACGAGCAGCGTGCCGATTTTGATCGCGAACAGACGCTATTTGAAGAAGGTTCTTTACCTGCAGTGCAGTTGGATCTGGAAAAACTTGAACTGGCACGTGTCGAATCCGCCTACGCCGGTGTTTTACTCGAACGTCAGCACGCCGAGTTTCAGCTCGAACTCGCACGCCTGAAAGCTCCTTTTTCAGCGTGGGTTATCGATTCGGCGTTTGCGCCTGGTCAATATGTGAACCATGATTTGGGCAATCCTCCGGTGATCACGCTGGCTGAGCGAGGGTTCTATCTTGCCCGCGTATTGGTCAATGCCCAAACCGCTGCCAGGTTCTCAGTGGAAAGCGACGTTCGGGTTCAGGTAGACGGTCGGGAGTTTGAGGCGATCACCAGCGCAATCGGTCTAGAGCCGGTTCCGGGGTCTGAGCAGAATGCGCAGTATCTGCTCGCGGTTCGTTTTGCCAGTGATCAGTTGATTCGCCCTGGCACTGCATGCGCGGTTACTTTGCCTTGAGCAAGAGTCCCTGTGAGGAATCCTTATAGTGATGCGATAGTTTGCAAGGTAGTGACTAACTCGTTTAGGGGATAATCTGCCGATTCACCGTTGGCACGGTTGCGGTATTCCACCGACCCATTGGTCAGACCACGTTCCCCCACAACGATGCGGTGTGGAATGCCAATCAAGTCCATTTCTGAGAACATAACTCCCGGGCGTTCATCGCGATCGTCCAGTAGCACTTCGAAACCGGCATCGACGAGTTCTTTATAAAGCTCCTCTACGACCTGCGCGACCTTTGGCGATTTTTTGAGTCCGATCGGTACAATGCACACATCAAAAGGTGCCAGGGGTGGCGGCCAGACAATGCCGTTGTCGTCGTGATTCTGTTCAATAGCGGCAGCAACGATCCGGGTGATGCCAATTCCGTAACAGCCCATATACAGCGGTTGATCGCGGCCGTTGGCATCAAGGTAGGTTGCATCCAGCGCCTCGCTGTACTTGGTGCCCAATTGAAACACGTGACCTACCTCGATTCCCCGGCGTACCTGGATTTCTTTTTTGGAATCGGTTGGGCACGGATCGCCATTGACGGCTTGGCGAATATCCTGGGTTGTAGGCTCAGGCAGGTCGCGCCCCCAGTTGACACCGGTGAGATGAACATCGTCGCGATTGGCGCCGCAGGCAAAATCTGTGAGCATGCCAGCACTGTGATCAACAATCGTAGGAATTTTCAGGTTGACCGGTCCAATTGAGCCCGGGGATGCACCGGTGGCGTTACGGATAGCCTCTGCACTTGCCATCCGTAAAGGCTTGGCGACCACATCCAGGAATTCGGCTTTGACGCTGTTCAGTTCGTGATCGCCACGTAGGATGAGGGCAATCGGTGTTCCCGAAGAGCCCTGCACTACCAGGGTTTTCACAGTTTTTTCGGCCTTCACTCCGAGAAATTCACAAAGATCAGCAATGGTGTGTTGGTTTGGGGTGTCGACTTCACTCATTTTTTCGCTGGGTGCCGGACGCGAGCTAACCGGCCGCGCAAGATCAACTTTCTCGACGTTAGCGGCGTAGTCACATGATGAGCAAAGCGCGATCGCATCCTCGCCTGAGTCGGCCATGACATGGAATTCGTGCGAAAAATTTCCACCGATGGTTCCACTGTCTGCTTCGACGGCCTGAGTTTCGAGGCCGAGGCGTT
Source organism: Gammaproteobacteria bacterium (assembly GCA_014239255.1). Lineage (GTDB taxonomy): Bacteria > Pseudomonadota > Gammaproteobacteria > Arenicellales > UBA868 > UBA868. The sequence goes on from JAAZZE010000007.1 coordinate 25,192, forward strand.
TAAAGATTCGTGTATAGGCGTCGTACATCGTTTGGTAACTTTCGGCCATGCCTTGGGTGTCGCGATCGAAGGAGTAGGCATCTTTCATGATGAATTCCCGAGACCGCATCACCCCAAAGCGCGGCCGAATCTCATCGCGGAACTTGGTTTGCACCTGGTATAAATTGACCGGCAGTTGACGGTAACTGCGGATCGTTGAGCGCGCGAGTGTCGTAATAACCTCTTCATGGGTCGGGCCAAAGCAGAAGTCACGCTGGTGGCGATCGGTAAAACGCAGCAATTCCGGACCGTAGTCGTCCCAGCGGCCGGATTCACGCCACAACTCGGCCGGCTGCACAGCGGGCAGTAAGACCTCCTGGGCGCCGGCCCGATTCATCTCTTCACGTACTACAGACTCAACTTTGCCTAGGACGCGGTGCCCCAATGGCAACCAGTTGTAAATCCCAGAGGCCACCTGGCGGATCAGGCCAGCCCGGAGCATCAGTTGGTGACTGATAATCTCGGCGTCAGCAGGAATTTCCTTAAGTGTGGCAAGAAAAAAACGGGAAGTGCGCATAAATCGTTGGCTGGATTAACGGTTATTAAGATGGAGTGTATGCGTTTTGTCGTGCTGATGGGTTCTCATCTTTGACATGGCCAGTCCAGGCCCGGCTGTTGGTTCCGTGTCGCTCAATGTTTAGTTCCCGGTTTGGGTTTTCTGAGCTGAACCCGCACAGAATCAGTTTTCTCACCGCCTAATTTGGGCCGAGACGTCATTTCTATCCCGCGGGCTTCATTCAATTCTCTTTCCCGGGCGCTAATCAGAGAGAGACAATCTCGCATCCTAACGATGGTCTCGCTCGACAGGACATGGCGAGCACCTTTATGTACCGCCGTCTCGCGAGCGATCTCGGTCAATATCGAACGCATCTCACGTAATACGCGAGCCTCTATGGTTTCTGTCGTCACCTTATGTAATTGCCCTTAACTCATCCAAGGTTTAAGTCCACTAGCAAATCCAGTAAACACAAAGAGTAATGCAACTTGGTTCATGGAGTTAGTTTAAGCTCGGATTGCTTGGTAAGTTTCAACAACATCTTAGTGCCAAAATCCCATTTGATTTTAAGCCCGCAAAGTAGGTGGTCAACCCCATGAGCAGTTTCAACCCGTGCGGGGCTTAGAGAGAAGGCGCTGAGCAGATCTGACCAGCTTCACTGACCGCCACTGATAACATGGCAAAGTCCAGATTGTTGGATTTTTGCAGGTCGTTGATCATCTGGGCCAGTCGCTCAGTGTCAGCGCAGTGAGTAGCAACCCACTGGCGAACCCCGGCCTTGCCGCGGCCACCTTCGGTATCAAGAATAGTGGCAGTGATCGTCCGTTGGCTGAGATGCAGATCAGAACGCAGGGTTGAGCGGGCAAGGGCGTGCCAGTGATTAGTGATCGGCAGGTCACGAATGTGATCGGAAAGCCAGTGCAAGCCGAGGCGATCACCGGTATCGAAATAGACCGTCGCGACCTGGGCGATATCATGCTCACGACTGTTGGCTACATCGGTGATGTCCAGGGCACTGGTGAGAGCAGCCAGAGCTGCAACGTGGTTGGCCAGTGCCGCCGGCACGTTTGCATTCAAATAGCGGCGCACCCGGCGTTTTTGCGTCAGGCGGTTTGAAGCGGCCAACGCCCGGGGAAAACTGCGGCGAAGTTTATCTACTCCACCGCGAAATTCGGCCACCGTTGCAGCAATATCAATTGGCCGCTGCCGGTGGCGTAATATCCAGGCGGTGGCTCGCTCCAGTAATTGGCGAGTCTCATGCATAAGTTCTTTTTGTGTTTTCGAGGCAACCCGATGATCCAGCGCCTCAATTTCGCGCCATAACTCACGTAGCCGGAAGATTTCGCGTACCGCCGCGTATGCTCGGGCTGTGTCTGCTGGAAGACCTCCTGTCAGTTCGTTCATTCTCAACGTGAAGCCCGATCCGACGCGATTGATCATGCTGTTCGTCACGTGAGTTGCAATGATTTCCCGGCGCAGGCGGTGGGGCGCCATGAAGCGGTCAAAGCGAGGGCTCAAGGCCTGGGGAAAATAGCGTTGCAGGTCTTCACCAAGGAAGGGATCTTCAGGTACGTCCGACTCAAGCAGGATCTGGTAGGTCGAGATCTTGCTGTGGGCTAAAAGTACTGCCAGTTCAGGCCGCGTAAGGCCTTGGCCTCGGGAAATACGTTCGGCGATCTCTTCATCTCCGGGCAGGTGTTCCAGTTCCCGGTCTAGTCCGTAACTGCGCTCGAGTTGGCGCATGGCACGGCTGTGGTGGTGAATCAGGCTCGGTGCCCGGTCTACTGCCAATGCCAGTGCCTGGGTTTGTGCATAGTTGTTGCGTAGCACCTGGAGCGCAACCTCTTCGGTCATTGCCTCCAGCAGGGTGTTGCGCTCATCCATATCAATCTCATGCGCTTCGACAGCCGCGCCCAGAAGAATCTTAATGTTCACTTCGTGGTCGGAGGTATCGACCCCGGCGGAGTTATCAATTGCATCCGTGTGGCATAGACCTCCGCGATGACTGAATTCAATTCGGCCCAGTTGGGTGAGTCCGAGATTCCCGCCCTCGCCAATGACGCGGCAACGCAACTGTGAGGCATCAACCCGCAATGCGTCATTGACCCGATCGCCAACCGATTGATGGCTTTCGGTTGACGCTTTGATATAGGTTCCGATGCCGCCGTTAAACAGCAGGTCCGCCGGGCTTTTTATCATCTCGTGTATCAATTCAGTTGGACTGAGTTGCTGCGCGCCAATGCCTAACGCCTTACGGGCAGACTCAGTTAACTCAATCGACTTGGCGGTACGTGGCCATATGCCGCCTCCGGCTGAGAGTTTCGTCAGGTCGTAATCAGCCCACGTGGAGCGAGGCATTCGAAACAGTCGTTCGCGCTCTTTGAACGAGGTTTTGGGATCTGGGTGTGGGTCAATGAAAATATGCTCGTGGTTGAAAGCGCCGATCAGGTGGATATGAGGGGACAGCAACATGCCGTTACCGAATACGTCCCCGGACATATCGCCAATACCCAGAACGGTAAAAGGTTGCGCCTGGGTATCAATATCCAGATCGCGGAACAAGCGCTTGACTGACTCCCACGCACCACGGGCAGTGATACCCATGGCCTTGTGGTCGTAGCCAGTCTTGCCCCCCGAAGCAAAGGCATCACCCAGCCAGTAATCGTATTCAGCAGCCACGTCGTTGGCAAGATCGGAGAACGTTGCTGTTCCCTTATCGGCGGCAACGACCAGGTAGGGATCATCTTCGTCGTAGCGCACAACGCGGGGTGGTGAAATGACGAAATCGCCATGGCGATTATCTGTCACATCGAGCAGGCCGCGGATGAACGTCTGGTAGCAAGAGCGTACTTCAGCGCCGCGCTCACCGGGTTCCAGTTCGGACAGGCGTCGTGCAATAAATCCGCCTTTGGAGCCGACAGGGATAATGACAGCGTTCTTGGCGATCTGTGCTTTGACAAGCCCCAGGACTTCGGTGCGAAAATCTTCCGGGCGATCGGACCAACGCAGGCCACCCCGGGCCACTTTACCGCCACGCAGGTGGATCGCCTCGACCCGGGATGAGTAGACAAAGATCTCAGCCATCGGCCGTGGTCGGGGCATGCGGGTAATGGCGCTACAGTCGATCTTGAACGAGAGTCGCCCCGGTTGTTCGCGGTGATGGTCTTGAAAATAGTTGGTTCGAAGCATCGACTCAATAAGATTAACGAAAGCTGAGAGAATACGGTCTTCGTCTAGATTGGTAACCCGTTCAAGCCCAGTCGCGATTTCATCTCTTATGTTCTGTACTGTTTCGGCGCGATCACCGGCCAGATCTGGGTCAAAGCGGGTGTGAAAGAGTCGGATGACCCGGATGGCCATATGTGGGTTGCCTACAAGGGTCTCAATCACGTAATCCTGGCTGTACCGAAAGCGCAGTTGCCTCAGGTAGTGATAGGCTGCGCGTAACAATGTGGTCTCTTTCCAGTCGAGCCCAGCACGCAGCACCAGTCGGTTGAAGCCGTCGTTGTCTGCCTGACGACACCAGACCCGTTGGAACACAGTTTCAAAATGATCTTTGCCGTTGTCGACATCAATGGCGCTGCGGTCACGGTCTTCCAAGTCAAACACATGCAGGAAAACCAGCGCACCTTCCTGGCTTGTTATCCGGTAGGGGCGTTCAGATAAAACACGCAGACCCATATTCTCGATGACCGGCAGAACATCGGAGAGGACAGCCGCGGCAGCTGGAGAATAAAGCTTGAGCTGTGCGCGATTGGTCTGACTGTCGCGCTCGCGATACAGTTCAATACCCAACTGCGAGCTTTGCTCGGTAGCGACAATCTGTTCCAGATCACAGGCCCCGTGTTGGGGAGTGAACTCTTCTTGGTAAGCGGTTGGAAAGCCATCGCCCCAGGTTTCGAAGCGAGCCAGGGCAACCTCCCCTCCATATTCGGTTTCGAGCGATGAGTACAAGTCTTCTCGCCATGACCGCGCGGCTTGCGCTATGCGTTGCTCGAGCGCCGTAGTGTCTGGCGAGAGCGCACCCTCGGGATCGACGCTAATCAGGTAATGTATTCGCGCCAGCACCGAGTCGGAAAAATGCACATCAAACTGAAGTGTGTGGCCAGCATAGGCTTGCAGAAGAATGTTTCCTATTTTCTGCCGCAGATCGCTGTTGAACCGGTCACGCGGAACAAAAACCAGACAGGAATAAAAGCGGCCGAAACGGTCGCGGCGTTGAAACAGGCGGGTCCGTTGACGCTCCTGTAGCTCGAGCATTCCGATAGTGATCGAGTACAGTTCTTCATCACCGATCTGGAACAGGTCATCTCTCGGGTAACTTTCAACGAGATTCTGCAATACCTTAATGCCATGTCCGTTTTCGGGAAGTCCGCTGCGCTGTAGCACGTGTTTAAGTTTGAGCCGCAGAACAGGCACATCAGCGACGCGGTGAGTGTAGGCTGCTGCAGAAAAAAGGCCCAGCAGACAGGTCTCACCGGTTAACTGGCCCTGCGCATCAAAATGCCGTACCGCTATCAAGTCCATGTAAGCAGGACGGTGTACGAGCGAGCGTTTGCTGGATTTGGCAAGGAGTAACGGGTCGGATTCGTCCAGATAACCTGGTAGCTCTGAAGGCAGTGCAAGAAGGCGTTGGTTCAAGTCTGAGTCGGGTTGTGGGCGCAAGATGCCCAGTGCCGAGTCTGCCCGCGCGACCAATGACGGTTCTTCGCCTGCCGGGGCATCAAATTCAATGGCTCCAAGGAAAGTAAAGTGATCATCTGCAATCCAGTGGCAAAGGGCAGCCACTTCGCCAGTGGATTCCGAGTTCAGCGCGGTGCGATCGGGATTGATACCCTCGGCGGTCGCCAAAGCCAGATCACGCATAGTTTCCCAGTCGGTATCAGCGGCTCGGACCTCGGCAAGGACGCGGTTAATTTCCTGCGTGATTACCTCAAGGCGCTCTGGCGTAGTCTGGCGGCTGATCTGAAAAGACAAAAACGATTCTTTACAGGCTTCTTTGCCCTGATTATTCAGACCCACCATGGTTCCATCGGGACCACGCTCGACGCTGATCACGGGATGAACTGTCAGATAAATGGTATGACCCAGTCGGTTCAGGGCCATGCGGATGGAATCGACCAGAAAGGCCATATCATCAACCACAATCTCGACCACACTGTGCCGGGTCTGCCAGCCGTGAACTTCGGTCGTGGGGTTGTAGATACGCAGGCAGGCGTTCCCGTTTACTCGGTGCTGTGCAAACTTAAGGTGAGCCAGGGCTGCCCCGTAAAGGTCATTCAAGGGGGCCTGTTCCAGATCCTCGGTGGGTACTCGATGGTAATAGGCCTTGAAAAAGGACCTTGTGTGCTCGACCTGTGGCGCTGGAAGTCTTTCCCGCGCAAGATCGGATAGCTGTTGGATCAGCTTATCGAGTGTGAAGTGCGGTGTGACTGACATCCAGTGAGGTCTCCACGACCCTTTATTACAGGGGGGCAAGCAGGTCGGAATATACGTGAATTCCAAGAAGGGTTAAATTGTTTTGACGAGATTGATGTGAACGGATACGGTTGCATGGAAAGGCCATAGCCGCGCTAAGGCACAGATAATATCTGTTGGCCTTTCAGGCGCCAAATTTAATGGGAGTAAATTATGATCGATCAGCCGCTATGGCGACCTACCTCCGAGCAGATTGCCGGTAGCAACATGACAGCTTTTGCCCGTGATGTGGCATTACGCTGGGGTCGGGTATTCGATGATTACACCGTGCTGCATCAGTGGTCGGTCAGAGAGTCCGGCGAGTTCTGGGCCAGCGTCTGGGAGATGGCTGATGTGATTGCCTCTGGCAAGATTGATCCAGTAGTCGAAAATCCCAAGCGGTTGCCCGGGGCACGCTGGTTTCCCAATGTTCGTCTGAATTTCGCCCGCAACCTGCTACGCCGCCGCGATGACGCGCCGGCGCTGATTTTTCGTTCAGAAGACAAAATAAAACGTACGCTGAGTTATGCCGAGTTGTATCGGCAGGTGGCAGGACTTGCTGGCACGCTCCGCCAGGTCGGCATCGGGCCAGGAGATCGGGTCTGTGGTTTTATGCCCAACATGCCCGAAACGGTCAGCGCCATGCTGGCGACAGCGTCCGTGGGCGCGACATGGTCATCTTGTTCACCGGATTTCGGCGTGCAGGGCGTACTGGACCGATTTGGCCAGATCACGCCCCGAGTACTGTTCAGTGCGGATGGTTACTTCTATAACGGCAAGGCGCATGACTCTTTGGAGAAGTTGCGTAAGATTCAACAAGGCCTGCCGTCGCTGGAGCACACCGTGGTCGTGCCTTTTTTCTCGAACGATTCTGATCTGTCACAGATAACCGGGGCGGTGTCAGTCGATGAGTTCAGTTCTTCCGAGGAGGAGATCGATTTTGTCGATCTGCCCTTTGATCATCCACTGTACATCATGTATTCGTCAGGAACCACCGGTGTACCCAAGTGTATTGTCCACGGTGCTGGCGGGTCTTTGTTGCAGCACCTCAAGGAGCAGCAGTTGCACGTGGGGTTGCGCCCAGATGACCGGCTTTTTTATTTCACGACCTGCGGCTGGATGATGTGGAACTGGCTGGTATCTGGACTGGCCAGCGGGGCTACGCTGGCGTTGTATGACGGCTCTCCTTTTTACCCGGATGGAAACGTCATTTTCGATTTTGTTGAGCAGGAGAGAATCAACATCGTCGGAACCTCGGCTAAGTTCATTGATGCCATTGCCAAGGCGGGCCTGTGTCCGCGCGAAACTCATGACCTGTCTAGTGTCCGCACTCTGCTTTCCACCGGATCACCACTGATGGCCGAGGGTTTTGACTATGTTTACGCTTCAGTCAGTGATAGCGTCTGTTTGTCTTCTATTTCTGGCGGCACCGATATCTTGGGTTGTTTTGTCGGCGGAAATCCCAACCTTCCGGTATGGCGCGGTGAAATTCAATGTCCGTTACTGGGAATGCAAATCGAAGTGCGTAACGATGATGGCTCGCTTTTGGGGCCGGGTGAGAAAGGTGAACTGACCTGCGCCAACGCCTTTCCGTCAACGCCCATAGGCTTTTGGAATGATCCGCACGATACCCGTTACCACGCGGCATATTTTGAGAAATTTGAGGGGGTGTGGTGCCACGGCGACTACGTCGCGACTACCGACCACGGCGGCATCATTGTCTACGGTCGTTCGGACGCTGTTTTAAATCCTGGCGGGGTTCGTATCGGTACCGCCGAGATTTATCGGGAGGCTGAGCGAATCGAGCAAGTGGTTGAGAGTCTGGTGATCGGCCAGCAGTGGGCAGGAGACGTGCGTATCGTGTTGTTTGTGCGTTTGCGGGCCGGTGAGGTGCTGGATGACGAGTTGCGTAGCCATATCTGCACCGAAATACGCAATAACACCACGCCGCGTCACGTCCCAGCAAAGGTGATCCAGGTCAGCGATATCCCACGCACCAAGAGCGGCAAGATCGTTGAGCTCGCTGTGCGAAAAATGGTTCACGGTGAACCGGTCGCCAACCGCGAGGCACTGGCCAACCCCGAAGCACTCGAGCTTTTCGCCAACGTGGCGGATCTGGCCAACTGAGGGGGGGGTTTATAAAGCTTTAGTTTTGAGACATCTCGATAACCCGGTAACCGCTCGGCGCCAGCAGACGCAACGACACATCCAGGTGATCCACAGCGATAAGGGTAGCGACAAGGCCATGTGCCTCATCCTCAAGGCGGATCGGTATTGATCGTCCGCCGGCAAGACCAATCGGGGGAAGTGAGAAACCCAGCGTCGAGAGCAGCGTGCCCGCTGTGCGTTGCAGTTCATGGACATAAGTCGCCAGGGTCAGCAGTGTGGCGAAATCCCCATTATCGATTGCCAGGGTGTCATTTCCGGCAAGACAGGTACGCCCGGTACGTTTCTCACCCTGGCTGATGGCCCACCACTGGCATGCCCGCTTAGCCGCCTGGCCGGCTTGTCCCGTAGCCGTTATTGCGAGAGCTGTTACAGACATACCGGCTGGGTCCGCGATACCCAGGCTTTTTAGCATTGCGTCGAGTTGCGCGCGTTTTTCGTCAGTCAGGCTGTCACGATGCGCTTGCAGTTGCGCGGCAATACCCGAGACCTGATCGACTGAGCGTTGTATTGCATCGGGATCAACCCGGGTGAGTTCTTTTTGTGCGTGTCGGATCAAGAGTACCTGGCGGTCGCTGGCCGAGAATAGTATCTCCTGGCGCGGTGTGGCGGAATGGGTCAGTCGGATACGGCCATTGCTGATCAGTATCTGCGCTTTGCCGACTATACCGTTATCGATGGTGTCGATCAGAAATCGGGTAGCCGCCTCTGATGATTGAACCGTGAAGGCAAGCAGGGTGGCTGCAGCCAGGCGGCCAATGCGGCGCCTAGTTTGCAGCACATCCTTAGCGAGAACCCAACAAGTGCTGTTGTTAGACAGCACTTTGTACATCTTGTACATCAATCGTCCTCGTACTTGGTTTGTGTGGTGATTTGGTCGCAAGAGTCCGGGTTGCCGTAATTGATAAGACAGGGAAGGGTAGTCTAATCAGCCATATTATTCCGTTAGCAGCGTCACGATAACACAGGAAGCGAACAGCTATACTCGGATACCTGTTTTTGATCTGAACACCCTTTTTATTTATTGGCTCGACAGGCAATGTTAATTTATCCCGACATTGACCCGGTTGCGATCAGCGTAGGGCCGCTTGTTGTGCACTGGTACGGTGTTATGTACCTGATTGCCTTCATAACTGGCGGTATGCTGGGTCTTTACCGTGCCCGCAAGGCTGATGTCGACTGGACTTCTTCACAAGTCTGGGATCTGGTATTTTATGTGGCCATTGGCGCTGTGGTCGGTGGCCGTCTGGGGTACGTGTTGTTTTATAACCCTGGCTACTATTTTTCGCACCCGGTGGAGCTGTTGTCCGTTTGGTCCGGTGGGATGTCGTTTCATGGCGGCCTGATTGGTGTCAGTATCGCTGTACTTCTTTTTGCACGTCGCTTTTCTAAGAACTTCCTGTCGGTGGCTGATTTTTTGGCACCATTGTGTGCGCCTGGCCTTTGCGCGGGGCGAATCGGTAACTTTATCAACCAGGAATTGTGGGGACGGGTCAGCGATTCACCCTGGGCGATGGTTTTCCCGGCGGCAGGGCCGCTGCCAAGGCACCCCTCACAGCTGTATGAGGCTGGTCTTGAGGGCGTGGTGCTGTTTCTGCTGATTTGGGTGTATTCAGTTCGGCCGCGCAGCCTGGGTCGCGTCAGCGGGCTTTTTCTTGTGGCTTATGCTGTGATGCGTTTCACCGTGGAGTTTTTCCGTGAACCGGATGCGCATCTGGGTACCGTGGCTTTGGAGTGGGTGACGATGGGTCAGTTACTCAGTTTGCCGGTGGCTCTAGTGGGATTTTGGCTGTTGCTAAGAGTCCAGGCAAAGCCCGACAAATCCTCGCGTTGATTTAATAGGCGAGTTTTTCAGAAACTAGCCCTTTAGTGGGCCCCGACGACAGACCCATAAGACCAACTGATTTTGTGGTTGCAAAAGTTGATTAGTCTTTGCTTGTTTGATCTTCTAGACTGGCGACTGATTTTTCATTGGGAACCTGTTACATGAGAGTTGTCTTGTTATCCGATACCCACGGCTTCGTGGCACCTTTTATTAAGGAAATGGCCCGCGTCGCTGATTGTGTCGTGCACGCAGGAGATATTGGCGGGCTATCCGTTCTGGAATCGATCAGACCTGATAACGGTGAACTGATCGCGGTTAAAGGCAATAATGATCCATCGCAAAAATGGCCTGATGATAATTCGACTGGACTCGTGGATCTGGCCGAATCCGCACAGGTCGATTTGCCTGGTGGCGTGTTGGCGGTAGAGCACGGTCACCGTATCTGGGATACCCGTCATTACCACCAGCGCCTGCGCGCTAAATATCCCGCGGCCCGGGCCATTGTTTATGGCCATACCCATATCCGCCGTTGTGACTGCACACAGACGCCCTGGGTGCTTAACCCGGGAGCCGCAGGTCAGGAGCGTACCAAAGGTGGTGCTTCATGTATGTTACTCGATGTCGACGCAACAGGATGGCAGATTACCGAATACCGCAGTGGTGAGATCAGCCCTTCCCAATCTGTCGCTGCCTGAGTAATCTTAGGGCTCTGGCGCTGATTGGGAGCGATAATTCGCAGTCGGGAGCTCAGCAGTGCAGGGCCTATAGAGCTGATGAATCTGGTTGGCGGGTTTCGCCAGCCTTTTTTGGGGGAAATGACGATGGGTGAGAGTGAGGGATTTGGGGCGTATACCGATTTTGGAAACCTACGCAGTGCGATCGTGGGCAGTGTGGAGGGCCTTGCACTGCCACCTTTTAATCCGACGTTGCACCATTACAACGACGAGGTCCAAGCCGCACTAAAAGCCTGCGGCGACCAGCCGCTGGATATCCGCAGTGCGATGCCTGAACGCTGGGAAAAAACGGCCCAACAGTTGGATAATCTGGCGGCCCTTTATCAGGATAACGGCATCAAGGTTTACCGGCCAAGGCCTTATAGCGAAGAGGAGCGCGCTTACCTTGCTGATTTGCAGCCCGGGGCGTCGTTGTTGTACCCGGCAGATCCCGTGTACACCGTGGGCAAGCATTACCTTGAGGTGAATATTCGCCGAGCCTATAGGCGCAAGGAAGTGTTTCCACTGCGCGAGATCGTGGCACCTTTACTCGCGGCCGATTCCGACACCCATCACGTGGTGATGCCTGCCGCACAGCCATTTTCACCTTCCAGCGATGGACCTGGACCTTATCTGGAAGGTGGCGACATCATCTGCTACCAGAATCATCTTTTTGTGGGTGAGTCAGATATCGCCAGCAATCGTGCCGGCACAGATTGGCTGGCGGATTACATCGAGCCTTTCGGCTACCAGGTTCATCGGATGCCGATGCACGGCAGTATTTTGCACCTGCTCGGCATCATGGTCCTGGTTTCTGAGGGTGTATTGCTGCTATATCGGGACGAACTCAAGGAGCCGTTGCCGGCACCGCTTTCAGACTGGGATGTGATCGAGTTAACTGAAGCCGAAGCACTCTTGTTTGCCACTGTAGGTGTAAGCCTGGACGACAAACGCTATGTGATTCCCAAGGGGGTGGGCCGGGTCTGCGACGAACTGGCCCGCCGTGGTGTTGAACCCATCGAGATCGATTACGATCATGTCAGCCATTGGGGTGGCTGTGTTTCCTGCTCCACGCATGCCATCTGGCGGGATCCCTGACTAAATGAATTCGTCGGCTGCACCCAAGCCGGTGGTGCCGGAGCTCGCACGCGAGATTCTCGCTGCGGTTGCTAAAGGCTTTGATCGCCAGATCGATTTCACAAAGCAGATGATGGCTTTGGATTCCACTCGCGGCAACGAGCGTGCGGCGCAGGATCATTACTACGAGGCGTTGGCATCGCGTGGCTACACAATGGACCGGTGGTCGATCGATATTGATGACATACAGAGTCACCCCGGGTTTTCCCCGGTTAAGGTCAATTACGATAACGCGATTAATGTGGTAGGCACCCATTCGCCGGATCAAGAGCAGGGTCGCTCACTGATCCTTAATGGTCACGTCGACGTTGTACCCACCGGGCCGCTCGATATGTGGGCCCAACCCCCTTTTGAGCCTTGGATTGAGGGTGATTGGCTCTACGGGCGCGGCGGTGCTGACATGAAAGGGGGCTTGTGTGCCAACCTGGCAGCGCTGGATGCGCTTGAGACATTAGGCTGGCAGCCAGCCGCTCGGTTGCATATGCAGTCGGTGACTGAAGAAGAGTGCACCGGCAACGGCGCGCTCTCAGCCCTGGTTCGCGGCTACCGTGCCGATGCAGCACTGATTCCCGAGCCCGAGGAGAATATGCTGGTACGAGCCAATACCGGGGTGATCTGGTTTCGCATTCATGTGCGCGGCCGGCCGGTGCATGTGCGTGAGGCGGGGCAGGGCGCCAATGCGATCGAATCTGCGATGACATTAGTTCCGGTGCTTAAGGCGCTCGAAGCCCGCTGGAATGAAGAACGCTTTGAGCATCGTTACTTTGATTCGCTCGATCACCCGATCAATTTCAACATCGGCCGGATCAATGGGGGTGACTGGGCCTCGTCGGTGCCGTCCTGGTGCACTCTGGATGTGCGCGCGGCGATCTATCCCGGTGTCGACCCACGCGACGCGGCAAAAGAGATTGAGGATTGCATCACCACGCACGCCCACGATCATCCCTTCTTGCGCGACAACCCGCCGCAAGTTGAGTACAACGGGTTCTTCGCTCGTGGCTATGTGTTGGAAGAAGGCAGTGCGGCAGAGCAGGTGCTGGGTCAGGCCCATGCCGTCAGTTTTGGCTCGAGTCTGGAGTCTTTTGTAACACCCGGTTATCTCGATGGCAGGGTATTCGTCCTGTATGATGATTGCCCATGCCTGGTATATGGGCCGGTCTCAAAGGATATCCATGCTTTTGATGAGCGTGTCAGCCTGGAATCGCTGAAACGCGTCACGGGGACCATTGCCCTTTTTGTGGGCAACTGGTGTGGCCTTGAGCCCCTTAGTCGTCCGTCTCGTCGCCGCGTTTGATCTGCATAGACAGTCCTGCCTGTTCGCGATCTTTGCGCGTAAGCGCACCAATCGCTTTTTTGCCAAAACGTCGAGTGATCTGATCTACCGTTTGGTTCAGGGTTGAGCGACGCGCATTCGTGTCTGCGTCAAACAGCGGTAACTGGTCTGCGGATTCACCGGTGAGGCCGGTGCATCCCACACCAAGTAAGCGAATCGCTCCGTCCGGTCCGCAACGGTGCAGCAGTCCGATGGCATTCTCGGCAATAGTGCGGCCATCATCCGTAGGCTGTGCCAGGGTCGTGCGCCGGGTAAACACCGGATAGCCCCTGGCGCCGGGTGCATTACGCTGGGCTGATTTCCATTTCAGCACCACGGTGTGTGCGCGGACACCATCATGTCGCAATCGACGGGCAACGGATTCTGCATGTTCGCGCACTAAAGGTTCTAGTTCGCGCTTTGCTGAAACGTCTTTCGCAAAGGTATGTTCCTCGCTGTAGGAGACTGCCTCACGGTAAGGTTCGATATCACGGATATCCTCGCCACGGGCAAGTTGTGCAATTTCAATGCCCCAGTCCCCCAATGAATGATACAGAATGTCATTGTCTGCGCACGCAACATCACCAATCGTGTGAAACCCCAATGCCTCAAGGCGTTTTTGAGCCACCGGCCCCACGCCCCAGATGCGTCCGACCGGCAGGGCCTCGAGGAACTGCTTCATCTCGCTGGCTGTCACTTCGAGTAAGCCATCAGGCTTGGCCGCAGCGCTTGCAATTTTGGCTACCATCTTGACCGGAGCGATACCGACCGAAATCGGTAGCGCCAGTTGGTCGTGTACCCGTTTGCGCAAGCGCTCCCCCACTTGTTTTGCCGGGCCCATAAGGCGCGCGCTGCCCGTCAGATCGAGAAAAGCCTCATCCAGGGAGATCCGTTCTACCGCTGGCGAGAATTCACGAAAAATGTCAAACAACTGAGCTGATTCTTTCTTGTACAGGCCCATGTTGCCCCGTACAAAAATCAGCTCAGGGCAAATTCTCCGAGCTTCAACGGAGGGCATCGCAGAGCGCACCCCAAAACGCCGGGCCTCGTAACTGGCTGCAGCCACCACCCCGCGCGTGCTATTTCCACCCACCGCCAATGGTCGGCCTTGCAACTCGGGGTGGTCGCGCTGCTCCACAGAGGCGTAAAACGCATCCATGTCCGCATGCATGATTACGCGCGTATGCTCTTTCATGTGCTGGTCGGCAGCGTGTTCTAACTGCGCTCCACTTTAGCGCACGATGCTATCGAGATACATGCCATTGCCCATCCGATACACGCTAAAAATATTATAAAAACCCAAAGTTAACTAATATGATTATTTGACAATATACCTTTTCGGACCGATAGTGACTTTTACCGGACTAGGGTATTTACACCTAGGCCGGATTTTTCTCAGCATTTACACCTATAAAGGAGACACAATGATGGTAACCAAGAGAGGATTGCTTGGCGCGGTATTCACAGGGCTGGCCTTGATGATGGGCAGCGTCCAAGCACAGGACATGACGTTTTTCCGTATTGGTACCGGCGGCGCCGGGGGTACTTACTACCCGATCGGCGGCCTTCTCGCCAACGCGATATCAAATCCGCCAGGTTCGCGTGCTTGCGATAAAGGCGGCAGTTGCGGCGTGCCGGGACTGGTCGCGATTGCGGTTTCGACTAATGCCTCGGTCGCCAACATGAACGCTATTCACGCTGGCCAGTTGGACGCCGGTCTTGCTGGTGCGCAGAGCGTGACCCAGGGCTACAACGGTGAAGGCAAATTTGTTGGCCACAAGAAGGACAATGTCCGGGTGATTGCCAACCTGTACCCTGAAGATATGCATCTGGTTACGCCCAAAGGCGAGCATCTTTCCAGCCTTATGGATCTCAACGGCAAGCGGGTCGGTGTTGCCGCCGCGGGTTCAGGCACCCAGGTTTCGGTGCGCATGATTCTCAAGCACTATGGCATCAAGGCTGATGAGCATGAACTGGGATTGGGACAATCTTCCCAACGCCTGGCCGATGGACAGCTGGATGCTTTCTTTTATGCTGGCGGCACTCCGTTCGCTGCATTGATCCAGTTGGGTTCGACCAAAGGGTTTGAGCTGTACAAGTTCTCCGAAGATGAGCGCAAAGCGATTAACGGCATTATTCCTTACTATGTGCCTTCGGATATCCCAGCCGGGGTGTACGAGAGTATCGACTACGATGTTCCCACGGTGGCGGTCAATGGACAACTCGTCACATCGGTTAGTCAGCCTGAAGAGTTGATCTACCAGATCACCAAGGCGATGTGGAACAAGAACACCCGTAAACTGCTGGACAAGGGCCATGCGAAAGGTAAAGCCATTCGCGTGGAGACAGCGCTTAAGGGTGTTTTGATTCCACTGCATCCCGGTGCCGAGCGTTACTATAAAGAAATCGGCATGATCGACTGATTAGCTTTAATGTTGCAGTAATCAGGAACGGAGGCAGGTGCCCACCTGCCTCCGTTCCTTTTTCTAGTGTTAGTCGGGCGTAGCAGAGGGAATATTGTGGCGCAATTGGATGTTAGACAGGTCGAGGAACTTGAAGAGAAGTACGACTCCGGTCTTCAGTTCCGGGAAATCGGCCCGTGGCTGGTCAAGTTCACTTTCCTTTTTTCGGTTTTTTTTGCTGCGTACCACTATGTAACCGCAGGCACCGGTGTCCCGGTTGATTACTGGCATATGGGTTTTCATATGTCCGGCGTGATCATCCTGGTATTTATTCTTTACCCGATGATCAAACGTGGTGGTGGTCGCCAACTCCACGCCAACACCTGGTGGCGTTTTTCGAATGTTCCGATCTGGGATTGGTTGCTGATCCTGGCTGGAGTTTCGTCATCGCTTTATGTCGGCATCACCTGGTACGAGATTGATTTTGAGTTATTGGGCTGGCGTTTTTTCCTGGCTGAACAGGTACTGCGCCAGGGAGACCCGGCTTTTATTGATGTCGTTTTCGGTACCGTCCTCATTGTGGTCCTGCTGGAGGCTGTGCGCCGTACTTTGGGGATTGTGGTGCCGATCATTATTCTTCTTTTCACAACTTATGCTGTGTTCGGACAGTACATGCCGTTGATGATCCTGAAGCATCCGGGTATTAACTGGGCACAGTACATCAACAATATGTATTTCCCGGCTGAGGGTATCTATGGTGTGACGCTATGGATCGTATCAACCGTGGTCTTTCATTTTGTATTATTTGGTGTACTTGCACAGCGTATGGGTTTGGGGCAGTTCTTTGTAGATATCGCAACAGTGATGGCAGGGCGCTATACCGGTGGGCTGGCTAAAGTCAGCGTCGTGTCATCGGCATTTTTTGGCACCATCTCGGGGTCGTCTATTGCCAATACGGTCTCGACGGGCTCGTTGACTATTCCTAATATGAAGCGTATGGGATACCCCGGACACCTCGCCGGTGGGGTCGAGGCCGCTTCCAGCGCTGGAGGTCAGATTACCCCACCGATCATGGGTGCGGCAGCCTTCGTGATGGCCGAGTTTCTGGAGGTGCCCTATACCACTATCGTGCTCGCAGCAATGGTGCCGGCAGCCATGCATTACGTGGGCGTACTGTCAATTGTGCACTTCAAGGCGAAACGATTGGGCCTCAAAGGCTTGCCAGCGGAAGAGATCCCCCGACTGTTGGCGGTGCTGAAAAGAGGGTGGCCGACAGCTTTGCCGCTGGCAGCACTGATCTATGTATTGTTTAGTGGTTATTCGCCGCACATGGCCGCTTTTTGGGGTATTACAACAGCGCTGGCAGTAGGATTGGTGAACCCGATGCATCGCATCGGTATGCGCGATATTCTCGATGGCTGTGTGACTGGTGTACGTTACGCGCTGGCCGTTGGCGCAGTATGTGCCGCGATCGGTATTGTAGTTGGTGTCGTCAATTCCACGGGATTGGGCTTTCGATTAGGTTTTATGGTCACAAACGGGGCGCTTGCGATTGGAGAGAGCCTTTACTCTGCTTTTTCGTGGATTCCGCTGGTTGATTTTTCAGTAGAGGGAATAACCCTGTTCGTGTCTTTGATACTGATTGCAGTTACCTGTATTTTGATGGGGGCTGGCTTGCCCACGACGGCGCTCTATATCATGCTTGTTACAGTGGCTCAGCCAGCACTGGCCAATCTTGGCGTGCCGCCGTTGGCATCACATCTTTTTGTTTTGTATTACGGAGTCATCTCAGAGATTACCCCACCAGTTTGTGCATCGGCGTACGCTGCTGCGGGCATCGCGGGCGCTAATCCTTTTCGAACTGGGGTGTCGGCGTTTACCTTGGGTATCGCCAAGCTGATGGTACCCATGGTGTTTATCTACTCTCCGGCGATGCTGATTGTGATTGATGACTACTTCACCTGGAGTGCTTTTCTTTCCACCACGCTGAGTTGTGCCGTTGGCATCTTTATGGTGGCAACCTCGGTTGCTGGGTTCTTCCTGGTACGGATGCCGGTAATCATTCGCTGGGCGATGGCCTTTGCCGGCGTCCTGCTGGTTGCGCCCGGGATCCAGAGCGATCTTTTTGCATTGGTATTTGTGGCGCCGGTTCTGTTTCAGCAGGTGATGGCTTGGCGAAAGGCTAAGCCTGTTGTTTCCCAAAATGCCTGAGGCCTACCGCTCCGACATCACGGTTATTGGTGCCGGCATTATCGGTATTTGTTGTGCATTGAGACTCGCTGAGAAAGGTTTGCAGGTCGCATTGGTAGATCGAAATAACCCAGCAGAAGGCGCAAGCCACGGTAACGCGGGTGTGATCTCTTCGTGGGCCTGTGTGCCACAGTCATTGCCAGGGCAGTGGAAAAAAATTCCAGGCTGGATAATCGACCCTGCAGGCCCAATCGCGCTTAGGTGGAGCTATGCACCACGAATGTTCAACTGGCTGTTGCGTTTTCTGGATAGCGCACAATTGAATCGAGTGAACGATATTGCTGACGCGTTGCTGTTGGTCAATCGTGACAGCTTTTTACTTTATCAGCAGATGCTAGAAGACACTGGATCAGAGGACCTGGTTACAGAGTCTCACTATATTCATGTTTTTCGAAATTCAGCAGCAGCTGATCCACGGTTACTGCAATGGGCTTTGCGTCGTGAACGTGGAGTTCCGATGGACTTTATTGACGGCGATGAGCTGCGCGAAATTGAGCCAGCGTTATCTAATGAATATAAAGCGGCTGTTGTAATTCAGAATCAGGGTAGAGCGTTGAACCCAGGTAGGCTAGGGCAGGCTTTGGCAGAAAAGGCACAGAGTTTGGGCGTTTCATTTGTTCGAGCTGAAATTAAAGACCTGCAGTTGATAAAGCCTGATCACTGGTTAATCAACCACAAGGCAGGAGTCATTCCTGCTCGGAAAGTAATTCTGGCGGCTGGCGCTTGGTCAGCCCAACTGCTCCGACCGCTAGGGTGTGAGATCCCATTGGAGGCGGAGCGCGGCTATCATGTTGTCTTCTCAGAACCTGGAGCTCAATTAAACAACTCGATACTGGATAATGAGGGGCATTTTGCGGCAAGCTCTATGGATATGGGGTTGCGGTGCGCGGGGATTGCTGAATTTGCGGGTCTGGTCGCGTTACCTGACTATCGGCGCGCACAAATGCTTGCTAGATTGGCAAAGCGAATGCTCCCGAACCTTAATACGGATTCAGTGAGCGAATGGATGGGCTCGAGACCCGCCACGCCAGATTCGTTACCTTGTATTGGACGAGTCCCGGGGCAAGACGGATTATTTGGCGCTTTCGGACACGGCCATGGTGGCTTGACTGGGGCTCCTACCACAGGGCAATGGGTCGCCGATCTTGTTAACAATGAAATGTCTGATTCGGAGCTTTTCTCTTACCGGCTTGATCGATTTTAAGCTCGTTGAGGACTATCGACGAGTCAACAATTACGCGCTTCAGATTAGACTATCTCTATAGGCGAAGATTCCCGGAATTCCTCCAGTATGAATAAAAAGGATCGATTTATTTTTGCCTGTGTTGCGCGCAAGTTTCAGACAGGCTGCCATGGATTTTCCGGTATAGACCGGGTCGAGTAACAGTCCTTCAAGTCGGGCACAAAGACTGATAGCTTCATGAGTCGCGTCATTCAGGTGGCCATAACCCGGAGCAAAGGTATCGTCGGTCAGTTGTATATCCTGCCTCTGGACGGGGGATTCAGTCTCTAGTAGTGCAGCAATCTCCTGGCACCGCGTTGTGATTCGGGCCAACTGGGCCTTGCGATTCCGGCGTACGCACACACCAGTCACAGCGATGTCACTGTCAAGTGCCCGCAAACCAAAAAGCAACCCGGCATGGGTATTACCGCTTCCCGAGGCAACCACAATTTCATCTATCGGGTAATGGGTATCGGCCAGTTGATCGAGAATCTCGCCTGCTGCACGGACATAACCAAGCGCCCCCAGCGGCGGGTGACCCGGCGCAAGTGGGATGATGTAAGGTTTCTTGCCAGCCTCACCCAATTGCTCAGCGATCAATCTAAGATTTGCGTCCGCGCCGGCTTCATCCTCCCCCTTGGGATAGGTATGCATCACTGCACCCAGAATCCGGTTCAGCAGTACATTACCCGATTCTCGGTATTCGGCTCCCGCATCGGTCACCCGCTCTTCTAGCTGGATGTGACAGGTGAGGCCGAGTTTTGCCGCCCCGGCTGCTGCCATGCGAACAAAGTTTGACTGTACGGCACCCGTGATCAGGACGGTATCTGCGCTTTGCTCGAGCGCCTCGCCAAAATAGTACTCAAGTTGTCGTGCTTTGTTGCCACCGACTGCCAGGCCGGTGCAGTCGTCTCGCTTTACATATATTCGTCCAGAGCCAAGATGCTTGCCTAGGTTGGATAGTGGCTCAATAGGCGTGGGTGTATGTGCCAGCGGTGTACGAGCGATCGTATGCAGCTTAGTGAGTATCGGCATACAGTAGTAATCAATAATAAAAAGTAACCCAATTGACTCTGCCTGTGACTGGTTCGCCAGGCAAGTGCCAAAGGCTTATGCGCTCAGAGTTGCCCCGCCCTGGGCAACGCGTTTTTCGATGAATTCGTCAATTTCCCCAAGGCGGTCATCGGCCAAAGGCGGGGGTGTGAAGTTCGCCAGCGCCTCGCGGGCAATACGGTTGGCGCGGTGGGTGGTATCCACTGACCCCTTCTCCTGCCAGGTTTCAAAATTAGACCAGTCCGAGAGCATGGGTGTGTAAAAGGCTGTCTCATAGCGCGCCAAGGTATGTTGAGTGCCGAAGAAGTGACCACCGGGTTCAATCTCATCGAAGGCTGAAAGGGCGAGTGTATCCTCGTTGCATTCGACAGGCTGCATCAGGCTCGCGAACATCTGTAGCATCTCTACGTCGATGATAAATTTCTCCAACGATGCGGTGAGCCCCCCCTCGAGCCAGCCGGCACCGTGCAACAGGATATTACATCCGCCCATAATCGCTCCCCAGCAGGACATCTGCGATTCGTATGCTGATTGCGCATCAGGTGCATTGGAGGCATTGACGTTCGACGTACGGTAGGGCAGTTGATAACGTCGTGCCAGTTGCCCGGAAGCGAAAGCGGCTTTGACATATTCCGGCGTACCAAAAGCTGGTGCGCCGGATTTCATATCCACGTTACTGGTGAAGCCACCGTACACCACCGGAGCGCCAGGCTGAACAATCTGCGCCAGGGCGATTCCTGCCAGGGCTTCAGCATTCTGCTGAGCCAGCGCGCCGGGCAGGGTGATTGGAGCCATGGCGCCGGCGAGGGTAAAAGGAGTCAGAATCATAGCCTGGCGGGCACGGGCAAAGTCGATGACTCCAGCGCACATCAGTTCATCTAACTGCAGCGGGGAGTTGGCATTCACCACCGTATAGCAGTGCACCCGGTCTTCAAAAGCGCGTTGGTCCAGGCCCTGAGCCATGCGTAGAATCTCCAGGGAATCTGCAACGGCCTCACGACCCCGCGAGTAAATAAAGGTAGGCTTGTCCGTCAAAGTGACGACCGAGCGTGTGCTGTGCAGATGGCGCACGTTGGTCGGCAGGTCCTGAGGTTCTACCATGGGTGTTGTCAGGTGCAGTACATCGTAGGTTTGTGCCAAGCGCAAAAGATCACGGAAAGTCTCGTGGGTGCCTGCTCGTCGGCCACCCTCAAGATCCGAGTAATGCGGCGGTCCGCCAACCGTGGCAAATACCAGGTTATCCCCGCCCACCTCAAACCAGCGTTGTGGTGTCCGACCATGCATGGTGAAAGTTTTGGGGCTCTGATCTACTGTCTCGAGCACCATGTCTGGATCGAAACGCACCATGAAGGTATCGATATCTACCTTGGCACCCGCAGATGCGTAAAGTTGACGGGCCTCGGCGCTAAGCACCTTGATACCTTTATTTTGCAGCAGGGTAAGTGAGGTCTGGTGTATTGCCTCAATATGATCGTCACTGAACTGCGCGATCGGCGGGTAAGGATTCTTAAGGCGCAGCCATGATTGCGCTTTTGGTGCGGCCCTGCTTCTATCGTCGCGTCGGGATCGTCTGCGCTGCTGAGCCATGAAAGTCGTCCTTATGTGAACGGAGGTTGTTTCGTTGTCGCTGTGCCTGAGGCTACAGGCGCATACGCGCACCGCTGGGATCCCAGGCGGGCTCGCTTAATGTTCTGGCGCTACGCCGTTTGCCGACCACATCCACCATCAACGTTTCACCGGTCTCATTGACGTTATTGTTCAAAAGGCCCATGGCAAGACTTTTGCCCGTGTAGTGTCCAAAGCCGCCCGAGGTCACAAAACCCACCCGCTGCTCGCCCTGCCAGATGGGCTCATACCCAGAAGCGTCGGCGTCGTCAGCGTCAATTTCCAGGGTCACGAGACGCTGTTGCGCACTGTTGTCTGCCTGTGCCTTGGCAGCGGCATCGTGACCAATGAAATCATCGCGCGACCAGTCTATCCAGCGGTCCATCCCGGTCATACCCGGCGTTCTATCCTGGGTGAATTCGGCATTCCAGATACCAAAACTTTTCTCCAGCCGTAGCGAGTTCATAGCGTAAAAGCCGAACTCGCGGATTCCCTGAGTCGCGCCCGCCTGCAGCAGCATTTCCCGCAGCGCGATATGTTCCGCCGATTCACAATTGATCTCGTAGCCCAGTTCTCCGCACACAGAAACGCGTGCGACCCGGGCGCGAATCAGGCCTACGTCGATAGTGGCGCACCCCATAAACGGTAACGCATCACCATTGACATCCTGGTGCGTGAGCGCCGCCAGTACCTCACGGGATTTGGGTCCAGCAAGCCCGAAACCTACCACAGCATCGGAGATATCGCGTACGTCGACACCTTCCGTTCGATGATCATGAAACCACCGCATGTGCCAGTTGCGCAGGTAATACGAGCCCATGACCCACCAGCGGCCATCACCCCAGTTGAGCACGGTAAGGTCTCCCTTGAGGCGCCCGCTCGGCGCCAGCATCGGCGCCAAGCGTGCCCGCCCTGCAGCGGGTAGTCGACCCGCCATGAGCCGGCACAACCAGTTTTTTGCGCCTGGGCCGCTGACCTCGTATCTTGAGAAGCCGCTAATGTCGAGAAGTCCGACGCCTTCGCGTACCGCCTGGCACTCCTGGGCCACAATCGCAAAGGCATTGGAGCGTTTCAGAGTCGGGGTTTCTGAAAAATCGCCAGAAGCAAAAACCAGTGGCACTTCCAGACCCCAACTGCAGCCCCACTGCGCTCCGGCGGTATTCATGGCCGACCAGGCAGGTGCTTTTTTCAAGGGCCGACCGGCGGGCAGTTGCTCGTTGGGGTACGTCATGACGAAACGCCGCGAATAAAATTGCCCGGTAGTCTGGCGTATGTACTCGCGGTTTGAGGTGAATTGACCGTAGCGGGCGATATCCATTGGCCAGGCGTCAGCTTCGGTTTCGCCGTGAATCATCCACTCAGCGAGTGTCTTACCCACGCCACCACCTTGCAAAAAGCCCGCCATCACGCCGCAGGCGAGCCAGTAGTTGGGTACCGTACTGACGGGTCCCACCAGCGGATTGCCGTCTGGAGAGAAAGTGAAGGCACCGTTCACCCAGCTTTTCACACCGACTTCAGTTAACACCGGGTAGCGGGCGAATGCCATCTCCAGTTCGTCAGAGATGCGGTCAATATCTTCCTGGATCAGTTCAATGCCGTAGTCCCAGGGCGCCCCATCCATATTCCAGTGCTTGTGGTTAATCTCATAGATACCAACCAGCATGCCCTTTTGATATTGGCGCATGTAGGTGAAACCTTCCAGATCCACCATCATCGGCAGTTCATGGTCGAGTGCAGCCACTTGTGGGATATCGTCGGTCAGCAGGTAGTGATGTTCCAGAGGGGAGAGCGGCAGATCCAGGCCGACCATACGCCCGACCTGTTTAGCCCAGAGTCCACCGGCATTGACCACGTGCTCGGCATGAATCGAGCCCTTGTCAGTGATCACATCCCAACTGCCATCGCCACGCGGGTGCAGTTCTTCAACTTTGGTGTGTTCGATGACAGTGGCGCCTCGCTTTTTAGCGGCGCCCGCATAGGCGTACACAGTGCCGGTTGTATCCACGTACCCCTCACGGTCGCACCACAGCCCACCAATCACACCGGCGGTATCCATGATCGGGCACTTGTCCTTGATTTCCCCGGGCGTCATCAGGTAGCAGTCTTCAATACCGATGGTCTGGAAGATGCGGTAGGCCGATTGCAGCCATTCCCATCGCGCCGGTGCCGAGGCGACGGATATACCCCCGGTCATACTAAGGCCAATGTCCTGTCCGGACTCGGCCTGAATCTGGGATAACAGATCGATGGTGTAAGCCTGCAAGGCTGCCATGTTGGGGTCGGCGTTCAGTGCGTGTATACCGCCAGCCGCATGCCATGAGGAGCCCGCGGTCAGAACTGAGCGCTCCAGCAGGCAGACATCTGTCCAGCCGAACTTGGCCAGGTGATACAGCACAGAGCTGCCAACCACTCCGCCACCGATCACGACAGCCCGATAATGTTCACTCATTTAATTGATCCTCGATCGGGGTCATTATTCCGGGTTATACCTGTTGGGCGCTGAGTGCCTCAAGATCTTTGTTCATCTGGTCGATCACCTGTGCCAGGTCGTGTTGCTCTGCTTCGGTCAACGGCGCCAGTGGATTTCGTGGCGGCCCGGCAGGCAGGCCGCGAAGTGTCGTTGCGTGTTTGATGCATTGGCCAAATTTTCCACCCTGCTCAAGCAGGGCCATCAATGGCAGCATCGCTGCCATGATTTTGCGACCCTTTTCGAAATCCTTTTGTATAGCGCAGGCTTCATAAAGTGCACTATGCGCTTCGGGTGCGAAGTTTCCACCTGCGCATACCCAACTGCGCGCCCCCCAAACAAAAAACTCAAGCGCCTGATCATCGGCACCGCAGGACAACTGAATATTGGGGTAGTCGTTGGCCAAAAGATGCAGTCGGTTGATGTCACCCGAGCTTTCCTTAATAGCGCAGAAATTCTTTGATGCACTGACTCGGCGAAGATAGTCCTCACCCATGTTGCTGCCGGTGCGGCCAGGATAGTTGTAGAGCATGATCGGCAGATCTGCGGCCTTGTCGATTGCCAATGCGTGTGCGGCGTTCTCACTTTCGGTGGGAAGTACATACGGCGGCGAGTTCACCAGCAGAGCATCGGCCCCTACCTGTTTCGCAGTTTGAGCCAACTCGATAGCGTCTTCGGTGCGAATTGCACCAACCCCGATCATCAGCGGTACTCGACCGTTGATGACCTGGTGAGCTGTTTGCATCAGGCCGGTACGCTCGGCCATGGTCTGCGCATAGTACTCACCAGTCGTTCCTGCGACAACGATGCCGTGAGCACCGGTGTCGATAAGAAATTCAAGAACCTCGGCAAAGCCGTTTTCGTCGACTGAGCCGTCATCATGAAAGGGAGTAATGACGGGTATATAGATTCCTTCAAATTGCATCAGCGGTTCTCCTAACTGGTTACCGGTATTCGTTTACGGGTTCGAGCGCCTCAAGGATCGGTTCTACACCGAGTCCGGGGGCATCCGATGCTGTCATGGTGCCCTCGTGAACCGTGGGCGCGCCGGTGGCGATCTCGATTGTGGCGTATTCATGAAAGGCAGATGACTGAAACTGAAAAGCCGGCGGCGTAGAGTGGGCGAGGTGGGCGATTGCAGCGGTGGTGATCTCGCCGCCCCAGCTATCCTCCACATTCATCGGCAGCCCCAAAGATACACAAAGATCCCGTGCCTGGCGGGCGCGGGTCAGTCCGCCAAATCGACTGATTTTGAGATTAATCATATCCATGGCGTGATCCTGGTTGGCCCGTAACAGAGCCGCCAGGCTATCGATACATTCATCGAGAACAAAAGGCAGATGGGTGTGTGCCCGGACCGCAAGACATTCCTCGTAGGAAAGGCAGGGCTGCTCGAAAGTCAGGCGGATGCCGGTCTGTTTTGTCAGATCTGCAATCGCATTGGCAACCTGCAAAGCTTCATGTTGTTTCCACCCGGTGTTGGCGTCGGCATTGAGCACTTCGTTGGCTTCCATAGCTTGTGCGACCCGGTGAATGCGGATGATATCTGTCGCTGGATCTTCACCGACTTTGACCTGAAACTGTCGATACCCCTGGGCACGATATTCGGGGATACGGTCTGCCATCGCACCCGGGTCAGCACGGGTAACCACTTTATAGAGGGTGACCTTCTCCTGGCGTAGTCCCCCCAACAGGGTATACAGCGGAAGACCTGATGCTTTTCCCAAAATATCCCAGCACGCCATATCAATGGCTGACTTGACGTAAGGGTGGCCTTTAAGCAAGGTATCCATGGTGTCATTGATGCACTCAATCTGGATCGGATCCTCACCAATTAAGTTCGGTGCGAGTTGCGAGATGCCTGCACGCACACCCTGCGCATAGGCAGGCAGGTAAGTCGGGCCCAGTGGACAGCACTCACCGACTCCGGTGATACCCTGGTTGGTTTCGACAAGTACTACCGTGGTATCAAATGCTGCATGGGATTGGGTTGACCAGCTGTAACTGCCTTCTTTCATCGGAAGGTCAGCCCTAAAAACTCGGATACAGGTGATTCTCATGGATAATCGTTGGGTTGATCTTAATATTGGCAACAGATTAAGTGTATAAGGTTGCTGCCCAGGCTGTCAGGCCTGGCGGTATGAACGAATTGTGTGCTGCGTAGACGATACCATTGTCGCGGAACCAGCAAGGGAATAGGCACGGTATGTCGAGTCCAAGCCAGAGTATGTCGCCCATCGTTCTGTTGGTCAGCCTGTGCATTGCGCAGATACTGGCGATGGCAGGTTTTGCCAATTTTGCGGTATTGCTTAATGATTTTGGTGTTTTGTGGAATCTCAGCAGCACCCAGGCTGGTTGGATCAGTGGCGTCTATTTCGCGGGCTATGTCGCCGCGGTGCCAATTCTGGTAGGACTGACGGATGCTATTGATGCACGGCGCATCTATCTCTTTGGCGTTGCGACCGGTGTCGTCAGTTCCGTGGGATTCGGATTATTTGCCGATGGCTTTGCCAGTGCGATGGGTTTTCGTTTTTTGGCTGGCATCTCTTTGGCAGGCACCTATATGCCCGGCCTGCAGATTCTGAACGACCGCCTGAGCGAGTCTCATCGGCAAAGGGCTTTGCCCTGGTATCTGAGTGTTTTCAGCCTAGGCACTGCGGCATCTTTTTATGCCACCGGTTTGTTCAGTGCGCATGTTGACTGGCAGACAGTATTTCTACTGGCCGGCGGAGCACAGGTGGCCTGTTGGTTCCTGATCATTATCCTGATCCGCCCTAAGCAGCCAGACGGATCAGTTAAGGTGGATCGACACCCTCTGGATTTTCGACCCGTATTCCGCAACCGTCCGGCGCTTGCTTATATCTGGGCGTATACCGGCCACACTTATGAACTTTTTGCTTACCGCGCCTGGATTGTGGCGTTTCTTCTTTTTGCCGCAAGCGCTTCAGATTCTGTGATCAGCCGGGAGAGTGTTTCGGGTTTTGCTGCGCTGTTAAGCCTGCTGGGTATGCCTGCAAGTTTGATCGGTGCCCATATCGCGTTGCGTCGTGAGCGTCGACAAACGATCTCTGTGATCATGGTTCTTTCAATACTGGCGGGCTCGTTGCTCGGTTTCACTAGTGCTTTACCGTTCGAGTATGTGCTGGTATTGGCTGGGCTTTATTCTATTTTCATCATGAGTGATTCGGCCGCGATCACAGGTGGCGTAGTCGCCGCAGCTCGCCAGGGCGAGCGGGGTGCAACGCTGGCCATGCATTCGGTTATGGGGTTCTCCGGCGGGTTTTTAGGCCCGCTGGTTGTAGGGATGGTTTTGGATTTGACAGCGGGGTCGGGATCGATCGTCGGATGGGGTTTTGCCTTCATGGCCATGGCCGCCGGCTCGTTGGCCGCCATAGTCGGGTTACGTTGGCTGCTTGCCGGTAAGATGGGTTGATGTTGGCAGGATCAATATCTGTGGTTACACGAAATCCGGTTTGGATGCCGAGGGTTTTGGTGTTTGCCGGCGTCGCCCGTTGAAGCAAATGGATATTGCAGTAATCGGAGGCGGACTCTTGGGTTCGGCCTTTGCTTATGGGTTAAGCAAACTCAGCGGCAGTGTTGGCCTGATCGATGAGGGCGACAATGCTATCCGCACCGCCCGTGGCAATTTTGGTTTAGTCTGGGTTCAGGGAAAAGGTCAAGGTATGCCGGAATATGCCCGCTGGTCGCGAAAATCTGCCAATGACTGGCTTGCATTCAGTGACGAACTCAACGATAGGACTGGGACCCCAACGGGGTATCACCGGCCTGGCGGATTCTCTATTGCGGTCGACGAGGTCGACTTCATAGCCAACCTGAAAGTGTTGGAGCAGTTACGGCACGAGGCCGGTGACGATGGCTATGATTACGAGGTGGTCGAGAACCCGACACTCGCTGAGTCGCTTCCTGGAATCGGGCCCGAGGTGCCAGGCGCTACCTATTGTCCGCATGATGGCCACGTCAATCCCTTACGGTTGCTGCGTGCGCTACAGGAAGGGTTCGATCTTAATGGCGGAACCTATCTGTCGCGATCGCACATTGACCGTATTCGCCCACTCGACTCAGGAGGCTTCGAGCTTTTCAGTGGCGACAGGCTCGTCGTTGGTTGCGAAAGGTTGGTGATTGCCGCGGGGCACGGCTCAAGTGATCTGGGAGCGCAGTTGCATCTCTCGGTGCCCGTATTTCCGGTGCAGGGACAGATCGTCGTGACCGAAAGAAGTCCAAATATTTTGGGCTATCCAACGAACTATGTCCGTCAAACGGACGAGGGCAATTTCATGTTGGGCCCGTCAGCGCGGGATGTAGGCTTTGATTTGGATACCCAAACATCAACGCTTCAGGACATTGCCCGCCAATGTACCCGCGCGTTTCCTTACTTGCGGGATCTGCGCATCCAGCGCACTTGGGCCGCATTACGGATCATGACGCCCGATGGCTTTCCTGTTTATACGCAATCCTCGGAGTTTCCCGGCGCGTTTTCTTTTTCCTGTCATAGCGGGGTTACTCTGGCGGCGGTACATGCGCACGAAGTCCCTCGGTGGGTGCTCAATGGTGAGATACCGACTGCTTATCAATGCTTCGGTTTAGAGCGTTTTGATATTTCATCGTCGTCATAACATCGCTGACCCGGTGAGTTTTTGGTTCGAGGACCGTGAGGTGCTCGCCAACCGGGGGGACAGCGTTGCCGGGGCTCTTTTGGCAACAGGTATATCCCAACTCAGGCGCTCGCCGGTGAGCGGTGCGGCGCGAGCGCCTTTTTGCATGATCGGCAACTGTTACGAGTGTCTGGTCGAGATTGAAGGACAGGGCACTGTACAAGCGTGTTTGATTGAGGTTGCTGAAGGGATGCAGGTACGTATGACGCCGGACACCCATTCTGAGTTCGGCTGAAGGGAGTTGAGCATGCCAGACGATATTGTGATCGGTGCCGGGGTCTATGGCATGCTGGTTGCTTTGGAACTCGCGCGCTTGGGTCGTCAAGTCCAAGTGCTGGAAACGGGGTCCGTCGCCTGTGGTGCGTCGGGTGGGCCAGGGCGTCGCGGCGTTCGGGCCAATGGACGCGATCTTCGGGAGTTGCCTTTAATGCGAGAGGCTTACGGGCGATGGCCTGTACTCGAAGAGGAACTGGGCAGTCAGGGTTTTTATCAGCGCACCGGTCATCTCCTACTGCTAGAACGAGATGATGATCTTGCTTCTGCCGATGCGCGGGTGCAGATGCAACGCAGCCAGGGGATTGATTGTCGTCTTGTTGTAGCCGCGGAACTGGCCGAGATTCAGCCTGGGCTTTCACAAGATATAAAAGCCGGCATCTACTGTGCTAAGGATGGTGTTTGTGACCATGGCGGTTTTACCCGGGCTGTTGCCGATCGCGCAAGGAATATGGGGGTCGTTGTCCGGGAGGATACCGCGATCAGTCATTTTGAAACCCACAGCGATCGTGTGACTGCGGTGATTACCGCAAAGGGTGAATCACTTGCCTTCAGCGGTAACCTATTTATCCTTGCCAATAGTGGCGCTCACGGGTTGGCGAAGACGGCGTTTAATTTACAACTCCCGGTTTGGAACGCCTGCCTGCAGGTAATGATCACTGAACCGTTCGACCAGGTTCATGTGGATACTCTGCTGGGGCATGTGCATCGCATGGTTTCGATCAAGGCGGAGCCGGGCAACCGTCTGATGATATCCGGCGGCTGGCACGGCGCCTGGGATGTTACGAGTCAGCGCGGCAGTGTTCTGCCGTCGGCGGTAGAAGGTAATCTTGCACAGGCTATTGCAGTTTTCCCTGAACTTCAGGGCGTCGAGGTTGCAACGACCGATGCAGACCATCTTGAGGCGATGAGTGTTGATGATATTCCGGTAATTGATCGTGTGCCGGGAATCGCCAATAGCTA
Source organism: Gammaproteobacteria bacterium (assembly GCA_014239255.1). Lineage (GTDB taxonomy): Bacteria > Pseudomonadota > Gammaproteobacteria > Arenicellales > UBA868 > UBA868. The sequence goes on from JAAZZE010000007.1 coordinate 55,245, forward strand.
CGTTGCGACCGGATGGTCGGGACATGGCTGGGCAATTGCGCCAGTCGTTGCGACTTTGATCGCGAAGTGGGCTTTAAGCGGCAAGCGAAGTGAATTACTTGCACCATTTGTCTTGAAACGGTTTGGCATCTGCTGATCAAGAAAAATCCTTGTCAACGAATAGACATACTGCAACAGCTATGAAAAGTTTTAATCACAAGTGCTGGCGTGATTCCCATCGGAGTATTGGATGAGCGATCGTAGATCCACCTGTGAGGTAGCTATTGTTGGAGCTGGACCAGCTGGCCTGGCCGCGGCCTGTGTACTTGCCGGCAAAGGCGTTGATGTGGTCGTGCTTGATGAGCAGCAGACACCTGGTGGCCAGGTATTCCGGGGAATAGAGAAAGTCAATGCGACGCGGCCATCAGATTTGAACCCACTGGGCGCTAGCTACGGCGCTGGAATAGAGTTGGTCAGGCGTTTCAGAGAGAGTGGAGCGTATTACCGCCCTGGCACTTCGGTGTGGGAGATCACCTCGGATCAGGAGCCTGAACTGGCGCTGGGCCTGGTAGAAAACGGCGCTACGCAAATGCTTTACCCGCGTCATATTATTCTGGCAACCGGCGCGATGGAGCGTCCAACCCCCTTTTTGGGCTGGACCTTGCCTGGGGTGATGACTGTGGGTGCGGCACAGACCCTGCTCAAATCATCCGGTTTACTGCCTGGAAATGACGTGGTGCTCGCCGGCACCGGTCCACTGCTTTATCTTTATGCAAATCAGTTGATTGGTATGGGCATAACGCCCCAGGCGATTCTAGATACCCGACCGAGTGCAACCTGGGGTACCTACTTATCCGGGTTGAACGCACTGTTGGCTTGCCCGGGGGCAGTGATCCAGGGCAGCCGCTGGATGCATGACGCAAAAAGACAGGTCGAGGCGACCTCCCACGTGACTAATCTAAGAGCCAAAGGTGACGATCGGTTGCGATCCGTTAGTTATCAGTCAGCAGGACGCTTGTACGATATGGCAACGGCACTGCTGTTAGTCCATGATGGGGTTATTTCCAATACCTGGCTGTCGATGTCAGCAGGTCTTACGCACCATTTTGATTCTCTCCAAGGATGTTGGGTTCCGGACATCCGAGGCGTTGGCATAACTAGCCGCGAATCCATATCCATGGTGGGAGACTCTGTGGGTATTGCAGGTGCCGAGGTGGCCATGCTGCAGGGTGAGCGGGTCGCCCATGAAGTACTCGGACAATTGAACGACATCGGTGGTGCACAACCTTTGCCTGAACCCGCGGCGTTGAAGCGCCAGCGCCGCTTGCGGCGCTTTCTGGATCGATACTTTCCACCGACTTCGCAGTTTCAGTTGCCCGTTGATGACGATACTATCGTCTGTCGTTGCGAAGAGGTTACGGCGGGGGAGATCCGCAGCGTTGCAGCACGCGGCTGCATGGGGCCAAACCAGGCCAAGGCATTTACCCGCTGTGGCATGGGCCCGTGCATGGGCCGCAAGTGCGCCGCTACCGTCAGCCAGTTGATGGCGCAGGTGCATGACATGTCGGTGGGCGACATCGGTCACTACCGAATCCGGCCGCCCCTACGACCCATCACGGTAGGCCAACTTGCCGATATGCCGATCCGGCATGGGCCGAGCGATGGAGCACCAGCCGCTGCAACCATATACGATACCCTCGCACCGGGGGAAAATCCCAATCGCTGATTCTAAGGGTCGCTGGCTCTTGCATCGAATAATGGAAGATCGACGAGTGAAGTCGTGCGCGAATGCTCCTGGTTTGCCCTTTTTGCATCTGCATAGAACCATTCAGCGATCCACATTGGTTTGTTGTCGGTACTTGTGATCCTGATAGGAATGGCCAATCAAACGATCAAATTAAAGCATTTTACAAATCACGCCACCTTGACTGATATTGAGGTCAGCAATAGAGTGATGCGTTCCAGTTCTGCTGGAAGAATTTGTTTTTTTGCAAAACCAATATTGGATTCACCAAAGGGGAGAAGATATGTATAACTTTAATAAGCCCATATTGTCTGTCGGTGTAGGAGCAGCCATGCTCTTCGCGGGTGCTATGCAGACAGCGGTTGCCGAGGTTGGCTTTGGTAAGCCAGGTGAGGCCGTCAACCTGGTAGTTGGGTATCAGCCTTATTACACCGAATCATGGTCTGGAGTTGTGATCAATGGCCAGCAGTCCTGGAAGAAGTATCTGCCGGCCGGGTCTGATGTTAAATTTGAAATCGGCCTGCAAGGCTCAGTCATCGTCGGCAAGATGTTGGGTGAGAAGAATCATCTTGGCTACATGGGCGATATGCCTGCGATCGTATCGACCACTAAGAAGGATAAAGTTGACATTCGTATGATCGCTGTGTTGGGAACGTCGCGTCAGCAGTGCAACGTATTCCTGGTGAAGAATGATGCACCGGAGTTCGCAAATGGGTTTGACGCCGTTAAGTGGATGGACGGTAAGTTAGTTGCTGCCCCCCATGGCGCATGTACTGACCGTTTTGCCCGTTGGGCATTCGAGCAGGCTGGCATCAAGCCCAAAAAATACCTCAACATGAACATCGAGGTTATCACCTCCAGCTTCAAGAACAACAAACTCGATGCCGCAGTTATCTGGGAGCCTACCGCTTCGAAGATTCAGTTAGAGGGTATCGCGCGGCGCGCTGCATCGGGTGAAAGCTTTGATGGCGTAGAAGGCGGTGATGCAGGCTTTTTGGCGATGCTCTACGAGATCATTCGTGACCGGCCCGATGTACAGCGTGGCTGGCTCGAAGCTGAGTTAGACGCCCAGTTGTTCTTAAAAGATCTGGGTAATGCCACGGCGGTATCGCAGATGGCAGACGACCAGACCGAAGGCATGGATCGACGTACACTCTGGGCATCACTATATGGCCAGAACTCACCTGCGATCGGTGGCGGAGAAGAAAAGCTGACGTTGCGATACGTGTTTGATGATACGGCCAGGCAACTGGTTTCTGCGGCAACTAGGTTCCTGAATGGCCGGAAGGTGGTACCGAATGCGATATTGCGACCAGAAGCCATCATGGATGATGTAGCAAAAGAAGTTCTGACATCACGAGGCTTGTCGGCACCCATCGGATTTGTGGGGGAACAGCCGGATTCTGCATACCAATAATTAAGATGTTAGTTTAGTAGGTTGATTGAAAAGCGGGCCTCGAGAGTATCTCGGAGCCCGCTTTTGATTTCTAAGTCAAAACAAAGTTAAAGTATCACCCGCCGCAGGCGAGCCTGCCTGTAAAAAGCTCGCCCGGTGGTACGCAGAGTAGTACTTACTGTTCACCCGAAACATGGGCAAAAGGGGAAGATGTGAATGAGTAATCAAGGTGTCAGCGGGCACGCTCCAACAGGCTTTCAGTATTTTCTGTACAAGACCTGGAAATCATTGAAGACGCCCATGCCGTACCTGGCGTTCGCGGGTATCGGGCTATGGCTACTGACCTATTTTCTTTTAAATGAGTATTGGAAAATTTTCCCCTTTTTTAAGATCCCGGGCCCGGTCGAGGTAATAACCGAATGGCTAAGTAGAGACCCGATCTGGGGTACCTCGCTTTTTACCGAAGACTACTATATTAATATTTGGGTCAGTTGCAGGCGAGTCATTATTGGCTTCGCTCTGGCAACAGTTCTCGGTGTGCCCCTGGGCCTCTTTATGGGCTGGTCAAAGAAGTTTAAGGATTATACTTTTCCAGTGCTGGAGACCTTACGGCCGATTCCGATTCTCGCATGGGTTCCGCTTGCAATTGTGATGTTCTCGGGGTTTGAGACGCCAATCATCTATCTGGCAACCTTAGCCTCTTTTTTTGTGACCGCTTTAAACACAATGCTCGGTGTAGAGTCCATTGATGAGTCTTATTTCCGGGCGGCGGGCTGTCTTGGCTCTAAGAAACGACATGTCTTTATGAATGTGGTCGTGCCCGGCTCTTTGCCATTTATATTTACGGGTTTGCAGATCAGTATCGGGGTAGCTTGGTTTTCTCTAGTGGCAGCAGAGATGATCTCTGGTGATTATGGGTTGGGTTATATGATTATGGCTTCGTATATGGTCAACAAGTACACCACCATGGTTATGGCTATGTTAACGCTGGGATTGGTTGGTTGGATAACCTCCGCAATGGTGCGCGCTGCCGGCAATCGTATGATGCGGTGGCGAGAAAAGGCGCTTGGCCAAGGAGGCGTGTAGATGACTACAACAACTCATCAGCAGCCGGCAACAGATAGGAACGCTTCCACTAAGGGGGCGATCAGCATACGCAATGTCACCAAGATTTATGACCCAGAGGGTGCAAATGTCCTTGCGGTGGACGATTGCTCTTTAGAAATAGCGCCGGCTGAGGTCTGTATGATTGTTGGACCATCTGGCTGTGGCAAGACAACCTTGCTGAACGCTATTGCCGGTTTTCATTCGATCACATCAGGCCAGATAGATCTTGATGGTGAAATGCTCTGTGGACCGGACAAACCGTTGGCCGATCAGGGTGCTGATCGGGTTGTCGTATTTCAGAATGGCGCATTGTTCCCCTGGAAAACGTTGGCTGATAACGTAGCTTATGGCCCGATTGTTCAAGGATTAATGAATAAAGCCGATGCTCGCGAGAAAGCAATTTCGATGCTATCTGAGGCTGGATTATCGGGTGTCGCAGACAAGTATCCGGGCGAAGTGTCCTCGGGAATGGCTCGACGGGCAGAAATCGTTCGCGCGTTGATAAACGATCCGAAGGTATTGCTGCTGGATGAACCCTACCGTGCTATGGACGCACTGACCAAGTCAATCATGCACGAATCTCTGCTTGAGGTATATGACCGCACTCGAGTTACCATCTTTTTCATAACGCATGATTTGGAAGAGGCAATTTTCCTCGGGGATAGGGTCATTGTTATGACGACGCGTCCTGCCAGGACAAAGAAAATAGTCGAAGTAAAAATCAATAGGCCAAGAGATTATCGGTTACTGTCTTCTGAAGAGTTTAGGATTTTAGTGCAAGAGACCAAAGAAGCGGTTCATGAAGAAGCAGTCAAAGCGTTTGAAGCGGGTGAGCGAGAGCTTGCTTAATGTTCATCGCGCGCAGTAACTGAAAGTTGAGGAAATAAGATGGGAAAGGCATCGAAGAAGCAAGAAACGCTAGGCGCTAGAGCTAAAGCTCTAGCTTCAGATCTGACTTTCAGACGTGGTGTTTTATCAATACTGATATTTCTCGCTCTGTGGGAGGTCGGATTTCGATTCAACGAGTGGTTCGGAGTTATGGTCCCGTTTGTGGGAAAGGTAGATGCACCATCAATCGTTGCGATTCGCTGGAGCGATGTGGTTCTTTTGCCTGGATATTGGGAAAGTTGGTATCTGAGTATGGGCCGGGTGTTCCTAGGTTTTTTGATTGCACAAATTATTGGAATCCCATTTGGACTAGCGATGGCAGTCAATAAATACTTTCGAGGCATGTTTTTCCCGCCATTTGAGATCCTTCGTCCGATACCACCGCTTGCATGGGTGCCGGCCTCCATCATTTTCTGGCCAACTACAGAGTTGTCGATCATGTTTGTTACGTTTCTTGGAGCGTTCTATA